>JAVXWN010000202.1:0-3263 GCA_032230645.1 Acidobacteriota bacterium | reverse complement strand
CATGACGGCTATCGTGAAATCGCGGAGAGCAACGCGCGGTTCATACTCGACACGCTGCTCTCCGACGGCCTGCTCCGGCACGTTTACAAGGATGGGCGAGCGAAGCACGTCGGCTTTCTCGACGACTACGCGTTCGTCGTCTCCGGACTCGTCACGCTCTACGAGACGACGGGGCGGACGCGCTGGATTGAGGCGGCGGTGCGTTTGACCGACAAGATGATTGAAGAGTTCTGGGACGAGGAGGGCGGCGGCTTCTTCTACAATGGCAAGAGCGGCGAGCAGTTGATCGTGCGCAACAAGGACTACTTCGACAACGCCACGCCCTCGGGCAACTCGGTCGCCACCGAGGCACTGCTACGGCTCTCGGTGCTGACCGGCAAAGAGGACTACAGGCGCAAGGCCGTCAACGTCCTGCGCCTCGTTCGCGACGCAGTCGAGCGATACCCTTCGGCCTTCGGTTACGCGCTCTGCGCTGTAGACTTTTATCTCTCGACCCCGAAAGAGGTCGTCATCGTCCCCGGCAGTGACGAAGCACAGGCACGGCTTCTGAAGCATGAACTCTGGAGTCGCTACATCCCGAACAAGGTTGTGGCGTTGTCTTCGGCCGATGACGCGAACGCGGCCGAACTCATTCCGCTCCTGCGCGACAGGAAGACGGTCGGAGGCCGTGCGACCGCGTATGTCTGCGAGAGCTACAGATGCCTACAGCCGGTTAACAGCGCGGAGGAGTTGGCCGCGCAACTCGAAGGCGGGGACGGGCGCGCGGCTGAAGGTTGAAACGCTCTTGGGACAGGCGTTCGAGTCTTCCAACAACGCTGCTCTTACCAAACTGTTCGGGACGATGACGACTCAAGGAGTCTCTTTATCGCACAACTCGACGAGCGCCTTGAGCAAGTCTTCGCCGAAGTTTTTTATCTTCGACTCGCCGAGGCCGTATATCGCGGCGAGTGCTTCGAGGCTGTCGGGACGCGCGCGCGCGAGGTGTTCGAGCGTTCGGTCGGCGCAGACCATGTAGGCCGGAACTCTCTGCGCGTTGGCGCGCGCGAGCCTCCAACTTTTTAGCGACGCCACGAGCCGCTTCTCTTCCGGAGTGAGGACGATCTCCGGCATCGTCACCTTCCTCTTCTGACGCGGCGGCTTGCCCGGCTCCGTCGGCTCGGCGGGCGCGAGTTCCGAGACGCGCAGCGCAAGCTCCAAACGCCCCTCCGCTTCGAGCATACGACTCAACTCGCCGTAGACTAAGAGCGCCATTCGCGCATCGAGCGCCGCGTACTCGATCTGCGCGCGCGTCAGCGGGCGTCTGCGCCAGTTGGACTTTTGCAGCGTCTTATCAATCGGCAGTCCGAACAGGTGCTCGCAGAGTGAAGCGAGACTGTGCGAGCCGAGCGTGTGCGCCATGCGCGACATGCGAAGGGTGTCTATGAGGCCCGCGGCCAAAACGCCCGCGCCGCGCAGCACTCCCTCATCGAAGCGTGCGTTGTGCGCTACCATCTTCACCTCGGGCGCTTCGAGGAGCGAGCGCAAAGGCTCGACCCCGGTTGCCAGCACGTCCGCAACTATCACCTCGCCCTCGGGCGGTGCCAACTGGACGAGCGCGAGTTGATTGCGGTTGGTGCCCGCGTTCCAGTACGTCTCCGTGTCCAGCCCTATTAGCGACTCGCGGCTGAGCGCCTCGGCTGCCTCACTTAGCTGCTCCGCGTCGGCGATGAAGCGACTGTTGATGTGACTCGTCTGCTCAATCCAACTCAAACTACTTCACCTCATTCCCTCTCCGTATGCGGCCAAAGCGAGACGCGCCGAGGAGTTCGCCAACTTCGGGGAAACTAATGTCAGTCAATAAGATAGCCCCCGGCGGCCGTCAAACATTTAGCTTGACTTCGCACTCCTGAAAGCGATACTTTTATCAGTGCCAACAGTGTTGGCCTTCGTTCCGGAACGTCCTTGCCTTTGAGTTATCCCTACAAACGTCACCTGACCTTTACGATGTCGCTTAATATATCAAAATCCGCCTTCACTCTTCTCTCGGGTTTGGCTGCGGTCACTTTTTCAGCCTCGCTTGTCGGCATGATTTTGCGACCGTTGGGAGGGCAATTATTTTGGGAAGCTCTAATCTCTTTCTCCGGCGGGTTGATGCTCCTACTCATCTTCTCGGTCAAATATCACTATAGCGGAATCGTCGAAGACTTACGCCGCACGAGCGCGGAGCGTTTGAGTCAGGCACAGTCGGCCGCCGATTTGAATTTGAGAGCGGTCGAGTCTCTTGCCATCGCCATTGATGCCAAGGATCAGACCACGCACGGGCACGTCCGACGCACTCAGGTCTACGCGCTCGAATTGGGTAAGCATTTGAACGTGAGCGTGGATGAGCTTGAAGCCTTGAAGGCGGGCGCGCTGCTACACGACGTGGGCAATCTCGCGGTGCCCGAGCACATCCTGAACAAGCCCGGCCGTCTCAACGCCGCCGAGTTCGAGAAGATGAAAGTGCATACGTCGGTGGGCGGCGACATCGTGCGCCGCGTCGGCTTCCCGTATCCGGTCGAAGACGTTGTGAGGTTTCATCATGAGAAGTGGGACGGCACGGGCTACCCGCGCGGGCTGAAGGGCGAGAGTATACCGCTTGTCGCGCGCATCATCTCGGCTGTGGACTTTTACGACTCTGTGCGTTGCGACCGACCATACCGCGCCGGGATGTCACGCGAAGAGTCGCTCGCGCTGCTGAAGCTGATGGCAGGCAAGTCCTTCGACCCCGTAGTCGTCGAGGTCTTCGTCAAACACGTAGACGACTTCGATGCTCTTCTCTCACCCGAAGACCTGCGCGAGCAGGTTCACACGCAAGTCGCAAACGCGCACTCGGCACCCGCCGCCGACATCGCTTCGCCTTCGGAAGACGTGGGCCAGCATGACGGCGCGGAGGGCTTTCGCTCGATAGCGCGCGCGCAACGCGAGGTGGCCGCGCTTCACGAGATTGCGCAACTCATCGGCTCTTCGCTCAACCTGCAAGACACAGCGGCTCTCGTCGCCGCCAAGCTGCGCGCCATTGTTCCTTACGACGCATGCGCCATCTACGCGCTGGATGAGAAGACGGACAAGGCCGCGCCCGTCTTCGCGACCGGCGAGTGGGCCGAGTTCTTCAACACGCGCGCCGTCCCGGTGGGCGAAGGCATCACCGGATGGGTCATCGCCAATGCACGCGCGATGTACATGACCCCGCCTGAGCTTGAGACGGCAGGCGCGCCCGCAGATGTCGCTTCCGAGGTCGAAGA
>JAVXWN010000201.1:0-23729 GCA_032230645.1 Acidobacteriota bacterium | reverse complement strand
GGGGACGTGGGCGGACTCTTTGCGCGAGCGCGTGCGCGCGTCGCGGGACGGCAAAGAGCCCGCGACGCGCGCGACGCAACTCGCCTTGCCCGAGTCCATCTCGTCCGCGACGCCGAGGGGGGGTTGGGCGGAGGAACGTGTGACGGCGCTGCTTCCGTGGCTCGTCTTCGCATGGCTCGCGGGTGTCGCGTTGCTCGCGTCGCGTTTCGTAGGCGCGTGGCTGCTCGTGCTGCGCCTGCGTCGGAGCGCCGCGCCGGTCGCCGAACGTTTCGAGCAACTTCTCGCGCGCGTGTCGGAGGGCTTGCGCGTGTCGCGCGCGGTCGGCTTGTGCGAGTCGGCGCTCGTCGAAGTGCCCACGGTCGTCGGACATCTGAGGCCGATCATACTCATCCCGGCCAGCGCACTTGTTGGGCTCACGCCGCAACAGTTGGAGGCCGTGCTCGCGCACGAGCTGGCGCACGTGCGTCGCTATGACTACGTCGTCAACCTCTTGCAGACGATGGTCGAGACACTGCTCTTCTATCACCCGGCGGCGTGGTGGCTGTCGGGGTGTGTACGCACCGAGCGCGAGCACGCCTGCGACGACGCGGCAGTTGAAGCGACGGGCGACGTGCTGCTTTACGCGCGCGCGCTCGCCGCCTTAGAGCAACTGCGCGGGGCGTGCGCGCCCTCGGCGGCGCTGGCCTTAGCAGCCAACGGAGGTTCACTCATGCAACGCATACAACGACTCGTCAACACCGACCGTCGCGCGCACGCGCATCGTCCATTCGCGACAGCGGCGATAGCCTTCGCGCTCCTGTGCGGTGCGTTGGCCGTCACGCGCTCGCTCGTCCCTGCCGAGGCTAAGTCGGCGGGCGAGAAGAACACGCCGCGTTCCGCCGCCGTCCCGAAGCGCGAAGTGGCCGTGACCTTCGTCAACTTCCCCGGCAACATCTATGACACGGGGCGGCTCGCGAACAAGACACGCAAGCTGCTGCACGCGCTCGCGGCGGAAGACGTGCAGGCGGTCGCCTTCGTCAACGAGGCGCGGCTCTATAAGGAGGACGGAAGCCTTGACGATGCGCGCGTCCAGACCTTGCGCGACTGGCTCGACGCGGGCCACGAGCTTGGCAACGAGACCGCGCATCACACGAACCTCTTCAAGTCTTCGGTCGAAGAGTTCGAGACCGACGTGGTGCGCGGCGATCAACTCCTGTCGAAGCTCTCAGCCGAGCGCGGGCGCAAGGTTCGTTACTTCAGCTACCCGTACCTGAATACGGGGCCAAACCCGGAGGCGCGCGCGCAGGTTGAGCGGTTCCTGCGTGGGCGCGGCTACCAGATTCATCCCGTTACCGTGGACAACATGGACTGGCTCTTCAGCCACGCCTACATCGATGCGCTCAGGCGCGAGGACGAGGCGGCAGCAGCTTCGATACGCGCCGAATACGTCCCCTACATGGAGCACATGTTCGAGTTCTACGAGTCGTATTCGCGCGAGGTGGCGGGGCGCGAGATACCGCAGGTCTTGATGCTCACGGCGGGTGCGCTCAACGCCGATTGCTTCGACGATCTCGCCGCGATGATGAAGCGTCGCGGCTACTCGTTCGTCACGATGGAGCAGGCGACGAAGGACGAAGCCTACTCCTTACCCGACACCTATACGGGCGTGCGCGGCGACTCATGGCTCGCGCGCTGGGCCGTGACGAAGGGGCTTGAGTACAGGGACACCGAAGAGGTCAACCTGCCCGAGTCAATGCAACAGTATCTCTACAATCTACAGAAGGGCTGGAAGGCGAAGGGCGATGGTAAAAAGTGAGATGGTTTCTGAGCAGAGGAAGAGAATGATGCTGAAGAAAATCTCGTTAGCCTTTCTTTCATCAATCATGCTCGCGTCGGCGCTCGTCGCGCAGGCCGTGGGGCAGGGCAGTGCGGCTATACCTTCGGTCAAGAGGGAAGTTGCCGTCACGTTCGACGACTTGCCCGCGCCCCACGGCGACCTCGAAGACATGCGCCGCATCACCTCGCGCCTGTTGGAGAGCGTGAAGCGCAACAAGGTGCCGACCATCGGCTTCGTCAACGAGGGAAAGCTCTACCGCCGTGGAGAGATGGACGCGCGGACTGAGTTGCTGCGCGCGTGGCTCGACGCAGGCATTGAGCTTGGCAACCACACCTTCTCGCACATCAACATGCAAACCGCGCCGCTCGCCGAATACGAGGAGGACGTTGTGCGTGGCGAGACGGTCACGCGGATGCTGCTCGCCGAGCGCGGCATGAAGCTGCGCTACTTTCGTCACCCCTTCCTCTTCACGGGCGCGACGCCCGAGTACAAGAAGGGGCTCGCGGATTTTCTCGCGGCGCGCGGCTACACCGTCGCGCCCGTGACGCTGGATAACGGCGACTACATCTTCGCCGATGTCTACTTCAAGGCGAAGAAGCGCGGCGACTCGGCGACCGCGAAGCGTGTGGCCGACGCATACGTGCCATATATGGAGAGCATCTTCGATTTCTACGAGCGGCTCTCGTCCGAGACCTTCGGGCGTGAAGTCAAACAGGTGCTCCTGCTCCACGCCAACGAGTTGAACGCCGACCACTTCGACGAGTTGGCGGCGATGATGAAGCGGCGCGACTACACGTTCATCACGCTCGAAGAGGCGCTCAAAGACCCGGCCTACTCGGAGTCGGACGCGCTCTTCAAGGGCGGCGTCTCGTGGATTCACCGCTGGCGTTTGGCGAAAGGTCTCGCGTTGAAGTGGGAGCCGGAAGCGCCGAAGTTCGTTGACGAGCTTTACAAGGCGGGCCAGCGCGGCAACTAGCGTTCGATAAACTCCAAACTGATGTCGTCGTCCGCCGTGCCGACGACGACCTTGCCGCCCGACTGCAATCTTCCGAAAAGAATCTCTTCAGCGAGCGGCGCTTTGACCCGCTCCTGTATGAGTCGCGCCATCGGGCGCGCGCCCATCTGCCGGTCGTAGCCGTGCTCGGCGAGCCAGCGGCGCGCGCTCTCAATCAGAACTATCTCGACGCGTTTCTCAACGAGTTGCGCGCGCACTTCACCCACGAACTTATCAACGACGCGCTCGATAGTCTCGAACGAGAGCGGCGCGAACGCAATCCATGCGTCGAGGCGGTTGCGGAACTCGGGGCTGAAAGTGCGCTCAATCGCTCCGCGCCCCTGACCCCGCGAGAGCCCTCCCAGCGACTTCTGAAAACCAATCTTCGAGTCCGCCATCTCACGCGCTCCGGCGTTGGTCGTCATGATGAGAATGACGTTATGAAAGTCGGCGCGCTTGCCGTTGTTATCGGTGAGCGTGGCGTGATCCATCACTTGCAACAGGATGTTGAAGAGGTTCGGGTGCGCCTTCTCAATCTCGTCAAGCACGACGACGGCGTAGGGCGTCTTGTTGACGGCATCGGTGAGCAAGCCCCCTTGATCGAAGCCGACGTAGCCGGGCGGCGCACCAATCAAGCGCGAGACCGTGTGCGGCTCGGCGTACTCCGACATGTCGAAGCGTATGAACTCGACGCCTAAGACGAGCGCGAGCTGCTTGGCAAGCTCGGTCTTGCCGACGCCCGTGGGGCCCGAGAAGAGGAACGAGCCGATGGGCTTTTCGGGATGCCCGAGCCCCGAGCGCGAGAGCTTGATCGCGTTCACTATCTGCGTGATGGCGTGATCCTGTCCGTAGATGACCGCACGCAGCGCCGCGTCGAGATTTTGCAGGCGGTCTTTCTCTGTGCCCTCGATGGTGCGCGGCGGAATCTTCGCCATGCGCGCGACGACCATTTCGATTTCGCGGACGCCTATCTCGGCGGGACGCTCGGCGGCCGTCATCAGCTTGACCATCGCGCCCACCTCGTCAATCACATCAATGGCTTTGTCGGGGAGAAAGCGGTCGTGTATGTGCTTGGCCGCAAGCTCGGCGGCGGCGCGCACGGCGTCGGTTGAGTAGCGGACGCCGTGATGCTCTTCGTAGTAACTCTTCAAGCCTTCGAGAATCTGCACGGTCTCTTCAAGCGTTGGCTCGCCGATCTCTATCTTCTGGAAGCGGCGTGCAAGCGCGCGGTCGCGCTCGAAGGCGGCTTTGTATTCGGGATAGGTGGTCGAGCCGATGCAGCGCATCTCGCCCGAGGCGAGCACGGGCTTGATGATGTTCGAGGCGTCCATCGAGCCGCCCGAGACCGCGCCCGCGCCGACGATGGTGTGAATCTCGTCAATGAAGAGGATGACGTTCTCCTTCTTCTTGAGCGCACCTATGACGGCCTTGAGACGCTGCTCGAACTCGCCGCGATACTTCGTGCCCGCGAGGAGCGAGCCCATGTCGAGCGAATAGACCTCAGCGCCTTTCAACGCGTCGGGCACTTCGCCTTTTTGAATCTTTAAAGCGAGCCCTTCGGCGATGGCGGTCTTGCCGACGCCGGGGTCGCCGACGTAGATGGGATTGTTCTTACGTCGTCGGCAGAGCACCTGAATCGTGCGTGCTACTTCGGCGTCGCGCCCGATGAGCGGGTCAATCTTGCCTTCGGCCGCGCGCTCGACAAGGTTCGTGGTGAAGGCCGCCAATGGATCGCGCGCCGCCTGTTCCGACTCGAAGTCTTCGCCCGCCGCGTCGTGCGCGAAGCCGCCCTCGCCTTCCGGCTCGACCTTCGAGATGCCGTGCGCGAGATAGTTCAAAACGTCGAGGCGCGTGATGCCGTGCTTCTTGAGCAGGTAGACGGCGTGCGAGTTGGGTGACTGGAAGAGCGCGGCGAGGACGTTGCCGCCGTCAACCTCTTTCTGTCCCGACCCTTCGGCCTGCAAGAGCGCGTACTCGACGACGCGCTGGAAGGCCGCGGTGTACTCGGGCGGCGTGTCGGCGGAAGCGGGAATGCTCTCCAGCTTGAAGAAGCTCTCCAACTCTTTAACAAGCGCCTCGGTGCTGCCGCCGCAGTGGCGCACGACGTTTGTAGCAGTGCGGTCGTGCAGCAGCGCGTAGAGAAGATGTTCGAGCGTCACGTACTCGTGCCGCCGCTTAATCGCCTCAATCGCGGCGAAGTTCAACGTTTCTTGTAGTTCCTTGGTAATCATTTAAAAGCCGTCAATCGTCAATTGTGAATCGTAAATCGTGAAGTGTTAGATGCGGTGCGTGGTGAATGGTGGCCGGAGGTAATACGGGGCGCAGCCACGATTCACGATTTACCATTCACGATTCCCCCGGTTCCTCCTCGACGGTGCAGAGCAGCGGATACTCGCTCTCGCGCGCCATACGCGTCGCGCGTTCGGCCTTCATCTCGGCGACCTCGTAGGTGTAGACGCCCGCGCAGCCAAGCCCCTGTGTATGTACGGCCCACATGATGCGGAAGGCGTCCGCCTCCGACTTGTTGAAGACCTGCGTGAGAACTTCGATGACGAACTCCATCGTCGTGTAGTCGTCGTTGTGCAGCAGGACGCGGAAGAGCGGCGGCTTCTTCAGCTTCTCCTTGCTCTCGGTCGCAACCTCTTCATCGAACCCGTACTCGCGCTCCGGCATATGTGAATCTTAGAAGGCAAAGGGCAAAAGGCAAAGGGCGGAAGCGCGGGCAACAGCCCGAAGGCAAAGTGGAGAAACATCTCTTCTCGCATGACGAGGCATCCTTCTTCCACTTTTGCCCTTTGCCTTTTGCCTTCTCTATTATCACGGAAGCGATGATAGAGAACTTTCCAGACCCGCGCGAGGCGACACCCGAAGGCATCGTTGCCGTCGGTGGTCGCCCCGCACCGGAACTGCTCGCGGAAGCATACGAGCGCGGCATCTTCCCGTGGCCGGTCGAGGGCTATCCGCTGCTCTGGTTCAGCCCGCCCGAGCGCGGCATTTTAGTCTTCGACGAGCTACACGTCCCGCGTAGTCTCGCGCGCGAGCACAGGCGCACGCGCCTTCGGTTCACGCTCGACAACGCGTTCGAGCGCGTCATACGCGCCTGCGCTTCGGTCGAGCGCGCGCACGAACAGGGGACTTGGATTACGGAAGAGATGATTCGCGGCTACTGCGAGTTTCACCTGCGCGGCCGTGCGCACAGCGTAGAGGCTTGGGAAGAAGATGAGCTGGTCGGCGGTCTCTACGGCGTGGATGCGGGCGGCGCGTTCGCGGGCGAGAGCATGTTCCACCTGCGCCCGAACGCATCAAAGCTCGCGCTGCTCTTTCTCATCGAACACCTCAGAACGCGCGGCCTCGACTGGCTCGACATACAGGTCTTGACGCCGCACACCGAGGCACTCGGCGCTCGCCTCGTCACGCGCGACGAGTTCCTCGAACGACTCGCGCGCGCACGACGCCTCGGTCTCAAGCTATTCTGAACACGTCGAGCTATTCTGAACACGTCGAACTATTCGGAAGCGCAGCGTCGGCGTCAGTCTTCAACTCGCGCAGAAGGCTCGCGGTAGAGGCGGCGCGCGCCGCCCACCATTCGGCGACCGGCCCGTGCGCTTCGCGGCGTCGCAGGTGAAGCGACTTCCAGGCGTCGGCCTCTGATGCGAGCCAGCCGAGTGTGCCCGCCGCGTCCTGCCCCATGAGTGAGCGGAGCGCGAACAGGCGCTCGCCCGCGCGCACACCCATCCCGAGTTCGCGTGCGGCGCGCGACAGGTCGTCGCGCACAAGAATCATCCCGCAGCGCGCCGGGGCCAGAAGCGTTCGCAAAAACTCTTCCGAAGAAGAGGCGCGCGGGTCTGCGAGCTTCGGTGCTTCGCGCAGGTGCAGCGCGAGCGCGTCCTGACGCCCGAGCGACACGGCCTCGGCGTCGAGCGCGGCGCGCAGCATCGCAGCCCAGCGGCGATAGAAGCGCGGCGCAATTCGTTCGAGCTTATCAATGTAGACCGGGAGCCAACTCAACAAATGCTCCCACAGAAAGGCTCGGCGCGCGGAGCGCATGTACTCGCGCCGCCGGTCGTCCGGTTCGAGTCGCTCCGATTCCGAAAGCGCGGCGTAAGTCGCAAGCATCAGCGCGAGGTGGTCTGACTCCCGAGGCACCGCGACTTGCCCGAGCGCCGAGAGAAAGCCCGCCACGCGGTCGCGCGCCTCGCCGCCGAGCATCCCCTCCGCGCCCAGATAGACCGACGCGTAAGGGTAGAGCTGGAAGATGAAGACATCCGTGTACGCGCTCGTCTCCGGCAAGGCTCCGAGCCCGAGCGCATCGGCGACGTGCGCCGCTCCCGGCTGGTCTGGCGGCTCGACTAAAACGGCGAGTGCGCGGAAGAGTTCCATGAAGACAAATGATGAACGATGAAATGATGGATGATGAATGATGAATTAAAATTCAACCCGTCTTGTATTCATCATTATTCATTTCGGGAAGGCGGTAGAAGTCGCGCGCGGGTTTGAGAGGACGCAGCAGCCAGTAGGGGCGGCGCGTGCCATCGGGTGAATGCTCGTCCGCAGACCTTGTGAACTGGAGCCATGTGCGATAGACGGCGCGCGACTTCTCTGTATCAACGTGGATGTCGCCCGCGCGGTCTGTCGCTTCGGCCTTGCGGACGCGGACTGCCTGATGCCAGCAGTGCATCCCCGAGACGGGGTCGGGGTGAACGGGGAAGGTCAGGTTCTGATGAACGCCTACGTCGGCCCACCAGATGCGCGTCGTGTCGGGGTCGCTCGATGTGTAAGGCACGGCTCCGCGCTCGCGCTTGAGCGCCCACTCATTACCCTTTCGGTCGAGCGCGACCGTCTGCATCAGTTGACGCTGTCCCTCGCCTTCGTGCGAGGCAAGCTTCCAGCGCCCCATGTGATGACTGCACGCGACCACGTCGGGGCGTATGCCCTCGGTGACCCATGCGCGCAGGACGAAGTGGCCCGTCTCGGTCTCGACGCGCACCGTGTCGCCTGTCTTAACTTGAAGCTCGGCGGCGTGGCGCGGGTGAATCCAGAGCGGGTTAGTATGAGCAATCTCGTCGAGCCACTTGGCGTTAGCGGAGCGAGTGTGAATCTGCACGGGCAGACGGAAGGTCGAGATGAGCACGGTCTGGTCGGGGTTGAGGTTGTCGGGATGAATGTGGCTCTTGATGTACGCGGGCACGGCGTACTCGTGCCAGCCCCAGTCGGCCAGCGTCTTCGAGTAGAACTCAAGCCGCCCGCTCGGCGTGGGGAAGCCGCGCAGCACGCGCTCGTCAACATTCACGCCGACGAAGCGCCGCCCTTCATCGTCCGCGTCGAGCGAAGGGATGGGGACGATGTTGGGCGATGCGGGCTTAGCTGTGCGCGTGTAGACGCGCCCGAAGCGGTCTGTGCGCGAGTCCTCAAGCTCGTCCTCCGCGACCTCCTGCTCGTAGAGCGCGCCCGTCTTGCTACCTATCTCGAACGCGCCGTAGCGGCGCATGAACTGAAGCGGCGTCAAGCCCTCTTCGGCCGCGCGTTGCGGCAGACCGGGCACTGAATGCTGAAAGATGTAAGCGTAGTATTCGTCAACGCTCAAACGCTCGCCCGGCCGCTCGGGCGACTCGGCGAACTTGCGTATGCCGAGCGAGCTGTCGGGGTCAATGCGCCATGTGAGTTCAAGCCAGAACTCGTTCTCCTCCCAGACCTCGCCGGGGTTGACCTCGCGCGTGTCCTTAATCTTTTCGCCGAGGCGCTCGCGCGCGGCGCGCAGCACGGGTTGACGAAAGCCGAGCCACTGCGCATCGTGCGTCTCGTATGAATGAAGGTCGTGCCGCTCGGAGCCGTGCCCCATCGGCAGCACGTAGTCGGCGAAGTAGGCCGACTCGTTCCACGTCGGCGTCAAGGCGACGTAGCAACCGATGAGATTCTCGTCCTGCAAGACCTCTATCCAAGAGAAGCCGTCGGGGTTCGTCCACACGGGGTTGTAGACGCGCGTGAAGTATGTGTCCACACGTCCCCGCCCGTCTTTGAGGAAGTGCGGCAGCAAGAACGAAAGCTCGTTCATCGCGAGCGGATACTCGCGCGGCCACGTCAACTCGTTCCAGCGCGGCGGGTGCGGCGGCGTGTAGATTGGTTTGGGGACGAACTTGTTCCAAGCGTTCGGGAAGACCCCGCCCTCGGTGGCGACCGCGCCGAGCAGGGCGTTCAAGAGAAAGAGCGTGCGCGCCACCTGCCACCCGCCGCTGTTGCCCGATGCGGCCGAGCGCCAGTTGTGACTCGAAAAACGCGTGCCCGCTGTCGCGACTATTTTTGCGACCTCTTCGATCTGTCGCGTCTCGACTCCCGACTCCCTCGCCGCGTACTCAAAAGTGAACCCGGCGTAGAGCGTCTTCAGAATCTCCTCGAAGCCCTCGAAGCTCGTCTCAAGCTCCGGGTGCTCAATCGCCATGTACTCTTCCCAGTTCCACCAGCGGCGCACGAACTCGCGGTCATAGAGATGATTGCTTATCAAATGATTCGCGATTGCGAGGCAGATGGCCGCCTCCGAGCCGGGATAGGGCGAGACCCACACGTCGGCGTGCGTCGCCGTGTGAGAGAGGCGCGTGTCGAAGACGATGAGCTTCGCGCCCTGCTGCTTCGCTTCCATCACGCGCTGCGCATGCGGGTTGAAGTAGTGACCCGATTCGAGGTGCGCGCTGATAAGCAGGATGACGCTCGCGTTCGCGTGGTCAGGACTCGGGCGGTCGAGCCCCATCCAGAACTGATAGCCCGCGCGCGCCGAACTCGAACAGATGTTGGTATGCGAGTTATGACCGTCAACGCCCCACGCGGCGAGTATGCGCTCGGTGAACCCATCCTCTCCGGGGCGGCCCACGTGATACATCACCTCGTTATGACGGTCTTCCACGATGGCCTTGCGTATGCGCGCGGCGAGGTCGTCGAGCGCCACGTCCCAAGAGACCTGCACCCACTTGCCCTCGCCACGCTTACCCGTGCGCTTGAGTGGGTAGAGAATCCGGTCGGGGTCTGTCACCTGATTCAAGGTCGCAGGCCCCTTCGCGCAGTTACGCCCGCGCGAGCCGGGATGCTCCGGGTTCCCCTCGAACTTCCTTACGCCCAGAGTCTCTTTGTCAACGTAGGCCAGAAGCCCACACGCTGACTCGCAGTTGAAGCACGTCGTCGGCACGAGCATGTATCGCCGCTCTTTCTTTTGCGGCCAAGCCTTCGACTCCAACTCAACCCAATCGTCCCAACGCTCCTTCGGCGGGAACGCCGCCAGATGCACGCGGCTCGGCCCCGGATAAAAGGTCTCGCCACGCGCCTCGGTCTCCTTGCGCGCGGCGCTCACGCGCTCGTTCAGCTCTTTCAGGTTCATAAATAAAACGTCTCGGCACGCCCTAGCCGTGCGGCTCCTTCTTACCAGCGGCGAGCAGCAGGATTGACCGCTCGATGCGGCGCTGGCGCGTCTCGGGGCGCTTCGCCTCTTCGACGTGCTCGACGTGTTCGCGCTGGTGCGTGTAGCTGAGCTTGTCCCAAGTGGCCTGCGCTTCCTTGTTCGCTTTGAGTGCGCGTGCGAAGTCGGCGGGCGGGGTGATGACGCGCGGCTCTGTGTCGCGCTCAATGACGACCGAGGCCGTGTCTCCGCCTTTGACTCCCGCGCCCGCGCGCAGGTGACGGTTGACGACCATCATGTGGCATCCGCCCATCGGGAAGAGCGAGGTGCGAAAGGGAAAGCCGTTGAGCGTGCCGCGCACGGGGACACGGCCGCGAGTGCCGAAGGTCTTCTCAACGTCGAAGGGCACGCTGAAGCCGCAGACCTCCGAGCCCTCTTCGCTTTCGAGCGCCACGCGGAATCGCTTCACCGCTGACTTCTCCGCGCTCTTAGTCGAGGCTTTCGCTGCGCCCTTAGTCGCGGCTTTCTTCGCGGAAGAGTTCGACGCCTTGCCCACGGCGGACTTCACCGCAGCCTTCGATGTCGCCTTCGTCTTCACAGTCGCTTTCGTCGTCATCCGTCTCTCCTTTGAAATGAGTTCGAGTGCGGGCGCTCTCTCTCTCCCTCTTCTGAAACAACGGCGCGGTCGTTCAGGCGAGCGGCACGGCCTGTCCCGCCTGCACGTATGCGTGCTCGTGCAGCGCGAGCCCTGTGAGCGCGAGCGGCGCGGCTGCGACACCGAGCAGCGGCGCGAAGACGGCCGCGAGCGTGAGCGCCGCTCCGGCCCAGAAGAACGCGGCGAAGCGTCCGCGCGTCATCTCGCGGACGGCGAGCGCGGCGTGCGCCGTCGGGTGCGCGAGCGTCACCTCGCCCCAGACCAACAGCATGTGTACGAGGCTTGTCGCTCCAAGCGTCCACGCGAGCGGAGAGGTCGCGGCGGGCTCAAGCCACACGGCGAAGGGCAGCAGCGCGGCCGAGCCGAGCAGGAGCGACTGCACAAGCAGATGTGGTGGCAGCAACGCGCTCTGCCACATATCGCGTGCCTTGGCCTGCGCGAAGAGGTACGCCGTGTAGACGGCCGTCAGCACGCCGAGCGGCAACCCCGGCACGATGAGCCACCACGCCGCCGTCATCCTTCCTGTCCAGCTTGCAAGAAAGTGCAGCGCGAGGACGAGCGAGTAGCCCGCGATGATGAACGCGCCCCGGACGAGCCAACTGCGCCACTGCGGGCGCGTGAAGATCATGTAGAAACGTTCGGGGTGCTCTAAATCCCAGATGAGCAGTCCGCCGGTTATTGCCAGAAACACGCCTGACAACACGGGCGCGACCCACATCCATAACGCGCCATGCTCGCTGAAGAGAAGGCCGAAGCCGCTCGCCTCCGCGCCGCCGAACCAAGTGAGGATGACGAGCAGCGCCGCGACGAGATAGACGCCCGCCGCGATGCCCTTCGTCCAAGTGTACAGACTGACGCGCCAGTCCCACGGCAGCGAGTGCGGAATGTCATAGGCCAAGAGCGCAGCGGCCGAAGTGTTCGCGAAGGCGGGGTGGCCGGAGTTGACCGTCCCCGCGTCCTCCTTCTGCTCGCTCCACATGAAGAGGCGGCCGTCGGGTCGTCGCGCCGCGAGCGGGTCGAGCGTCGCCTGATGCGCGCCCTTGTAGAAGACTTTGGGCAGCGTCTCTTTCTCGGGCCGTCTCACCTCGACAGGCTCGCGCCCCACGTATTGCGCGACGCGCGATTCCGGATCGTTCATGTCTCCGACGAGGATGGCCTCGACCGGACAGACGACGACGCAGGCGGGCTCAAGCCCCATGTCGATGCGGTGCGCGCAGAAGTTGCACTTCTCGGCGGAGTGGTCTTCGGGGTTGATGAAGATTGCGTCGTAAGGGCAGGCGGCCATGCACGCCTTGCAGCCGATGCAGATAGACTTGTCGAAATCAACGATGCCGTCCGGCCGCTTGAACATCGCCGTCGTGGGACAGGCCGTGACGCATGGCGCGTGCGCGCACTGGTTGCAGCGCGTCACCTGATGCGCGCGCCGCGCCTGCGGCCATTGTCCCACGTCAACGTGCTTGACGTAGGTGCGCGTCACGCCCAACGGGACGAGGTTCTCGGACTTGCAGGCGGTCGTGCAGGCGTGACAGCCGATGCAGCGCGTCTGATCCAGAACCTTGGCCCAACGCGTCTCGCGCGGCGCTTCCAGTTGCATCCCGTTTCTCCACTTTCGCCGTCGCGCCCGGAAGACGACTGCCCGCCTGCGCCTGTCGGAAGCGATTCTTTTTTTGCGTTCGGATGAAGTATGCTCTAGCGGCCCGGCCGTCAACGCTTCTACACTTTAAAGCAAGGCAAAGTCAATCGCTCGGTCGCGCCGCGCGCCTTTCTGGTGCCGCCGCGTCAAACCGTGACAGGAGGGAGAAGAGAATGAGAATTTCCGTGTCCGTCATCATGCTCGCGTTCTTCGCGCTGCAAGCGTTGGTTGCAACCGCGCAGGTCACGCGCGGAGGCGCGCAGCCGCGCGACTCGGTCTCGACGCGTGAGATGGAGCGCATCAACTGGATGGAGTTCAAAGAGGTCGTGCCGTCGAAGATTCAGACCGTGCTTTTGCCGACGGGAACTTTGGAGCCGCACGGCGTCATCAACAACGGCGCGGACATCACCGCGCCCGTAGCGATGGCGCGCAAAATTGCGCCGCGCGTCAACGCCATGATCGCGCCCGTCCTTCCATACGGCATCACGGGAAGCATGGAGGCATACCCCGGCGCGTTCCAGATAACCGAGTCGGCCTACCGCCCCTTTGTCAAACAGATCATGGAGGGTCTGGCGAAGAACGGCTTCAAGAACATCATCATCCTCAACGGGCACGGCGGCCCGCAGACAGCGGTCTTGAACTCGGTCGCCTCCGAGGTCGCAACCGAGCGCCACGTCCGCACGCTCGTTATCAACTGGTGGTCGTTCGCCTCCGATGTGACCAAAGAGGTCTTTGGCGAGGACGGCGGCCACGCGGGCCTAAACGAGACGGCCTACGTGCAGGCCGTAGACCCCACGCTCGTTCACCCCGAGCGATACAAGGACGATCTCGCCACTGCCTATCCCGCGACCGGCACATGGTCGGCCACGCCCTTCCCCTCGTCAATCGGCCTCTACCAGCCCGGTCAAGGCTACCCGAAGTTCGACCAGAAGAAGGCCGACGAATATTTCAACAAGGTCAACGACAAGGTCGCTACCCTTATCAACGACATCGTGCGCAAGTGGGACATGGCGGGACTGTGAGAAGGGATGAGGGCGGAGGGAATGAGGGCGGAGGGAATGAGGGCTGAATAGGATTGAGTGATGAGCCAATGATTCATCTCATCAATGAATCAATCGCTTCATCCTTCATCCCTTGCTCCTCATCCCTCTCTTCGGAGGTTTGGCGCTGATTAAGCTCTTCCCCACGCGCGTCGAGTTGAAACCGGTGGCCGGACGTTTCGAGCCGGTGGAGCGGAGCGCGTTTCGCACACTCGGGCTGGCGGCGACGGCCACGCAAGGCGAGGTCTTCGATGCGGCCTCGCGCGTGCGGCTCGCGCTCAAGCTCGGCGTGCGAAAGACGTTCGATGCGGACGCGGCGTGGCTCGGGACAATCGAGCGCGGCGAGTCGGAGGTGCGCGACTCCATCGGTCGCCTGTCCGAACCGGCGCAGCGAGCGCGCGAGCGACTCTTCTGGTTCCACGGCCGTGCGCCGATGCGTCGCGCGCCGAACGTCGCGGAACTCATGCGCGCGGTTGACGCCTTGCTCTCGGGCGAACCAGTGGAGTCCGGCAATGGGAGCGGCGCACAAGAGACGGACGCGGCGCTGCACGATGCGGCGCTGCTCGCGCTTGCGGGGCTTGTGCGGCTCGACCCCGCGCTCCGCGACTTGGACGCATGGGCGCGCACCTTCGACCTCTGGCAGCGCGTCTTCGAGTGTGAAGAGTTCTGGTCGCGGCTTGTGGCTGCGGACTTGAAGGGCGACTACGAGCAGTCGGTCACGTTCGGCAAAGTGGCAGAGCTTCGCATGAGCGCGCCGCGCATCGTCTCGGCGCACGTTGCCTCGCGCGCACGCGATGCGGCGATGCGCGAAGATTTGCGCGCGTGCCTGCGCGCCTTTCGCCTGCTGCGCGGCGCTTCCACGTTCGCTGCTACAGGAGTACGAGCGCGAGGCGGTTGGCCCCATCGAAGACGCGCTCATGTCTAAGCTCGCCGAGGCGTTCGCGTGGGTCGGCTTGATGTCGCCCGCGGAAAACGACCGCGCCGGGCGCACGCGCCGCAACTACTCAAATCAGGTTTGGCGCGGGTTCGACAAGCTGAGGCCGCGACTCGCCGAGTTCGCCGAGTTGGCGGGCGCAGATTCTTTCGCCGCGCGGCGCGTCTTCGAGCAAGCCTCTTCGATGCTCTTCCGGCTGGCCGAGAATTTCGACGCGGCGGGGCGACGAGAAGAATGTCTCTTCGTCTGCCTCAAGGCTCGCGCGCTCGCGCCGCCCGAGGCCGAGAAGCTCGCAGACATCGAAGAGAAGCTGCGCGCGCTCGGCGCGGGTGAAGAGTTGAAGGCGCGCACGCTTGACGATTACGCCAAAGCACTCACGCGCGAGTTGGCCGACGAGCGCGCGCCTTCGAGGCTGTTCAAGGACAACGCGTCGGGCGGCAAGACGCTCGACAGCTTCACCTCGCCATCGCCGCAGGCGACTCTGCGGGTTGCGTGACGAGCATTTTCTTCTGGGTGATGATGGTCGCGGCCTGTCTCGGGCTGCAAAGGTGCGGCGTCATCAACACGCGCCCCACGCGCACGCCGTTCGAATCGCTCCCGCACATGACGTTCACGCCGCCGCCGCTTAACCTTAATCTGAATCTCAACTACAACATCGCGCCGCTCAACCTGAGCCCTTATCTAATCGAGCCGACGACGAGACCGCGCCGCGTGAGGCGCGCGAAAAGTCGTCTTACGCCGCCGCCCATCGCGAACGAGGCCGCGTCGCCGCGCGAGTAAACGGGTCTTCACGTCCGGCGTTGAATCTTGTATGTTGAGCCGGGCGCGCAATTTTCAAGTCGGCACATAACAGCTAATGATGGACGAACTTCCGCAGACACTTTCAGTGACGCTCTCATCGCTGGCCGAGCTTGCCGTCGAGTGGTGGCGGCTCGACCGCTGGGCGAACGGCGCGCAGGACGCAGCGCCGCATGCACGGCACGTCGCGCGCCGGTTGGCCAAGTTCCTCTCCGACCACGGCCTCGAAGTCGTTGACGTGACGGGGCGCGCATACGAGCCGGGGCTCGCCGTCGAAGTGCTCGATGCCTTCGACGGCGCGGCGCGGCTCGCCGAAGAGGTCGCGGCGGACGTTACCAATCACGGCACGGACGCGCAGCGCGAGCGCATGGCGGCGCTCAGTCGCGAGTTATCGAACGCGACCGAGCGCGGCGACGTGCGCGGCGTCAAGCGGGCGGTGGCCGCGCTTCGACAGTTGCGCACGCAGGTGCTCTACGCGCAAGCGTGGTTCTGGGAAGACTGGTTCCGACACCTCGCGCGCCCCGGCCGACAGTTCATCAACACGCAGGAGGCCACGCGCTGGATTGCGCAGGGGCATGATGCTTTGCAGGCTGGCGACCGGCGAAAGCTCGAACAGGCGGTGCGCTGGCTCTGGTCGCTCATGCCGCCCGATGAGCAGGCCGCGCACAAGGAGCGCGCCGTCAAGCCGGGGCTCAAGCAGTAGTCTGAACAAGGCGCTGCCGCAGTCTTTCGCACGTAGCCAAACGCGCGCGCCTCTTGGTACTATTCCCTCGACTTCTCCCGCATCAATTTAGAAGGAGGACAGGCGCAGGGGCATTCACTTGCCGCGCGGCCGCTCGCCCCTCGTGCGCCGGACGCCCTGCCCATCGGAAGAGATGCAACTGAGACGAAAGACCCACACGCTTGCCGCGCTCGCAGCACTGCTGTTGATGATGACGCTGTACGTGGTTGCGGCGTCGCCCACCGCAGCGGCCGCCGAGTCGAAGTCGAAGAAGAAGGCGCTGCCGCGCGGCACGCCCGTGCTCTGGCACAACCGCGACCCGAACCGTCTCGACCTCTCGGCGGGGCCGGGCGGGACGGGGATGCGCCCCGACACGCGCCGCCTGCGTTTGTTGAAAGAGGAGAAGGGCGGCTACTCGAAGAAGTTTCGCGTGCGCGACGGACGCGGCCGCGAGTGGGTCGCCAAGGTCAGCAAGGAGGCGCAGAGCGAGACGGCCGCAGTGCGTCTCATCTGGGCCGCGGGCTACGAGACCGAGATCAACTACCTCGTCCCGCGCGTGACCATCCCCGGCGCGGGCACGTTCGAGAACGTTCGCTTCGAGGCTCGCCCCAAGAACGTCAAGCGACTCGACGAATGGAGTTGGGAGCGAAACCCTTTCACGGGCACGCGCGAGCTTGAGGGACTCAAAGTCCTGATGGTGCTCATTAACAACTGGGACTTGAAGGACACGAACAATGTCATCCTTCAAGATGCGGGCGAGTTGCGCTATGCCATCAGCGACCTCGGCGCGGCCTTCGGCAAGGAGGGCGGCGGCCCCGGCTTCCTCTGGCGCATCACGCGCAGCCGCAACGAGCCCGAAGACTACGCCGACACGAAGTTCATAGACAAGGTCGAGGGCGGCCGCGTTGACTTTCATTACACGGGGAAGAACAAGGGGCTCGTCGAGAAGGTTCGAGTCGAGCACGCGCGCTGGATTGGCGAACGGCTCGCGCGACTGACCGACGGTCAACTGGCGGCAATCTTTCGCGCCGCCAACTACACGCCCGCCGAGACGCTCCTGCTCGCACGCGTCGTCCGCAAACGCATTGACGAGCTGGTCAGCCTCCGCCAGTAGGCCGAGCGGAATGAAGAGATTGATTCATTGATTCGACGAATCATTTTCTGTGTTAAATTCGCGGGCGCACCTGCCAACATTTCATGCCGGAAGTTTTTAGTGGGAGGGAAATGATGAAACGGCTCTTCACAAGCACGTGCGCGCTCGGGCTCGCGCTCTGCGCACTGACGGCGTTGGCGCGGGCGCAACAGCCGCGTGCGCGGTTCACGGTTCAGGAGATGCTCAAGATTCAGCGCGTCGCAGACCCGCAACTCTCACCCGACGGCCGTTGGGTCGCATATCAAGTCACCGTCCCGGACGTGGCCGCCAATCGCAACCGCACGCAAATCTTCGTCGTCGCAATCGCGGGCGGCGAGCCGAAGCAGTTGACGAGCAGCGCGTCATCTTCGAGCGCGCCGCGCTGGTCGCCCGACGGCCGACGCATCGCCTTCACGTCGGGCGGACAAGTCTGGACGATGAACCCCGACGGCTCAGACCGCAAACAGGTCACGAACATCTCGACCGGCGCGGCCGACCCCGTCTGGTCGCCCGACGGTCACATGCTCGCCTTCGCTTCGGATGTGTACCCGGACTGCGCCGACGACGCCTGCAATCGTGCCCGCGACGAAGAGGCCGAGCGCAACCCCGTCAAGGCTCACACGGCCACGCGCCTGCTCTATCGCCACTGGACTGACTGGAAGGGCGGCAAGCGCACGCACGTCCTCGTCGTCTCGTCCGAGGGCGGCGCGACGGCGCGAGACCTCACACCCGGCGACTACGACGCGCCGCCATTCTCTCTGGGTGGCCCCACCGACTACGCCTTCTCGCCCGACTCGAAGGAGCTTGCGTTCGCGCGCAACACCGATGCGATTGAAGCGGCCTCGACCAACAGCGACATCTTCGTCGTCGCGGTCGCGGGCGGTGAGCCCAGAAGGCTCACGGGCGACAACAAGGGCGCGGACTCTTCGCCGCTCTACTCTGCGGACGGCCGCTTCATCGCCTATCGCTCGCAGGCAACCGCGGGCTTTGAGAGCGAACGCTGGCGCTTGATGCTCTACGACCGCCGCGCCAACACGACGCGCGAGCTTCTGTCGAAGTACGACGCTTACGTCGAGGGCTTCACCTTCGCGCCCGACTCGCGCTCGATCTACTTCGTCTCGGGCGAGCGCGGCGAGCAGCCCGTCTTCAACGTCTCGGTCGCGGATGGGTCGCTCCATAAACTCATCGGCGGCTTCAACGACGACGTGAAAGTCTCTTCGGACAGCCGCTTTCTCATCTTCACGCGCTCGACCGCCGCACAGCCGACAGAGATTTACACGGCGCGCATGGACGGCGTTGTGCCGCTTGAGCGCGCGGGCAATCAGGCCGTTCAACTCACGCACACGAACGACTCGCTCATCGCGCAGTTCGGCTTGCGCGCGGCGGAGGAGTTGACTTGGGAGGGCGCTTCGGGGACGAAGATCGCGGGCTGGCTGGTACGTCCGCCCGACTTCGATTCGTCGAAGAAGTACCCGCTCGTCGTGCTCATCCACGGTGGGCCGCAGGGCGCTTGGAACGACAGTTGGAGCTATCGTTGGAACCCGCAGATTTACGCGGCGCGAGGCTACGTCGTGCTGATGCCGAACCCGCGCGGCTCGACGGGCTACGGCCAGCAACTCACTAACGAAATCTCCGGCGACTGGGGCGGCAAGGCGTACACCGACATCATGAACGGCGTGGCGTCGGTCGCGGCGATGCCGTTCGTCGATAAGTCGAACGTCGCAGCGGCGGGCGCGTCTTACGGTGGCTACATGGTTGACTGGATACTCGGCCACAACGACGACCCGCGCGTGAAGTTCAAGACGCTCGTCGTGCACGCGGGCGTCTTCAACCTGACAAGCATGTACGGCGCGACCGAGGAGCTTTGGTTCCCCGAGTGGGAGTTCAAGGGCACGCCGTGGGATGCGCCTGCGCTCTACGACAAGTGGTCGCCGCACCGCTTCGCGGCGAACTTCAAGACGCCGACGCTCGTCACGCACGGCGAGATGGACTTTCGCGTGCCCGTGGATCAGGGGCTCCAACTCTTCACGTACCTGCAACGGCAGGGAGTCGAGTCAAAGCTCGTCGTCTTCCCCGACGAGGGGCACTGGATTCTCAAGCCCGCCAACTCGCAGTTCTGGTACACGACCGTCCTCGACTGGCTCGACGCGCATCTGAAGCCGAAGGCTTAAAGCGTGTCGCTCGGGCTTGCCGGGGGCTTGTTCGTTTCATCTGACTTGGAAGTAATGCCGGGACTCGGCTATGCGTAACAAGCTTCTGCTCATCATCATCGTCTGCCTGCTGCTCACCTGCTCGGCGGCGCGCGCGCACGCAGTCGCTACAGTGAAGGGCTCTACGGCTCCGCTCCGGCGCGCGCGGCAGTTGATCGTGGTGACGACGCGCGACTGGGATTCGGTGCAAGGCACGCTGCGACGCTTCGAGCGCAAGAGCACGCGGGGCGTTTGGCGACAGGTCGGTGCGGAGTTCCCCATCGTCGTCGGGCGCGGCGGGCTCGGGTGGGGCGATGGGCTGACCGAAGAGGCGCGCGGCGACGGGCCTTTGAAGAAGGAGGGAGATGGCCGTGCGCCCGCAGGCGTCTTCACGTTAGGGACGGCCTTCGGCTTCGCATCAGCGCGCGCGGCCGACTGGCTCAGACTGTCTTACACATCGCTCGCGCCGACGACGGAGTGTGTTGACGACGTGGCTTCGCGCCACTACAACACGATTGTTGACAGGGGCACGGTCGGCGTCGTTGACTGGAACAGCTCGGAGCGCATGCGCTCGGTCGAAGGCTATCGCTGGGGACTGGTCGTCGAACACAACGCGGCTCCGCCCGTCGCGGGTCGCGGCTCCTGCATCTTCATGCACATCTGGGCCGGGCCTGAGAAGGGAACCGCGGGCTGCACCGCGATGGAGAAGCCCAACCTCGAAGGGCTCCTGCGCTGGCTCGACACACGGAAGCGCCCGCTGCTCGTGCAACTGCCACGTGCGGAGTACGCGCGCCTTCGCACAACCTGGAAACTCCCGCCCCTCGCTGCGGGCGACAAGTAAAAGGCCGCGCGACGGCGAACCGCGACAAGACACGAAAGAGCCGCACGCAAGCCATTGCAGGCTCGCGTGCGGCTCTCTTCATCAATTCATCAGACGTAGTTTTACTGTGAGACGAGGAACACGTCCCACGCCCAACGGCTCACCTTCGCGCCCCGTGCATCATCCACCTTCGCCCGATAATGAAAGCTGTTGCCGTAAGCATCAGTGCGCTTCGACTCCTTGTAGTCGAGGTGGATGCGAACAACATCCAGTGACGGGAGCGTGTGCAACTCCGAAGGCTCGGAGGTACCGTTGTGATTCGTGTCCTGCCACAGGCGCAGACTCGTGAAGATGGCGTCCCTGTTGTCAATCATACCGTCGGAGTTGCCCCCGTTCTCTGGCTTGTCAAATTCAGCTAGTGCGAGGAAGCCGTTGCGCGCGACGCCTGCGAGCGGCGCGGGCTGCGGGGTGAAGTTGCCGAACAACTCCTGCCCGCTATCAACCGTGCCATCGCCGTTGCGGTCAAGCGCGAGCCAGGCGTCGTCCGAGCCAGTTGATGTCCATGACAGCCTCTCCTTCGTGCCGTCGTGATTGAGGTCGAACCTGACGCCTGCTTGCGCGTCCGTCAGGTTAAATCCATCCCCTGCCACGTCCACCACCACTGGCGAATAGGTCAGGCAGTCGCACCTCTCCTCTCGCCATATCCCGGCCACATCCCTACAAGCACAGTAAGCCTCTAAGTCGTGACACGCAGTTGATTCCGCGGCGAGGTCACAAGGTGGCCCGGCTATCACTAGCGGGGTCGGGGTCGGCGTTGGTGTAGCTGCGACTGGCAGTAAATACCTAGAATGACAGCATCATCACATGACGTTGGGGACGACTGATTGGCATACTGGTCACACATGGCCGAGCAGGGGGAAGTACATCCGTCACCAAAATGGGCGAGACGTATTGGTGCCCAATTTCGTGCAGCATCACCCTTTGACAAAAGCACCTTTGAACTGAGGTAAGCCAAGCTCCCTCATATTTCGGAAAAGCGTTGTCTGCGAGTAAATAAAAACGCTTTCTACGCCGCTGCCCGTGGTAATCCCCTGCTTGGGGGCCGTATACTCACCGTCATATCTCACATAAAAGACATGACCACTGTGCGACGGCGGGGTATCAACAAGCTCATAAGGTTCTGGATAGGTTACATTAGAACAGTTATCTAGACTCCTAGCGTTCCACGCCCTGAAGGCAGCTTTTATTGCATCTACTTCTACGTCGTCAAAAACACCTGCTTGGATTTGTACGTGTACGACAGTATTCTTCGGCCAATTGGCGGTCGGCCATGACGCTGGAGGTGGGTTACAGCATGTCTGTGCTTTTACGATTGTCATCCCAACCTGCGGCGCGGTTAAGCCCACCAGCACTGCCATGAGAAACACCGTGAGACTACATACGCCAATGAAGAGTAAGGCTTTTTTCATGATAGTATTGTTGAGGGTAAATGCCTGCTACCGTCCACTAACAATCGCAGTCCGCAAGTCATTTAGGAAAGATGTTTCATCGGCTTCTTTGTACATAGTAGCGATGGGGTGTTGGCCTCCGGCTGGATTATCGATTGGGTAGACTCGCCCATCACGCAACTCATACCCGGTCAGGATATGTATGCTCTGCTCTTGCTCTTCGCAGATTAGAAACAGGGTGTAGCGCCGTCCGACGCGAGGCATACCCTGCCCCGGAATGAATTGTAAAGTTATATGCCCATTTGGGAACCGCACGCGCCCACCTTCACGGTCAACGATCAGCGAACTATCCCGCGTGAGAGTGACGTTGCTTGTATTTTTAAGCACTTCGTCAACCCGGACTGTGAATTCGGAATATAGCCAATCTTTATCCTCGGTTAAGTTGGCTTCCGCATCAGTCACCTCACCTATGACGATCAAATGGCTCTGGGTCACGGGCAGAGCCGGGAGTCCGATGTCCCACTCGGTGTTAACGCTTATCCATCCGCTACTGTCAGTAATACTTAACCCTATACTTTTGTATTTTTTACCTTTGGCGCGCCACTTATCGCGTTTACCGGGATTGGTAGGTTTAGGCTTATTAACATCGGGGAGAGGGAACTGGCTTTCAAATTCAGCCTTATCTACGTCCTGCTGTTTTCTGGGAGCGGAGTTGTCCTGTGCCGGTACGCCTGACGTACCAATAACTGCCCCGACTATTAATGCACTGATGATGAGCAATAGATAACCTCGCATATTTAAATCTCTCCTGCCGGTCGCTAATTGAATGATTAGGTGAAGATTGTGGGAGAAGCTACGCCGGTAATGAGGCCGTAGCTCATATTTCTCAGCGCACGGAACTTCTACTCCCGTGCAAAGTTATTGTCAATGCAATTCCTGACTGCCTTCGCGCCGGAACATTGAACTTACAATCCCTTGCGGGAATCGTCGCACCTCGCCTCTCTCGCGCGGCATCGCCTCGGACGGCGAGGGCGTTCGTACTTTGACGGAGTTGAGAGAAGCATAGGGCTCAAAGCACACTTGGTCTAAAATGTTAAAGGGTCGCCGCGCGCCCGCCAGCACGCGGCGACCCCGCGCCGCGACCCGAACCCGACAAGCCGGGCCGCGCGCGCCGGGGCCGGGCCTTTAAGGCTCGGCCCCGGTACTTAATTCTTCATATCTCTGTCTGCTTAATCTTTCCCCCTCTTCGTCCTCGATTCAGCTTCGGCTTACGCGCGCGAGCAGGCGCGCCACCGTCTCGGCGAGCACAGGCACGTCCTCGGGCTTGCGCAGGAAGATGCTCGCGCCCGCGCGCCTTGCATCACGCTCGATGTCGCTGGCCGAGAGCATGATGACGGGCACCTGCTGGCGGTGCTCAAGCGCGCGCGCGCGATAGACGAGTTCGAGCCCGCTCACACCCGGCAGGCAATTGTCTATAATCATGAGATCGTAGTGAGCGCCGCCCTCTATCTCGCGCAGCGCGGCTGCGCCGTCCGTGAGTGTTGCGACGCGCCAGCCCTCGTCCTTCAACATCTCTTCGACGAGTCCGGCGACTATGTCGTCATCCTCGACGTGAAGTATCTGTACGCGGCGCGTCTCGTCCTGCTCGCCCTCGCGGAACATGAGGCTGCTGCGACGGGGCTCGGCGGGCGTGCGCAGCGGGAGCAGGCGACGGTGGCGTCGGTGCAGCATTGAGTCGAGGCTCTGTCGCGTCAGGCCGAGCATCTGCGACGCACGCGCCACGATGCCGCCCGAGCCTCTGAGCGCGCCCTCAATCAGACGCGCCTCGTAGCGCCGCACGGCCTCCCTGAACGAGAACTCCTCCCAGGTGCTGGGCCCCGGCAGCACGCCGACGATGAACAGCACACGGCGCGCGCACGCGTAGAGCCTGTCCCTGTTGCCGGGGTGGCGCGAGTGCGCGAGCAGCGCGTCGGCGCGCTTGAAGATGGCCTCAAGGTCTGTCAGCGCAAGGCGCTCGCCCAACTCCTCGATGAGCGTCAGCGTCGCCTGTCCCGCGCCCTCCGCATCGCCCGCCGCCTCGGCCACCTCCGACGCGCGCAGCAGAACCTCCCCCGCCTGCTCATACCGCCCCGCACGCGCCAGTGCCGTCCCCTGCGTCGTCAACGCCT
>JAVXWN010000142.1:0-8462 GCA_032230645.1 Acidobacteriota bacterium | reverse complement strand
GGCAAAAGGCAAAAAGTGAAGATGAAGGGCGTGCCTCTCATCTTCACTTTTTGCCTTTTGCCTTTTGGCCTTAGCGTCTTACCACTCGAAGCGATGGCGGTACTCGGTGGCTTCGATGAAGGCGCGTACCATCTCGGCGCGGTGGAAGTCGCCTCCGTTATCATCAAGCTTCTTGAGCCAGAAGTTGAAGCCGTCCATGTTCGTGTCCGCGCCCTCGTCCGGGTTGCGGTGGAGGTAGCCGAAGTATTGCATCAGCACGAAGGCCGGGTTCTGCTCCTTGCGCCGGAACTCCGAGTTGTCCGAGACCTTGCGTAGAACGGTCGCGCGCGTCTCGGCGTGCGAGTGCAAGCCTTCGACGAGGTTGTTGCGCTCGGCCTGTGCAGGCACGACGCCCGCATTGCGGAAGAGCGCGTCAACGAACTGGTCGTCGTTCATCCCGTCGAACTGCGAGTGGAACTCGGGGCGCTCGACCCACGTCTCGGCCGCGCGCCGCTTGTTGTCTTCGAGCTTCTGCTCCCAACCCAACTGCCCGACGACGACGCCCTGCGAGGCCGCCTGCATGTCAACAAGGAACTGATTGCGGCGCGGCATCACACCGAAACTCTCCTTGTTAAAGCGATAGAGCATGTAGCCCGTCTCCTGAAACTCAATGGAGAGGAAGAACGCGCCCGAGGTGTTGACGCGCGAGCGTTCGACGCAGGCCGCGTCGCCGTTGCACTTCGCAATCTCCGAAGACCAGAAGTCGAGGCCCGAGTCGTCCGCCTCGCGCCCGAGGAAGTCGCGGTACTGCTGCTCGACGAAGAAGGTCGTGTGGTCAATGTCGTTCGGCTGCTGCGTGACGATGCCGGCGGTGTTGAAGACGCCGCTCAGGATGGTCTGCCCCTGCGCGTTCGAGACGACAACGGTCGAGGCCGTCGTCACGCCTGGCACCGCCTGCCCGTGCTCGGTCTCAAGCTCGAACTCGTTTTCGAGCGTCGAGGCGATTGTCAACTCACCCACCTTCACGCCGTCAACGAAGACGTTGAGGATGGTGCCCACGGGCAGATTGACGTGCTCGACTTCGACTTCGAGCTTGCTGTTGCCACCGAGCGAGCGGAACTTGGCAACTCCGGTCGGCGTCAGCCCGTTGATGGGTGCGCCTGCCAGCCTCGACTCGATACGAACTTCGCTGTTCGGGGCGGGCGTCGGCGTCGGCGTCGGATTCGGCGTGGTCTGCGGCGGAATGTTTGAGAAGGAACCGGCCACAATCGTCGCGCCCGACTTGTCGGCGACGACGACGCGCGTCCGCGAGTTGACGGCCGGGACGGTCTGGCCGTTCTCGGTCTCAAGCTTCAGCTCACTGCGCTGAAGACTCGGCGCGACCGTGATCGTGCCGACCTTCGTGCCGTCAACGAGCACGTCGAGCACTGTGCCCGCAGGCAGATTTACGTTCTCGATGCGGACTTTGAACTCTCGGTTCGCGCCCAAGTTTTCAAACTCGGCTTCGCCCTTCGGCACGGTGCCGCCAATGGCCGCGCCCGAGAGCTTGGCCTCGAACTCGTTCATGACGGGCGTCGGCGTGGGCGTTGCGCCCGGAGTCGGGGTCGGGCTCGGTGTTGCAGTCGGTGTCGGTGTTGCGCCCGGAGTCGGAGTCGGGGTCGGCGCGGCGCTGCCGAAGGTGCCTGCGACGATGTTCGCGCCCGGCTGGTTCGTGACGGCGACGCTCGTGCCCGTGTTGACGACCGGGACGGTCCGGCCTCGCTCGGTCTCAAGCTCGATCTGACCTGCGCCGAGCGAGTCGAGCGTAATCGTGCCGATCTTCGTGCCGCCCACGAGTACGTTGAGCACAGTGCCTGCGGGCAGGTTAACGTGCTCGACCTCGACTTCGAGCTTGCGGCTGTTGTCGGCCCCCTGCCTGAAGACGGCCGTGCCCGTCGGCGTCACGCCACTGATGACCGCGCCCGCGAGGTTGGCGGTGGTAATCGTCTCCGCGCCGCTCGCGAAGGCCGGTGCGATGGCGAATGCCGCGAGCGCCATAAGGACTGCGGCGCACGCGACCGCCGCGCGCTTGATTGATGAAAGGTATGAACGATTCATTTGCTTTTGTGTGATGCCCGCTTGTTTGCTGCTCATCTTCTTGACTCCGGAAGTTTTTTGTACAGACTCGGAAAGCGCCGGGGAGCCTCTACCGCGCAGACAGTGCTGCTGCGGCGGTTGGAAATACGTTGTGTTGAATAAGTTTTTCGCGCGGAGCCCCGGCGCTTCTCGGTAAATGCGTTTTCGGCTGACTCCGCGCTATTATTGCCGCAAGCGAAGAGCGGGCCGGGCTGCGCTGGCCGTCATAACTTTTCGGCATCGAAAGGATGGAGTGGGATGAAGAGCGACGAGCTTCGAGGCGAGGGCGTGCAGACGCGCGCCATACACGCGGGCAAGGGCGAGAACCGCACGCGCGCTGTCACGCCACCCATCTGGCAGACGACGACCTTTAGCGCCGACTCGTCCGAGCACTTCGCGGAGGTCGCGTCGGCTGTGCGCCCCGCGGAGTTCTATACGCGCTACGGCAACCCCACGCACAAGGAGGTCGAGGCGACCATCGTCGCGCTCGAAGGCGGCGAGGCGGCGCTTCTGACATCTTCGGGGATGGGAGCCGTCTTCACCGCGCTCATGTCAACGCTCAAGGCGGGCGACCACGTCGTCGCGCAGACGAACCACTACGCGGGCTCGATGACGCTCTTCGAGGAGATGCCGCGCCGCTTCGGCGTCGAGGTCACGCTCGTTGACCAGACGCAAGCGGAAGCGTTCGCCGGGGCGATGCGTCCCAACACGCGCGTCATCTATGCCGAGTCGCCGACGAACCCGCTGATGCAGATCACAGACCTGCGCGCGGTGGCCGAGCTTGCGCGCGGGCACGGCGTGACGACGATTGTTGATAACACATTCGCCACGCCGGTCAACCAGCGCCCGCTTGAGTTCGGCTTCGACGCCGTCATACACAGCGCGACCAAGTATCTCGGCGGCCATTCTGACGTGACGGCGGGCGTCATCGTCTCCTCGCGCGAGTTCACCGACCGCGCGTGGCACTTCTCGCTGCTCGCGGGCTCGATTCTCTCGCCCTTCGATGGCTGGCTACTGCTCCGGGGTCTGCGCACGCTTGGCTTGCGCATCGAGCGTCACAACTCGAACGCGATGGCGCTCGCGCGCTTTCTCGAAGCTCACCCGAAGGTCGAGCGCGTCTACTATCCCGGCCTTGAGTCGCACCCGCAGCACGAGCTTGCGCGCACGCAGATGTCCGGCTTCACCGGGATGCTCTCGGCGGAACTGCGCGGCGGCTTCGAGACGGCCGAGCGCTTCATCTCTTCGCTCAAGCTCGCAACCAACGCCGCCAGCCTCGGCGGCCACGAGACGCTCATCGTCCACCCGGCCGCCATGTGGCGCGGCTACATGACGGCTGAACAGCTTCGCGCAAGGGGACTGAGCGACAGCCTCGTCCGCATCTCCATCGGCATCGAAGACGAGCGCGATTTAATAGCAGATTTCGCGCGCGCGCTCGATTCATAAGACATGAATGATAAGTGATGAATGATGAATATCGCCGTGTTGAGATATTCATCGCTCATCACTCGGCACTTATTACTTCGGAGGATTGATGAGAAGACTACACTACCATCTCGTTGACGTGTTCACAGACCGCGCGTTCGGTGGGAACCCGCTGGCCGTCTGCACGAATGGGCGCGGCCTCTCGACCGAGACGATGCAGGTGATTGCCAAAGAGCTTAACCTGTCGGAGACGACCTTCGTGCTGCCCCCCGACGATGCGCGCCACGACTGGCGCGTGCGCATCTTCACGCCGGGCAGCGAGCTTCCGATGGCGGGCCATCCCACCATCGGCACCTCCTTCGTGCTCGCGCGCGAGCACATGATTCGGCGCGATGCACAGGAGACGAAGATCATACTTGAAGAGGGCGTCGGCCCTGTCCCCGTGAGGATTGAGTTTAAAGACGGCGAGCCCGTCTTCGCCGAGATGAGTCAGCCGCTCCCCAAATTCGGCCCACGCCTCGCGGACGCGCGTGCCGTCGCCGCGATGCTCTCGCTCGAAGAGGCGGACGTTGACACGCGGCTGCCTTTGGAAGTCGTCTCCTGCGGCGTGCCTTTTCTCTTCGTGCCCGTTCGCACGCTCGACGCCGCGCGCCGCGCACGCCCACGCGCAGACCTGATAGAGCAGGCCGCCGCGAGCGACGGCATACCGCCCGAGGTCTTCGTCTTCACGCGCGAGGTCGAACACGCAGGCTCGACCGTCCACAGCCGCATGTTCGCGCCCGGCCTCGGCATCACCGAAGACCCCGCGACGGGCGGAGCCAGCGGCCCGCTCGGCTGCTACCTCGTCAGCCACGGCGTCGTCGCGGGCGGAGCCGCAAACGAGATCGTCAGCGAGCAGGGAATCGAGATGGGCCGCCCAAGCTTCATACGCATCCGCATCGAGCAGAGCGGAGATGAGATAACGGCCGTGCGCGTCGGCGGGCAGTGTCACTTCATGGGCGAAGGGTTCATCGAAATTTAGCGAACGCTTTCGCTTGACCGAATAAGAACAGGAGCGTCGGCGATGGTCGCAGCAGCCGTCCCACAGGGCCCGCGCGGCGGGCGCGTGATGGGCAACATGCGCGAGTTCAACCGCGACTCGCTCGACTTCATCACGCGTTGCGCGCGCGAGTTCGGCGACGTGGTGCGGATGCGCTTCCTCTACGTGCCTGCCTGCTTTCTCTACAACCCCGAGCACATCGAGTACGTGCTCGCCTCGGGCAGCAAGAATTTCATCAAGGCGGCATCGATGCGCTCGCCCTTCTTCCATCGCCTCGTCGGCAACGGTCTTGTGACGAGCGAGGGCGACTTCTGGCGACGCCAGCGCCGTCTCGCGCAGCCCGCCTTTCATCGCGACCGCGTCAACGCCTACGGCGAGACGATGGTCGGCACAACTTCGCGCATGCTCGACGGCTGGCGCGACGGCGCTGTCTTAGACGCGCACGCCGAGATGATGATGCTCACGCAATCGGTCGTTGCCGAGACGCTCTTCAGCGCCGACGTGTCGAGTGAGTCGGGCGAGATAGGCGAGGCGCTTGCGAGCATCGTCCGTCCCTTCTCGTCACAGGCGACGCTCAAGTGGATTCTGGACAATCGCCTGCCGACGCCCGCCCACCTCCGCTTCAACCGCGCCGTGCGCAAGATAGACAACTTCGTCTATCGCATCATCGCCGAACGTCGCGCGTCGGGCGCGGACACGGGCGACCTGCTCTCGATGCTTCTGCGCGCGCAGGACGAGGACGGCACACAGATGACCGACCAACAGTTGCGCGACGAGTTGATGACCATCTTCCTCGCCGGTCACGAGACGACCGCGCTCGCGTTGACATGGGCCTTGTATCTGCTCGCGCAGAACCCGGAGGCGGAAGAGAGGCTCACGGCGGAACTCGAAGAAGTCCTCGGCGGACGCGCTCCGACGGCGACCGACATGCCGCGCCTGCGTTACGTCGAGTGGGTCGTGAAGGAGGCGATGCGTTTGTATCCTCCGGCATGGGGCGTCGGGCGCGAGGCCGTGCGCGACTGCGAGGTGGGCGGCTACCGGATACCCGCCGGGATGCAGCTCTTCGCCTTTCAGTGGGTCGTTCAGCGCGACCCGCGCTGGTTCGACGAGCCCGAACGCTTCCGCCCCGAGCGTTGGGGCGAGGATGCGATTTCACGTCTACCGAAGTACGCATACTTCCCCTTCGGCGGCGGCCCGCGCCTCTGCATCGGCAACTACTTCGCGACGATGGAAGCCGTGCTCATCCTCTCGACCATCGCCCAACGCTTCCGCCTCCGGCTCGTCGCCGAACAAACGGTTGAGCTTCTACCCGCGATGTCGCTTCGCCCGAAGGACGGCGTGTTGATGAAGTTAGAGAGTCGCTGAAGGACGAGTCGCCATCGCATCCGTTACCGATTCGCTCTCCGCGCCCGCACCGGTCACGTGCCTGTATAAGTCGCGTCCGCACAAATGTTTGAGTGCCCCGCCGACCTAACCCCCGGTCGCCTCAAGAATTCCTCAAGTCCCGCGCCGTACATTACACGTGGCTTGAGCGTTGAGGTCTCGTGTGGCCTCGCCCGTTGGAAACTTTTTGCCCGGAGTAAAATTTTGACCACCTCACCTCGAAAGCTCAGAGGGACTCACATGGTGCAGGTCATCCCCGAAAAGATTACGCCGCCCGTCGAGTTGCCGCGCGTCTCGCGCGAGCGTCTTCTCTCGACGCTTGGCGAGAGTCTGGAAGACTGTAACTCGACGATCATTCACGCGCGCGCGGGCACGGGCAAGACGATGCTCGCGACGGACTTCGCGCGCCGCACGGGTCGCGGCCTTGCATGGTACAAGCTCGACGCGCCTGACTCGGAGTTGCCCGTCTTCCTGCGCCACCTCTGCGCGAGCGTCGCCTCGGCGCGTCCCGGCTTCGGCGAGCGGACTCTTGAACGACTCGGGCGCGAGATGGCGACGGACGATGTATCGCTCGCGGTCGAGCACCTTGTCTATGAACTGCTTGAGTCAAACGACCCCGTGCTCTTAGTCATTGACGACCTGCACCTGATCTACGATGCGGAGTGGATGGTGCCTTTCTTCCGGCGTCTGTTGCCGCTGTTGCCCGCCGAGGTTCACGTGATGATGCTCGGGCGTAGCCTGCCGCCCACACCGCTCTGGCGCATGCGCTCGAAGCAGACGCTATGCGTTCTGGATGAAGCGGTGCTCGCCTTCACGCTTGCTGAGTCGCGTCGTCTCTACGCAAGCTACGGGCTGTCTGCGGAGCGCGCCGAGGCGGCGCTACGTGAGACGCGGGGCCGCGCCGCGTTGCTCGATGCGCGTGCGCGCTCCGAAGGCGTTGCGGCCGAGGTCGAACGCGCTGCGAGCGCGCGCGGCGTGCGACCACAGCGACAGCACTCGGGCCGACTCTCGCTGCGGCTCGTCAAATCTCCTCGCAAGTCAATGGGCACGGTCTGACGCGGCCGGGGTCGTCGCCCGCGCGACTTTCATCCTCGCAAAGCTTTCGCGCCGCGCGGCCGGTTTTACGCGTGCGGCGTTTCCTTGTCGGAGCGTGGGCAGGTGTTGGGTTATACTCTCCGGCCACGCCCGACTTTAAGTAACGACAAAGCACTCGCAACTACAAGCGGAGGCCCCCGGCGCGCCACACACGCGCGCCCCGAAGCTCTAAAGCGATGTCCAACGTGCCGAACCGTCAGCAAGGAAGCATCCACGACACGCAGCCGCCCTCGGCAGCGCCGCCGAAGCTTCCGACCTTCTTCCTGCGCACCAAGCTTTTGCCGCCGCGCCCCGCGCCGTCGCTGCTTCCACGGCCGCGACTCGTCGAGCGCCTTCAGCAGAACCTCCCGCACGCCGTCACGCTCGTCACCGCGCCCGCCGGGTCGGGGAAGACCACTCTCGTCGCCGACTTCATACGCACGGGCGGGCATCCCTTCGTCTGGTATCAACTCGATCAGGCCGACTCAGACCCGCTCGTCTTTCTCGGCTACGTCACGCATGGCATCAAGCAGATCGTCCCCGGCTTCGGCGAAGCCACGATGTCCTACATGCAGGAGGCGTCGAAAGAGCTTGCGCAAGCGCCCGAGCGCGCCGTTGACGTGCTCTTAAACGAGGTGCTCGACCGCGTCGAGCAGCAGTTCATACTCGTCCTCGACGACTATCATCACCTCGGCGGCGAGACGCCCGTGCATCGCGTGGTTGACCGCTTGCTCGCGTACCTGCCCGACCTCATTCACGTCGTCATCATCTCGCGCGACATGCCGCCGCTCGCGCTCGCACGGATGCGCACGCAGGCCAGCCTCGCCGTCATAGACCGCCAGGAGCTTCTCTTCACCGACGAGGAGACGCGCGAGCTTTTCCGCAGCGTCTTCGACCTTGAACTCACGCCCGAGCAGCTTGCCGAGTACCGCGAGCGGACGCACGGTTGGATCACCGCGCTTCAACTCGTCCGTCAGGTCGCGCAACGTCAGGCGCTCGCACGTAGCGGCATGGCCGAGACGAATGCGACGAATGCGCCGCCCGACCTCGTCGAGATACTTCGACAGAGCGAGCGCGACATCTTCGACTACTTCGCCGAAGAGGTCTTCGCGGACGAAGGCGAAGAGGTGCAGCACCTTCTCCTGCGCGTCTCGCTTCTCGAACGCGTCGAGCCCGAGGCTTGCAACCGTCTCTACCCGCAATCGTCGGTGACTTTGCGCTCGCTCGTGCGACGCAACGTCTTCATCTCGCTCGCCTCCGACGGGCGCGGCGAAGAGTACCGGCTGCACCCGCTCTTTCGAGGCTTTCTCCAACGACGCTTCCGTGCTGAGTCGGGTCGCCAGGGCGTAGCCTCTGAGCACGCGCGGCTCGCCGACTTCTTCTTAGAGCGCGAGCAGTGGGAGCAGGCCATGCATCACCTCGTCGCGGCCGAGGACTTTGAACGTGCCGC
>JAVXWN010000134.1:0-48985 GCA_032230645.1 Acidobacteriota bacterium | reverse complement strand
GGGAGACGACCTGTGTGGCGAGCAGCGAGTGGCCGCCGAGGTCGAAGAAGTTGTCATACGGATGGAACTGGTTGGCGGCGATGCCGAGCACGTCGACCCAGATGTCGGCGAGCAACTCCTCGGCGGGGGTGCGCGCTGATGCCTGTGCGCCCTCTTCTCTTTCGCCTCCCCACTCGGGCGCGGGCAGAGCGCGACGGTCAAGCTTGCCGTTCGCGTTGAGCGGCATCGCATCAAGCATCACATAGGCCGCAGGCACCATGTACTCCGGCACGCGCTCCTTCATGTGCCGCCGCAACTCACCGGCCTTCGCGCCGCTGGCCTCGCGCGCGACCACGTAAGCGACCAGACGCTTCTCGCCGGCCTTCTCTTCGTTGACGATTACGGCCGCCTGACGCACCGCTGCGTGCTGCTCAAGCACGGCCTCCACCTCGCCCAACTCGATGCGGTAGCCGCGGATTTTGACCTGATTGTCGGCCCTCCCCAGATACTCAAGGTCTCCGTCGGGCAGGTAGCGCGCCACGTCTCCCGTGCGGTAGAGCCTCGTCCCTTCACCGACGCCGTATGGGTTCGGGATGAAACGCTCGGAGGTCAGCGCGGGACGATTGTGATAGCCGCGCGCCAGCCCTTCGCCGCCGACGTACATCTCACCGGCCACTCCAATCGGCACGAGCTGTTGCTGCTCGTCCAGCACGTAGACCTGCAAGTCCGGCAGTGGCCCGCCGATGACACTCCCCTTCGCGCGCATGATGTCCTCGCCGCTCAGCGGCCGATATGAGACGTGCACGGTGGTCTCCGTGATGCCGTACATATTGACCAACTGCGTGCGCCCGCCGTGGCGCGCGTGCCAGGGCTTGAGGGCCTGTATCTCAAGCGCCTCGCCGCCGAAGATGACGAACCGCAAGGAAAGATCAAGGCCCGCGCCCGCCTGCTCGTCGGCGTGCATCAACTGGCGAAAGGCCGAAGGCGTCTGGTTGAGGACGGTGACGCCTTCGGTCGCCAGCAGCTCGTAGAAGACTTCGGGCGAGCGGCTCACGTCGAACGGGACGACGACCAAACGCCCGCCGTAGAGCAGCGCGCCCCACATCTCCCACACGGAGAAGTCGAAGGCGTAGGAGTGGAACATCGTCCACACGTCGGCCGGGTTGAAGCGGAACAACTCTTCCGTCGAGGCGAACAGTCGCGTGACGTTGGCGTGCGTGACGAGCGTGCCCTTCGGCCGCCCCGTCGAGCCGGACGTGTAGATGACGTAAGCCTGATTGTCGGGCGCGGGAGCGTCGTCGAGATTCTCACCGCTCCGCGCGGCGACGGCGGGCCAATCGGTGTCGAGACAAACGACCTGCGCGCCGTGCTCGGGCAGCACGCCCGATAGGTGTTGCTGCGTCACCAAGACCGGCGCCCGTATGTCTTCGAGCATGAAGGCGAGCCGTTCGCGCGGGTATGCGGCGTCGAGCGGCACGTAGGCACCCCCCGCCTTGAGGATGCCGAGCACCCCCACCAACATCTCTAGCGAACGCTCCACGCAGATGCCGACCAACACCTCCGGCCCGACCCCGAGTTCGCGCAGGTGCCGCGCCAGTCGGTTGGCCCGCTGGTTCAATTCACTGTAGGTCAGTTGCTCTCGTTCAAAGCTCACCGCCGCGGCGTCGGGCGTGCGCTCGACCTGCGCCTCGAATAGGCGCGTCAGACAAACGTCCTGCCGGTAACTGGCCGCCGGGCAGTTGGAAATGTGGAGCAGTTGATGCTGTTCCGCTTCGGAGATGAGAGGCAGGTTTGAGATTTGCTCATCGGGCCGCGCGACGATTCCTTCGAGCAGCACCCGGAAGTTATCGACCAGACGTTTAATCGTCGCGGCGTCGAAAAGGTCTGTGTTGTACTCTACGGCTCCCAAAAGCCCTTCGGCTGTCTCCGTCACACGCAGCAACAGATCCATCTTCGCCGTGCCGTTGTCCACAGGCATCCAACGTGCACTGGTGCCCGCCAACTCAAGCGAAAGCGAAGGGTCGTCTTCGAGCGCGAACATGATTTGGAAGAGCGGGTGGTAGCTGAGGTCTCGCTCGGGCTGTAGCTCCTCGACCAACTTCTCGAACGGCACGTCCTGATGCGCGTAGGCTTCGAGCGCCATCTCGCGCACCCTCTTCAACAACTCCGTAAACGTCGGGTCGCCGGACAGGTCGGTGCGCAGCACCAGCGAGTTGACGAAGAAGCCGATGAGCGGCTCGACCTCGGCGCGGTTGCGGTTAGCGATGGGCGAGCCGACGACGATGTCCTGCTGCCCCGTGTAGCGCGAGAGCAGCACCTTGAAGGCCGCCAGCAGTGTCATGTAGAGCGTCGCCCCGGATTGACGGCTCAGCTTCTTCAAGCCGTCCCCGAATTCCGCCGGGAGTGGTAGTGACTCTACGGCGCCGTTATAAGTCTGAACCGCGGGGCGCGGCCTGTCGGCGGGCAGTTCCAGACGCGCGGCGGCCCCGTCGAGTTGCTGCTTCCAGTATGAGACCTGTGCTTCGAACAGTTCGCCCTGAAGCCGGTCGCGCTGCCACTGCGCGAAGTCAGCGTATTGAATCGGCAGAGGAGACAGAGGCGAAGGCACTCCGCGCAGGTGCGCGCCGTAGAGCGTGCCGAGTTCGCCGAACAGCATGTCCAAAGACCACCCGTCGGAGATGATGTGGTGCATCGTCAGGAGCAGCACGTGCTCGCGCTCCGAGAGTCGCAGCAGGCTGACCCGGACGAGCGGCCCCGCGGCGAGGTCGAACGGCCGCCGCGCCTCTTCGGTGGCGAGACGCGAGGCTCTCGCCTCACGTTCGTTCTCCGGCAGGTGTTCGAGGTTTGTGACCGCGAGTTCGATGGTCGAGGCTTCGGCGACGACTTGTACGGGCTGGCCCTCCCTGGCGTGGAAGGTCGTGCGCAGGCTCTCGTGCCGCGCCACCACCTCGTTCAGAGCGTCTTGAAGCGCGGGGACGTGCAGCTTGCCCTCAAGACGTACCGCGACGGGGACGTTGTAGACGCTTTGACCCGCTTCGAGTTGATCGACGAACCAGAAACGCTGCTGACCGAACGAGAGCGCGAGTTCCGCGGTGCGCGGCAGTGAGGTAATCGGCGCCTCGGCGGCCAAGCCATGCGGCGCGTCGAGCGCGGCCTGTAGTTGCTCCGCGAGCGCGGCGATGGTCGGGCACGTGAACAGCGTGCGCTGCGGCAACTCCACCCGAAACGCCTCGCGCATGCGCGAGAGCAGGCGCGTGGCGAGCAGCGAGTGGCCGCCGAGGTCGAAGAAGTTGTCGTTGACACCCGCGCCCTCTACCTTCAGCAGTTCGGCCCACATGCCGGCCAACTGCTCTTCGAGCGCGTTGCGCGGCGCGACAAACTCGCTTGCCAGCGCCGCCCTGCTGCGGCCCGGCGCGGGCAGCGCGCGGCGGTCAACCTTGCCGTTCGGCGTGAGCGGCAACGCCTCCATCAAGACGAAGTCGGACGGTACCATGTAGTCCGGCAACTTCGCCCTGAGGTAGCGGCGCAACTCTCCCGTCACCTGCTCGGGCCTGCCCGCAGCAGCTATATACGCCGCCAGAGACTTCTCGCCGGCTTCGTTCTCTATCGCCACGACCACCACGTCGCGCACGTCTTCGTGCTGACTGAGGACGGCCTCTATCTCGCCGAGCTCGATACGATAACCGCGCACCTTCACCTGATGGTCGAGGCGGCCCAAGTACTCCAACTCCCCGTCGGGACGGAAGCGCGCGAGGTCGCCCGTGCGGTAGAGGCGCGCGCCCGGCTCTGCCGAGAACGCGTCGGGGATGAAACGCTCGGCCGTCAACTCCGGGCGGTGCAGATAGCCGCGCGCCAGCCCCATCCCGCCGAGGTAGAGTTCGCCCACCTCGCCCGCCAGCACCATCTGCTGGCGCTCGTCGAGTATGTAAGCCTGCGTGCCGGGCAGCGGCCGCCCGATGGTTGGCTGCTGCCCGCCCCCCTTTGCGACCAGTGAATATGTCGAGTAGGTCGTGTCCTCGGTCGGCCCGTAGAGGTTCCACACCTGCCGGACGTGTTCGAGCCCGTAGACCTGATCGGCCAGCACGCGCTTGAGCGGCTCTCCGGCCAGATTCACAGTCCGCACAGAGGTCGGGACGCCTCCCATCCTAACCAACTCGGCCATGGCCGACGGGACGGTGTTGACCAGCGTCACTTCGCCGGCCGCGGGCAGCGCCGGGAGTTGCAGGGCGTTCTCCGCCAGCACAACCTTGCCGCCCCAACTGAGCGGCACGAACAACTCGTAGACCGAGAGGTCGAAGCAGATGGAGGTCGAAGCCAGAACCGTCGCGTACTCCTCCGCCGCGTAGACCTCGCGCGCCCAGCTGAGCATCGTCACTGCGCTTCGGTGCTCGATGCAGACGCCTTTGGGCCTGCCCGTCGAGCCGGAGGTGTAAATCAGGTAGGCGAGGTTCCCCGGCGTCACCCCTTTGACGGAAAGGTTGCGCGCGCTCGAACGCTCGATCCGCGGCCAGTCCGTGTCGAGGAGGACAAGCCGTGAATCATGCTCCGGCAGGGCGGAGACGAGATGCTGCTGCGTGAGAAGCACGGGCGTCCGCGCGTCTTCGAGCATGAAGGCGAGCCGCTCGCGCGGGTATGCGGCGTCGAGCGGCACGTAGGCACCTCCCGCCTTGAGAATGCCGAGCACCCCCACCAACATCTCTAGCGAACGCTCCACGCAGATGCCGACCAACACCTCCGGCCCGACCCCGAGTTCGCGCAGGTGCCGCGCCAGTCGGTTGGCCCGCTGGTTCAGCTCGCGATAGCTTATTCGATGATCCTTGTAGACCAGTGCCACGGCCGAAGGGGTGCGCTCGGCCTGTGCTTCGAACAGCTGGTGAATGGTGCGGTCTTGGGTCTGGGTATTCATCGTGACCATCGCTTGTTTATGTCTGGCCTGATTCCGGGTAACCGGGGCTGGACGAGTTGGGGTTAAAGCGTGTTCGGGAGCAGGTGCAGTTCACTTTCGCGGGAGACGAACCGACACAAGTCTTACGTTTGTGAAACCTTACTCATCACCTCTCAAGGCACGTGCTTATCCTTACGATTGGAGCAATCGGGCACGGTCAAAGCTGTCGGGGGGGATATGTCCGAGGGCGCGATAGTCCTTCAGGAAAAGCTTCGAGAATCTCTAATGCGATCACGGGCCGCACCCCTGCCGGAGTCGAAACGCACGGCGGCCGTGATTGTCAACGCCCGGCTTGAGAAGACAAGGCTCCCCGCCGAGACTGTTGGGTGTGTAAGTCTAATGTGATGCCGCCGACTCCATGCGCTGACGCAGGCTGAGCGGGCGCATGTCCGTCCAGACCTCTTCGATGTAAGCCAGACACTCGGCCTTCGTCCCGATCTTACCCGCGTCGTTCCAACCTAGCGCGTTCTCCCTGTCGGCGGGCCAGATGGAATACTGCTCCTCGTGATTGACGACGACTTTGTAAATCGTCGTATCTTCATTCTCGTCTCTGTTCATGTTGCTCCTTTAGCCTCAGGCTTGAGTGTTTGATTTCTGCGCCGTGCGGGTGTGCGCCCGTGCAAGCGGTTGGCATGAATCACCGGCGCTGCTCGAACACACCGGCACCAACTCAAGCGACTGGCTTGGGTGAATTGGTCAAAGCGATGCCGATTGGGTGCCACATAGTCGAAGGTCTCCGCGCGGCGAACTTAACGCAGGGCGCTACGGCGTTTGGGCGAACGCGTGTACGCACACCTCTGCCTCTGTCAACAGGCAGACATTGCGCTGGGATATCTCGTATCGGCTACGAGACGGTCAGTGTTTATTTGAAGGGAGTTGGTCGAAGGAATGCAGACATTACGCATGATGGATGAACGGCTCCTGCAAATCTATCTTGTGCCGCCCCAACATTTTGCGCTAAGATGCCCCGCTGCCTGGCTGTGCACCCTTATGCGCAGAAATGTGTATGGGGGTTGTACTTCCAAAGCCTCCGCTGTTACCTGCAAGTAACAGCGGAGTTTTTATTTCCGGTGGCGAAATTTTACTCTCATGAAACCATATAGGATGGCGCAGTCCTCTGCACACCCGTCAATGAATGTATTCCGCGGTCGAGAGTTATTTTCGTGTCTGGGTTATGTGTCTTCGTGAGAGACTACGATTGTTTCAATGAGGTTATAGCCAAGTTTGAGTAGGGCAATGGCTAAAACAGCAAACCAAATTTGTTAGTACCGCCAAGAACGCCTACATCATACCCTAATCCATTAAAGTGTCAAGTGCGCCGCCGGAACGACCGCGTCAACGCTGAACTAAGAAGAGGCCGCGCGGAATAAATGGTATCGGCTGGCCCACCGCGCGAGTCAAGGCCAGAGCCAACAGCGCAGTCGCACGCCGCCTTCGACGGCGACCGCAGCGACGTAAGTAGTCTCCACATCTATCTCACGTAGCGACCAGCGTGCGGCCTCCGGCTCGGTGCCGCGTGTCGCGAGCAGCGCCGCAGGCTCGCCCGGAGCAAGCGATACGTCGAAGCAGTCGAGCGGCAGCGAGAGCCCCATGCCGCGCGCCTTGATGTAAGCCTCCTTGCGCGTCCAGCAGTTGTAGAAGGCGCGCGTGCGCGCGTGCGCCGGCAGCGCCCTCAACGTCTCGACCTCACGACGTGAGAAGAACTCGGCGGCCACCTCCGCGCAGGCCGCGTCGTCTCGAAGCGTCTCGACATCCACGCCGACCTCGCGCCCCGACGCGAACGCGAACAGCGCCACACTTCCCGCGTGCGAGAGGTTGAAGCGCAGTCGTTCGCGCTCCTCCGCGTCGAGAAGTTCGGGCTTGCCATACGCGTTGTAGCCGAAGCGCACGCGCTCGGGCGATGTGCGCAGGTAGCGGCCCAAAATTTCCCTCAGAACACCCCGGGCCGCGATGAACCTCGCCTGATCGCGCGGGAAGCGGAAGCGGTCGGCGCGGCGCAACTCGTCTTCCGACAGGCTGCGGAGGAGCGTCATCATCTCCTCTTCGCGCCTCATCAGCGACGCGCGCCAGACGTGCACCTCGTCGGCGCTCAGGCGCGGGCTGCGCGGCGGCGTCAGCCACCGGCCCCCGCGCTCCATGTCGTCTCGCGGTGCGTTCATGAGCGGCGTGCGGCCGTGCCTTCAAGTTCCCGCGCGACGATTTCGAGCAGCGCGCCCTGGGAGGCGTGAAGAAAGAAGTGATCGCCGGGCAGCATGTACAGCGAGAAGGAGGCGGTCGTGTACTCGCCCCAAGGGGCTACGCTCTCGCGTTCCACTCCCTCGTCTTGAAGTCCCCCAAAGGCGGTCAGCGGGCAATCGAGGGGCGGCCCGTCCGCATAGCTGTATGTCTGCGCGACGGCGAAATCGGCCCTGAGCAGCGGCAGCATCAGGCGCAAAAGTTCCTCGTTCTCCAGCACCTCGGCCGGGGTTCCCCCAAGCCGTCGAAGCTCCTCGACGAACTGGCGGTCGGGCAGGTCGTAAGTGATGACGCGCTCGCCCGCAAGCCTCGGTGCTCGGCTGGCTGCGACGAAGAGGTGCTTCGGGCCGTCCGCGCCTAAGCGGCGCAGCTGCCGTGCCAACTCGAAGCCTATCATCGCCCCCATGCTATACCCGAAGAAGGCGAACGGTATATCCATAAACGGGATGAGCGCGGACGTGGTGGCGACGACCAACTCGTTCAGGCGTGTGAACGGCTGCTCCCCGAGCCGGCTGCCACGCCCCGGCGGCTGCACGGCGCAGACCTCTATAAAATCGGGCAGGGACTGCGGCCACTGCCGAAAGACGTGCGCCGCGCCTCCCGCGTACGGAAAACAGAAGAGCCGGAGCCGTGCTAGCGGCGAAGCCTTATAGCGCACGAGCCATGGTGTGGTTCGATTATCAGCCTTCATACGGCGAACTGCTTTGCCTCTCTATTCAACAGATATCGCATTAACTATGCATAAACGAGTAAATATGACAGCTTATGCGCCTATTCCCGAATAAATATGCAAAAGCTAAGCTGCCTATACCGGAACCGAGGTAGCGTGTGCCGGCCGGCATGACGGGATCAATCTTCAATAGGATTTTGGAGAAGGATGTGCTGGCCGCGAATAACACTGGCGCGGCTATGGCGAAGGAGACCCCTGACAGAGACGTTCGGCGCGAGACGAATTTCATTATCCTAATGGGCTCCTACCGCCTCAGACGTTGTGTACACCAGCATTCGAAACTGTCTTGAGCAGCGTCGAGAAGTTCGGCATCTCATACGAGCGTGCCGTCTCGACGACCGATGGCGCGCCACAGAGTCTACCCACACCCGTGGGGCCGTCGTTTGCCCCAGCCTAATATGGCGTCCCGCCCAAAGCCGTCATCTTCAGTTATCAACTTTCAGGTCGAACAGACGGGCGATCTGTTCGCTGTGCTTGTCACGCTTAACCGCGATGCGACGCACGTAGACCCGCGTCGTCGCGGCGTTTCTGTGCCCGAGCGGCATCCTGCGTCTCCACTATGCTCCCGGTCTGCTCGGCCACGAGCCGCGCGAACGTGTGGCGCGTCTGGTGCAGGTGGAAGTCCTTAATGCCTGCCTCCCCGGCGTATACCTTCATATGAAGGGCGAAGGCGTGTGAGGTGAGCGGCGCGCCGGGCTGCCCTGCCCTGTCGTGCCGCGTACACAAGGGGCGCTCGCTGCCGAGCACATCCGGCCGGTCGCTGGCCCTCAGGTAATCGAGCAGCGCGGCACTGACGGCAGGGTCACGCACCTCGCGGCTAACGTAGTCCCCGCCCTTGACCCTCCCGCTGAATGCTTCATTGCTGGGGGAAGCTAGCAGACGCTTTCTTTCTCCTCGTTTTCAACTACTGGTTCGCATAATTGAAAATAAACCCACTTCCCTACTTACCCGCTTACCTCACTGAGCCTGCTCATTTAGCAAAAGTTCTGAAGATTTACAATGGCCGCACCCGAGGTGCATGCGGCCGTCAATACCACTGCGCGTGACGTGCGAAGTAGTCTATCAGAGGTCATCCGCCGGGTCACGGGTCCTTGATTAGCTCACATCTTACTGAGCATGCTTACCGACCCACCTCTATTTAGTTAGCTTGAAGCGACATCCAGCCACCATTTCCCTACCCCCCTCCGGAAATAAAACTTGCCTCGTGACCCATCGTGTGCTATAGACCCGACCATGAATACCCATCCTTTCTCCATTAGCCCCAATCCCTCCAACCTTTACGTCACGCCCGGGATCGCGGCGACAATGCATAAGGTGAGGTTCGTCATCGATAATCGCCAAGGGCTGACCTGCATTACGGGCGACGTCGGGATGGGAAAGAGCAGCGTCCTCAGGCTGCTCTACGGCGAGTACGCCGCGCAGGAGGACATCGTCAGCAGCCTGATCCCAACCCCCTCGTTCGTCTCGGACTTTTCCTTTCTCAAGGGCGTCTGCCAGGAATTCGGGCTGCGGCCTCGGCGCTCGCTCTACGACCAGGAGCAGGAGATCAAGGGCTTTCTCGCCGACAAATTCTTGGAAAACGTCAACGTCGTGGTCTTTATTGACGAGGCGCAGCGGCTCAACGGCCCCCAGCTCGAGATGGTGCGCACGATGCTCAACTTCGAGACCAACCAGCACAAGCTCGTCCAGATCGTACTGGCGGCGCAGCTCGAACTGCGGGACAAGCTCAAGGACCCGTCGAAGAAGGCGCTGCGCTCGCGCATCATCGCGCCCTCGATCCTGGCACCGCTCACCCCTTCCGAGACCAAGGCGATGATCGAGTACCGCTGCCAGGCGGCCGATATCCCCGTCCCCTTCTCCGACCCGGTCATCCAGCAGCTCTACACGCTCGCCAACGGCGTGCCCCGCGAGGTGCTCAAACTCTGCTCGGTCTCCTACGAGCTGATGAAGGTGATGGGCGAGCGTAAGGTGACGAAGGAGCTGCTCGACGAGGCCACCGGGGAGGCGGTCATGGCGTGAGCGAAGAGCGAAAATACACGGGATTTGCGGCCATCTACCAGATCGAGCAGGAGAAGCTCAAGCGGGAGAAGGCCCAGCCGCCGCAGGTGCCCACTGATGAGCCGGAGGGCCGCGCGGCCGAGAAGCCCGCGCCCGCAGAGGCCTCAGCCGAGAAGCGGCTTGATGTGCCGGACGCGGCACCGTATGCCGGAGCGGGCGAAAGTTCGGAGTCGCCGACCGGTGCCGCCACGCCCCAAGAGGCCGCCCCGGCTGCCGTTGAAGAGATCGGCGACGGCAGCCGCGCGCGCGTGAGGCCAGCCAAGCCACGCCCGCCAAGGCGCGGGACTCAAGCCCCGAAACCGCAGCCCGTAAGTGCTCCGGCATCGGTGGCTGATGACGCCGGTGTCGAAAGCCACGCGGCACGGTGGAAGCAGGTCTACCGTCTGAACAAGGGCGAGATTAAGGTCATGAAGGTCATGTTCGGGCTCTCACACGCGCGGGGCACGGACGTCTGCTATATCAAAGTCGGCGAGGTTGCAGATGCCGCCCGGCTCAAAAAACGCCGCTGCCAGTATGTTATCCGCAGCCTCGAAACACTTGGTTTTCTGGACCGTCTGGGCGAGTATGATCCTTCCAGCAGGCTCGGCCTTCAGTACCGAATGCACCTCAAGCCCGTCAGGCTCGAATCCGAATAGTCCTTCCGGCTCAATAGCTTATCGTTCTTTCCTGCTTAAAAGTGCATCATGCATTTTCCAGTGCATCCCTGCATTAATTAATGCACGATGCATAAACAAATGCATCATGCATTTTCCAGTGCATCCCTGCATTAATTAATGCACGATGCATAAACAAATGCACAGTGCAGTAATTACTGCACTGTGCATTTGTTTATGCATCGTGCATTTATCCGTGCATCATGCATTGATAGCTGCACGATGCAGTAAAAAATGCAGAGTTCTCAAAAGGGGGAAATTGGTGTAGTTATGCTTGACTAGTAGGGAGGCAGGGACTATTCCGTCCCCGTAAACGAGTCGGCCTGAAGCGCCCCGAGTTTGGCGACCGGACGCCTCAGGCCAACCGAGACCTCGCTTCGACGGCGAGCAGGTATTTGTGTATCTGACCTGTGCGCACATCATAAAAGCGCGAGGCGTCGCCGTCAAGGCCATTTGTTTACAGAGGTTTGAGTATGGGCATAAGAACCCTCGAGGCACCGCGATTCGTCCGCCGGACGCAGCTCGGCCCCAGCGAGTACCGGAAGGATTTCCGCCAGGTAGACTGCGACATTATCGCGGCCGTCACCTCACGGGAGGCGGACGCGGTCACGCCGCTGATGAGTAAAATATACCTCCGGCTCGTCAACGCGCCCGCGCAGTGTTGGGAGCGCGAAGGCGTCCTGCGATTCGAGGCCGAGCTGAGGGAGGAGAGGCAAGTGAAAGCGTGGGATGCGCTGTGCGAACTCCTCGGCGTCGCGTCGGCTACGGCCAGCAAGTCGCTGCGGTGGATGCATGAGCAGGGCGTCATCGGGTACTTCGCGGGCAAGAATGGAGTCGGCATCCGCATCTTCCTCAACCGCGCCTCGTCTTCAATCGGAAGCCGTGCGGCGAGCAAAAAAATTTTGGAGTTTCCCCCTGCTTCATCCGGTGGGGCTCGTGCTTCATCGGATGAAGCAGCCTTTAGTGACAGCTTCGCTGTATTAGAAAGTTTAGATACAGATATTAATCCGCGCGCGCCGAAAAGCGGCGCGGACAGTCCCGGGGTAGTTAAATCCTCACTCATACCGCAAAGACCAGAGCCGGCCATGTTCCAACATGAGGGCACACGCACGGCCCGCGGGACAGCTGGCCCGGTGTTCGCTGACAAGATCAGCGAAGTGCTGCTCGGAAGGTTGGAGCCCGCGATGCGGGCGGCAGCGGCGCAGGCGGCGGCGCGCGAGCACGAGCGGACGCGGGAGTGGCTCGAGAGCAGGGGACTGCCGAAGGCGGCGCGCGTCGCTCAGCGTGAGGCCTTCAATGTGCTACGGCAGCACGGATTGGTCGGCGATGCGGCCGCACGTACGCGCGCCAGTATCAAGGTCGACCGCGGGCAGTGCGATCTGTCACAGGTACAACAACTCTCCGCAGCAGAGTTGAGAGAGTTGGCCGAGACCTGCGTTGCTATGCTTGAGGTGCACGGCCAATCAATAGACGTGACGCTTGCCGGGCTGAGCGCTGAGGCTGGGGGAGTCTTGCTCGTGGAGGATGCGGCGAAGGTGCGCGAGCTAACGAGAACTCTGGCCTCCGACGGCGGGAAGGATGGGCACCTTGCCGACGACCACTAATTCGGCAGCAGCACGCCTGTCCGACACGACCCACGTCGAGTCGCTGTCCAAACTGTCGTCGAATCTTGCGGGCCGTAACGGCGCCGGGTTAGAGTCGCCGTGTCTGCGCTGCTCCTGTGCGGGCCGTGCTGATGGATACATGGTACGCGACCAAAGACCTGATGCTCTATATCGAATCATTGCACCAAAGCTACTACCGCCCTTTGAAAGACAACCGGCAGGCAGGCACGCAAGCGACGCAAGAGGCGTGTGGCTTTCGCTGGAAGATCGAGCAGTTGCACCGCGAAGGGAAACAACTGACGGGCTTGGTGCGGTGCCAATGCCGGAAGGCGCGCATCCAGCGCAACCAGATCGGGTGCGCGCTGTTGGTCTGGGTCAGGTTCAAAGAACCAGCGGCACAGACTGGTCGCACGATGTATCAACTCAAGCATGGGCTGCTGGATGATTACCTCATTCAGCAACTCAGGAATCCATCGCTCAGAATGGCTCTTGCGTAAGTCCTATATGATATAAGCGCTGTCCATGAAAATTCATCGCCGTGATTTTTTGCTGCTCTCTTCTTCAGCAGGCTTGTTGACGCAGGTTGTTAGACCTACTTCGGCACAGTCTCGTCGCCCTCCCACCGCCTCAAAGTCGTTCTCCACCGAGGGGAGAACGGTTGTCGTTCATACCACGGCTAAGAACGGTGATCACAGAATCTCGGTCACTGACAAGGTAACTTTCAAACACCTCGGCCAGCCTTTAGAGACACAGGTCTGTGTATTCGTCGATCCGTCTAAGACGTATCAAACACTTCTGGGAATCGGCGGCGCAATGACGGACGCCTCAGCCGAGACTTTTGCGAGGCTGCCGAATGATAAACAGCAGGAGATTCTCGACGCTTATTACGACGCGCAAAAAGGGATAGGTTATTCGTTCGCCAGAACTAACATCCACAGCTGCGACTTCTCCAGCGAGAGCTACACCTACGTGGCCGAAGGCGATAAGGAGTTGAAGTCTTTCAGCGTCGCCCACGACAGGCAATTCCGCATCCCGTTTATCAAAAGGGCGATGGCGACCGCGGGCGGAAAGTTGACGATCTTCGCCAGCCCTTGGAGCCCGCCCGCGTTCATGAAAGACAACAACGACATGCTACACGGCGGGAAATTAAAGAAGGAGTTTTACCAGTCGTGGGCTAACTACTATACGAAGTTCATCAAGGCTTATCAGAGTGAAGGGATACCCATCTGGGGCATCACTGTTCAGAACGAGCCGATGGCGACGCAGCGTTGGGAGTCCTGCGTCTATACGGCGGAGGATGAGAGAGATTTTCTAAAGCATTATCTCGGGCCGACCATGCGCAGGGAAGGGTTGGGCGAGAAAAAAATCCTCGCGTGGGATCATAACCGGGATTTGATATACCAACGGGTCAGCACGATCTTAAACGACCCCGAGGCCGCCAAATACGTGTGGGGCATCGGCTACCATTGGTACGAGCCCTGGAGCGGCGGCGAGCAGATGTTCGATAACGTGAAACTGGTACACGAAACCTTCCCCGATAAACACCTGATCTTCACAGAGGGGTGTAATGACGCCTTTGACATCAACAAAGTGAATGATTGGCAATTGGGCGAACACTACGGGCACTCGATGATCAATGATTTTAATAACGGCACGGCGGCCTGGACGGACTGGAACGTTCTGCTCGACGAGACGGGCGGGCCGAACCACGTGAATAACTTCTGCTTCGCGCCGCTCCACGCCGACACGAAGACGGGCCGCCTCATCTACACGAACGCTTTCTATTACATCGGACATTTTTCCAAATTCATCCGGCCCGGTGCCAGAAGAATAGCCAGTTCGCCGAGCAGGAGTTCGCTTCTGTCTACCGCTTTTATAGATGCTGACGGCAAGGTGTCGGTGGTGGTAATGAATAGAGGCGAGAAAGAAGTCACCTATTATCTATGGGTGGAGGGCCAAGCCGCTGAAGTCAAAAGTTTGCCGCACTCGATTCAGACGCTTGTCTTTTAAGGTCGCTTTAAATCGATTGAGCATCCTCGGTGATGAGACAGCTTTGACTATGTGCCCCAGACCCGCATCCAGCATTGAGTTTTGAATCTTTGTTTGCCTTCCCTATCGAGAAGTCCCCTCATTGGAGCCACAACTAATTGTGGTCGGACGCGCCTTTTCAAAAAGGCTCTCTAACGTCGCGCGCCTCCCGATTTTGCACATCTCGTCAGCCTACATCTTGTGGTCGGGGCGGGGAATCAACAGCTTCTATCGTTATCACGACCGATAATGTCCTTTATGGTTTCCGCTGCCGTAGCGTTGAAGCATGAGAGCTCGACCAGAGACATAGACAAAATCCATTGGGGCGATTATGCGCGAAGGTTTTCTTGTCGCCGTCGTCGGAGAGGGGGAAGATACAGGGTTGCCGCGTGGGCTTGGTCGTTCGGTTTTTCAAACCCCATTACGTAGTTAGATCGAATGATGAAAGTTAAGAGCAAAGTTTAGACTGCCGTGGCGATTAATCAAACCGCAAACATTTTTTCGAGAAAGAATCGAGGGTTGCTTCTCGACGTTATAGTTTTTCTGACAAACCTCTTGTTGATGAGGTTGCTTATCAAACTGTTCTTGGTGATCTTTCGACGAGCTTCCGACGGCGATGTGATCGCCCGGTCTGCGTCGCTGCTTTTCTATCTGGGACTGCTCGTGTTGCCCTCACTCGGCGCGATTTTGAAGCGCTGGCACTATCATCAAAGAATCAAGATGCGGGGCGAATCGGAAGATGCCGATGGGTGGTTGCCCTTTGGTTGTATCTTCTTACCATTCGTCTATCTGGCAGTGAACATGTTTATTACTCTGGCAGTCAGCCTGACTTTATTAGAGCTGTTCCCCGATTCGCAGGCTGGTGGTGCCTTTCTTTTATTTGGAATCCCTTACAACATTTTTCAGATGATTCTGGTGTTCCGTTACTTTTCTCCACCCAAGCAAAAACCTAAATCCAAGTTCCTGCGTGACCCACGCTCCGACATCTTGGGTGATGCCTGCATTTTCCTGAACGTGATTTTTTATCAAGTGTTGTTGAATTGGGCGACAGTGATATATCCCGGCTTTCATGAAGGAAAATTTATAGACAGGTTCATCCCTTTAATCGTCCTTGTGTTGCTCATGTACATAGCGGGACGCATCTTTTTCTTAGCCGAAGACATACGCCACCCGCGAACGTGGTTAACGATACTGTTAGCCAATTCGGTTGTGATTATCCGCACCCTTTTCAGCATAGGCTCACACGCGTTGACAAAGTAACTGTCGGGCGGAACGGTGAGCCAGACCCATTCCCTTTGGCTGTAAAGCTTCAGCGCGCCCGGTAACATCAACAGTCGAACTTGCTTCAACTGTCCATCACTCGTAGCGAAGCGCTTCAATCGGGTCGAGCGCGGCCGCCTTGCGCGCGGGGTAGTATCCGAAGAAGATTCCGACCCCCGCCGAGAAGACGACCGAACCGATGATGGAGGCCGTCGAGACGAGCGTCGGCCAGCCGAGCAGCAGCGGCACTCCGACGGACGCGAGGACGCCGAGCACTATCCCTGCGAACCCGCCCGTCAGGCTGAGCACGATGGACTCGATGAGGAACTGCGTTCTCACGGCGGACGAGCGCGCTCCGATTGCCATGCGGATGCCTATCTCGCGCGTCCGCTCAGTCACGGAAACAAGCATGATGTTCATGATGCCTATGCCGCCGACGAGGAGCGAGACGCCCGCGATGCTCGCCAGAAGCATCGTCATCACGCTGTTCGTCTCGTTGGCCGCCTCGGCCACGTCCGACATGTTGCGGACGGTGAAGTCTTCCGGCGAGCCTTGCGCGAGCTTGTGGCGCTGCCTGAGCAGCTCCGTAATCTGCAACTGCGCCGTGTAGGTCGCGTCCTGAGAGACAGCCGAGACATAGGCGACCTGCACGCGTGCGCTGCCCAGCAGCTTCTTCTGCACCGACGTGTAAGGCGCGAACGCCGTGTCGTCCTGATCGCGCCCCTGCGGGTCTTGACCCTTGTGCGCCATCACGCCGACGACGCGAAAGGGCATGTTCGAAACGCGGAGCGTCTGCCCCACGGGGTCTGTGCCGGGAAAGAGATTGTCCGCGATGGTCTGGCCGATGACGACGACGCGCGCGGCGCTTCTCACGTCCGCGTCGTTGAAGAAGTCGCCGCCGCTAACGCTCCACTTGCGTATCTCCGGGAACTGTTCGGAGACACCCTGAATCGAGGTGCTCCAGTTCTGGTTGCCCGAGACGAGCTGCGCGCGCGAGTTGACGACGGGGCTGACGAGGGCGACGCTCGGCAGCTCGCGCCGTATGGCTTCGAGGTCTTCAACCGTGAGCGTGTTGGTGCCCGAGTCGCCCGCGCCGCTGCGTACACCGCCGACGTTCTGCGCGCCCGCGCTGACGAAGAGAAGGTTGGTGCCCATGCTCTCGATCTGTGCCTGCACGGTGGCCTGTGCTCCCTGTCCGATGCTGACCATCACGATCACGGCCGAGACGCCGATGATGATGCCGAGCATGGTGAGCGCCGCGCGCGTCTTGTTGCGAGCCAGCGCGCGGAAGGCGATACGGATAATCACTAGGACGTTCATAATTTTCTCAACCTTGACGTTAGGGTTAAGGGCGTTTCACCACAGAGGCACAGAGGACTCGGAGACGGCACAGAGGGGGTTATGAAAAATGAAAACTCCGTGCCCCTCCGCGTACTCTGTGCCTCTGTGGTGAAACGCTCCTCCCATCACTTTCAACTCCGAAGATAATTCATCCCTCTTCTTCAACCTCGTCTTCGACCGGCGGAAGATTCTTCAACTCTTCGGCTGCATCGCGCGGCGCGGCGACGGGGTAGTCCTTCTGAATCCGGCCGTCGCGGAAGACGACTATGCGGTCGGCGTAAGCCGCGATGTCGGGCTCGTGCGTGACGAGGACGAGCGTGATCCGGCGCTCGCGGTTGAGGCGCTGGAAAATCTCCATCACCTCGACCGAAGTGCGCGAGTCGAGCGCGCCCGTCGGCTCATCTGCGAGGATGATCGAGGGGCCGTTGACGAGTGCGCGCGCGATGGCGACGCGCTGTTGCTGCCCACCCGAGAGTTGGTTCGGGTGATTCTGCTCGCGCCCGACGAGGCCGACCGAGTGGAGCGCCTCCAAAGCCCTGCGCCTGCGCGCGGCCGAGTCAACTCCGGTGTAGAGCATCGGCAGCTCGACGTTCTCCAGCGCAGAGGTGCGCGACAGAAGGTTGAAGCCCTGAAAGACGAAGCCGAGCTTCCGGTTGCGTATGTCCGCGCGCGCGTCCTTTGAGAGCGCGGACACGTCGTGCCCGTCGAGCAGGTAGGTGCCGCGAGTGGGACTGTCGAGGCAGCCGATGATGTTCATCGTTGTCGATTTACCCGAACCCGAAGTGCCCATGATGGCTATGAACTCGCCCTCGCTGATGTTGAGCGAGACGCCGCGCAGCGCGTGCACCTCGACATCGCCCATCAAGTAGGTCTTGTGAATGCCTTCGAGCCGGATGACCTCGGGCCTCAACACTTCTCTCGCCGCGAGCGCGTCCAGCGCCGTGCTCTGCTGAATGTCAGCTTCAAATGTCGCTTGCATGATTTCGGCCTTACCCCTTGTCTTTCACACTGTGATGGCCGCCGGTGCTTCTTCGCTCCGGCGGCTGTCGTCGCCTGCGGCCCGTGCATGTCAACGCGTTCTGCCGCCTGTGCCTCCGGTGCGCCCCGCGCCGCCACCTGCTCCGCCCACGCGCGGCGCTCCGCCGAAGCCGGGAGCCGTTGATTGATTGCCGGTCTGCGTGCGGCTCGCTGTGGCCGCGACGTTCTGGCCGGTGACGACCACATCGCCTTCGCGTAGGTCGCCCTCGACCATCTCGGTCGAGGAGCCGTCGCTGAGGCCGACCTTTATTCGACGTGGCTGCGGCTTGCCGTCGGGGCCGAGCACCCACACGCGCCTGAACTGTCCGGGGAGCACGGGCGCGGTCGCGGGCGCGAACTGTGTGCGCGCGCCCTCCTGCTGCGGAGTCGCAGCGTCACCCTGCTGAGTCGCGCCTTCAACCGCACCGGCCGCGCTGCGGCGCGGGCCGTTGTTGTTGTTGCCCGCAGCGGCGGCGCGGGCCTGCGAAGCATCGGACGCCTGCGGCGTGAAGCGAAGCGCCGAGTTGGGCACCTTGAGCACGTCGTTGCGCTCGTCTATGGTGACGGTCAGGTTGGCAGTCATGCCGGGCTTGAGCTTCTGCTCGGGGTTGCTGACATCTATCACCACGTTATATGTGACGACGTTCTGCACGTTCTGCGGGTTGAGCCTCATCTGTTGAATCGTCCCCTTGAACTCTTCCGAGGGGAAGGCATCGACGGTGAAGGCGACGCCCTGCGCCTGCTCGACGAGCCCGATGTCGGCCTGGTCGATGTTGGCGATCACCTGCATCTGCGTGAGGTCTTGCGCGATGGTGAAGAGCGTCGGGGCCGAAAGCGATGCGGCCACGGTCTGGCCTACGTTCACGTCGCGCGAGACGACGACGCCGTCAATGGGCGAGGTGATAGTCGTGTGCTGCAAATTTATCTGTGCGAGCTGAAGCGCGGCGCGCGTCTGTTCGACCTGCGCGACGGCGTTCTGCACCTGCGCCTGCGCTCCCACGACCTGCCCCTGCGACTGTTGCGTCTGAGCCTGCGCCTGCTCGACTTGCGCCGCTGCCTGCGCCTGACCCGAGCTTGAAGCCGACTGCGCGCTCACCTGCGCCATCGTCAACTGCGCGGCGGCCTGTTTGTAGCGCGCCTCGGCGGTTTTGTAACCGGTCTGCGCCGTCTCGTATTCGCGCTCGGCGATGACGCCGCTTTGCAGGAGCGTCTGCTCTTGACGAAGGAAGCTCGCGGCGTCGTCCATCTGCGCCTTGAGCACGGCAACGTTCGCTTCGGCTGCCGAGACGCCCGCCTGCTGGTTCTGCGTCGTCGAGCCCGCCGCCCTAGCCTTTGCGCGAGCATCGGTGACACCCGCGCGCGACTGCGCGACTCCCGCATGAGACTGCGCGACGGCTGCGCGCGCCTGCTCAAGCTGCGCCTCGGACTGTGCGAGGTTGGCACGCGCCTGCTGGACTTGTGCCTGCGTGATCGACGGGTCGAGCTGCGCGATGACCTGACCTTTCTTGACCGTTGAATTGAAGTCAACGGAGAGGGCCGAGATGGTGCCCGACGCCTGACTGCCGACCTGCACGGTCGTGACGGCCTGTAGGGTGCCCGTCGCCGTAACTGTGTTGCGTAGGTTGCCGCGCTCGACGCGCGCCGTCAGGTACTCGGCGGCGTTGGCGCTGCCGCCCCGGAACCAGAAGCCCAACAGCGCGACCAACGCGACCGCGACGGCCAAGACCGCGAGCCTCCTCTTCGAGTTAAGAAATGATTTCATCCGCTGCATCTGCTTTTCCCCTGTGGACGCCTCTTGATTATTCCGACTAAAAAGCGCGTACAACCCCGCCCATACTGCTAGACACCGGCAGTGTGCGTTCGGTTACACCGCCTCGGAGCACGAGGTTGTAACCATGTCTCAGGGCGCGGTGTCTTACCTTTCGGAAGGCTCTCCCGTGAGACGAAAACAAGGTAAACTGAGGAGCACAAAGTAATCATTAACCGGATCACGGCGGACGCGCCCCGATGACGAGTCCGCCGCCCGCAAAAACCGACGGGGAGCGACACTGCCGCAGGAGCTTGAACAGTCGTCCGACCTTGAGCTTGTGCGCTTGTCGCGCGAAGGCGACGAGTCCGCCTTCGCGGAGATCGTGCGACGCTACAGCCCACGGGTCTTCCGCACCGCGGGCCGCTTCTTCCGCCGCCGCGAGCAGGTGGAAGAGATTGCGCAGGAAGTCTTCATGAAGGCATTCATGCAGCTCGGCAGTTACGAGGGGCGCGGCTCGTTCGAGGGCTGGCTGACGCGCATCGCTACCAACACCTCGCTCAACCTTCTGCGCGGCGCGCGGCGGCGGCCTGAGCTTTCGGTCTCAGACCTATCGGAGGACGAGAGCACGTGGCTCGAAAATAGATTGGCCGGTGCTTCGGCAGAGCGGCAGCAGTCGGTCGAGCGCGGCTTCGTCGCGGCAGACCTCGCGGGCCGCGTGCTGGAGACGATGTCGCCCGACGACCGTCTCGTCCTGTTGATGATGGACGGCGAGGATGCTTCGGTGAAAGAGGTCGTAGAGGCAACGGGGTGGACGCCGTCGAAGGTGAAGGTGAAGGCGATGCGCGCGCGAAAGCGGATGCGCGAGGCGGTCGAGAAGCTGATGTCTCGCGGCGCGAAGAGAGCCGGGCCGGGTTCGGTCGTTGAAGGCGGGTTCAGTAGTTCGGAAGGCGGAGGTGAGTGATGAGAGACGAACACATCACAAAGATGCTCGACGAGGTTCCTCTTGCGAGCCTCGACGAGAATGAGTTGGCCGCAGTGCGCGCCCACACGGAAGTCTGTGCGGAGTGTCGCCGCGCGTTCGAGGCTGCGCGGGCGTCGTCGTTGATGTTGAAGGCACGCGCCGCCGAGACGTTCGAGCCTTCGCCATTCTTCCAGACGCGTGTGCTGGCGGCGCTGCGCGAACGCCGTGCAGCGGAGGAGAGTTGGACTCCGGGGCGGCTTTGGAAGTCGGCGGGGCTTCTGGTCTCCTCGATGGCGGCAACGGTCGCGGCGCTGGCAGTGTTGACCTTCGTCGCTCCTCAGCAGCAGGTGACTGCGCAGGAGCCGGCTCCCGTTGGAGGGCTCTACTCCGCTGAAGCGGTGATCTTCGACGAGGCCGAAGCGGGCGACGGGCAGATGAGTTACGGGCAGGTGCTCTCAACCCTCTACGAGTCGGAGGAGGAAGGGGCGAGATGAGTATGAACAGCGTGAGCAAAAATATCTGGCTGGTACGTGCGGCGGCCGTCGTCGTCTTCCTGCTCGGGTTCGCGGCCGGGGCGCTTGCGCCTGCCGTCTACAGCGCGTGGGTGCGCGACCGGGCTCAGGACACGCGACAGGATCGTTTCGAACAGATGAGCGAGCGGCTCAAACTGAACCCCGAACAGAAGACGCAGGTGCAGCAGATATTCGGCGAGACGCGCTCGCAGTTGGAGGCGCTGCGCAAAGAGTCGGAGCCGCGCTTTGCCGAGATACGGCGGCAGGCCGACGAGCGCCTGCGCCAGACACTCACGCCCGAGCAGTGGCAGCAGTTCCAGCAGGCACGTGACGAGATGCACCCGCGCGGGCGACACCGCGAGGGAGAGGAAGTTCCGCGGCCGACCACCGAGCATTGACACGCGATTAGAAGCGGCGAGTTGTATGTCTCCTTCCAATGCTCGTTCGGACTGTTGAAGGCCGCGCCTCTCTCGGCTTTCTGGAAAAAAGTTGCTCGACTCAAATTTCTGTGATACCGTGCGCCCTTCCAATAGGGATAAGAGTCTCCCAAGTCTTTAAGTTCTCTAACAGGCCATCCTCGGTTTTACCGCTCGTCTCGCACAGCTAGTAATCGGCCAGTCTCCAAGTAAGCCGCTCAATTTCAACGTTCTTCCACCTCCGCCCTTCTCCACGAAGGAACGCCTAAAGGTTTCTCCGTCCACAGGACATCTGACCATGAAAACATTCCCCGACCTTCCGCGTCTTTTCCCTACGAGAGTTTTTACAGCGCTTCTCATCGCTTTCATGATGCTTGTGACACCGGTCATGCCCGTGGTGTCGGCCTCGGCGCTGAGCGCCCGGATTCGACCTGCGGGCACGAACGGGTACTTACCCGGGAGCGCGTTCGACCCGCCGACCGCCATCATCACGGCCACCAAGTCCGACTCGTTCCCCGACCCGGACGCCGACGGCAAGGCCGAGCCCGGCGACACCATCACCTACGACGTGAACGTCTCCAACGCGGGCGCGGCGGACGCCACGGGCGTTAACTTCAACGACACCATTGATCCGAACACGACGCTCGTGCCCGGCTCGTTGAGGGTCTCGCCGTTGGCTTTCGCCGACAGCTACAACGCGAGCAAGGGTATTGCTCTGAGCGTCACCGCGCCGGGCGTTCTCTCGAACGACACGGGAACTCCGCAGCCCACCGCCCAGGCTATCGCCGCCGGGGCCACCACGCAGGGCGGCTCGGTCACGCTCAACGCCGACGGCAGCTTCAACTACACGCCGCCCACGGGCTTTGAAGGCGCCGACACATTCACCTACACGGCCACGAACGGCCAGACGCCGAACGACACGGCGACGGTGACGATCAACGTTGACGCAGGCCCGACCGTTGTCTCCACCTCTCCCACGGGCGGCGTGACGAACGTGGCGCAGAACTCAAACATCACGGTCAACTTCAGCGAGCCGGTCAACGCTGCGACCTCCTCGTTCTCAGTTCAGTGCCCCACGGGCTCGCCCCGGACCTTCGCGCTGAGCGCCTCGCCCGCCGCGAGCTTCACGCTTGACCCGACGGCAGACCTCCCGGCCGGGACGACCTGCACGGTGACGGTCTTAGCCAGCCAGATCACGGACGCCGACACGTTCGACCCGCCCGACCAGATGACCGCTGACTACGTCTTCAGCTTCGGCGTCAAGCCGCTGGCCGTTGACGACATGCGCTCGGCCACGGGCAACGTCCGCATAGACTCTTCCAACTCCGGCTTCAGCGTGCTCGCCAACGATCAGGGCCCCGGCGCGGCCATCAACGCCTTCGACGCCACCAGCGCGCACGGCGGAAACGTCACGATGAACACGGGGACGGGCACGTTCACATACGACCCGCCGCGCGGCTTCACCGGGACGGACAGTTTCAACTACACCATCGGCAACGCCGCCGGGAGCGATCAGGGCACCGTCGTTATCACCGTCAACGACATGCTCTGGTTCATCAACAACACGCCCGGCGCGTGCTCTGCCGGGTGCGACGGCCGCCTCACGCATCCTTTCACCACCCTCGCCGCGTTCGAGGCCATCAACGGCAACGGGACGACGAGCGGGGGCGCGGTGATCGACCCCGAGGCGGGTGATAACATCTTCCTCTACACGGGCAGCGGCAGCTACACCGGCCCGCTTAACCTAGAGAGCGGCCAGCGCCTCATCGGGCAGGGCGCTACGTCTTCAATCGCGACGCTCGCCGTGATAACGCCCGCAACCGACAGCGACGCGCTTCCATCCACCGGTGGTGCCAATCCCGTCATGACTACCACCGCCCCCAACACCAACGGCATCAACCTCGCGACGAACGACAGCATCCACGGCCTGAGCGTGACGAACACCACGGGCCGCGGCATCTCCGGCAACGGCTTCGGCACGTTGACCGTCTCCGAGAACGTCGTCCTGAGTAACACGACCACGGCCGGAACTCCCATCAGTCTGAACAGCGGTGTGCTGGCCGCGACCTTCAAGAGCATCTCGGCGGGCAACACCACGGCAAGTACATCGGATGACCCCGCCAACGGCATCGTGCTGACCAACACCACGGGTAACTTCACCGTCGAAGGCGACGGCACGAACGCGTCCGTGGGCGGCAACGCGAGCGGCGGCATCATCCAACACACGGCCGGTGCCGACAGCACGACCGGAGGCATCGGCGTCTACCTCAGCAACGCGACGAACGTCACGCTGATGCGGATGCGTCTGAACGACCACCCGAACTTCGCCGTCTACGGCAACAACGTCAACGGCTTCACGCTCTCGAACTCGATCATCAACGGCGTCAACGGCACCAACGCCAACAGCGGCATCGAAGAGGGAAGCGTCAGCTTCGACAACCTCTTGGGCAGCGCCGCCGTTACGAGCGCGGACATCGGCGGCGGCAAGCGCGACAACCTGCGCGTCGTCAACACGTCGGGGACGCTCAACCGCCTGACCGTCTCGAACACGACCATCCGCTTCGTCGACGCGACGGTCGGCAGCGACGCACTCCACTTCGAGGGCCGCAACGCCGGAACCGTCATGAATCTGACGGTGACGGGCTCGACCTTCAAGGGCGCACGCAGCGACATGATCGAAGCCACCACGCAGACCGGCGTGACGATGGACACCGTCATCCGTCTCAACAGCTTCACGAACGAGCAGGCGAGCGTCATCTCGGGCAACACCCCGGTTCTCGTGCAGGGCTCGGGAACTGTGACCTACGACATCTCGTGCAACAAGGTGCAGCAGACGAACGCCGCCGGGACGACCGGCACGGCGCAGGGCAACGGCATCAACGTCGCCAAGAGCACGACGGGCGGCAACTTCTCGGGCACCATCTTTAACAACAAGATCGGCAAGCCCGGCGTACAGAACTCCGGCGCGGGTTCGGCTGGCAGAGGCATACAGGTTCTCGCCAACGGCACGGGCACGCACACCTCGCTCATCAAGAACAACGTCATCAACAACTATGGTGAGTCGGGCATCGGCATCACCGGCAACAACGGCAGCAGCACGGCCAACGTCACCATCATCGGCAACGTGACGACCGAGCCGCATCCGTCGTTCGGCTTCACCGGCCTCTTCGTGGACTGGGGCGCGTTCGGCACGGACACCAACAAGCTCAACATCAAGATCGGCGGTGCGGGCGTTGAGCGGAACAACTTCACCGCGGGAGACCCGTCTGATTTCAGCGACGTAGCCCTCTACCGCAACACCGCGAGCACGCAGGTCAACCTGTCGAAGGGCGTCTCCGCCTCTGCCGTGCCCGAGCAGGTGGTCATGGACAACAACATCACGCCGCTGTCAGTTGATACGTCGGGCATCACACTCGTTAACACGACACCGCTGCTGCCTGCGGCGATTGACGAGACTTGCTCGCCGGTCGCGTCGCTCAACGCCGCGCCTGCGGCGAGAGATTATCTGGCACAGGCAGGCGACGCCTTACAGAACGGCGAGGGCTCTGCCTTAACGTCCTCGCTCACCAATGGCCTCTACGCTTCCATCTTCGAGCAGGGCAGCGCACACAGTTTCGTTGAGGTGGCTTCCCTCAACGACGCGGCGAAATATGCCAACGCTTACGGAAGGGCGGGGGCGCGTGCGAGAGTCTCCGGCGCGGCGTCGGCTCTCGGACACGCGGTGCGAAAGTCGGGCGCGGTCAATACGGCTTCGGCCACGGCGCGCTCTATGAGAGCCGCGCAACCCGTGTCGGGCGAGACCGTCAACGCCGGCATAGGGACGCTCCAGGCGGGCAAGTCCGTTCACATCACCTTCCAGGTGACGGTTAACAACCCGTTCGGCGGGACGAATCAGGTCTCGAATCAGGGAACCGTTTCGGGCGATAACTTCGCGTCCGTCCTGACCGACGACCCGGCGGCCGGCGGCTCGGCCGACATGACCGTGACGCCGATATTGACGCCGCCCGACATCGCCATCAAGGATGCGTCGGTGACGGAGCCCGCATCCGGCACGGCCCCCGCGGCCTTTGCCGTGACTCTCTCGCACGCCTTCTCGCATACGGTGACGGTTAGCTACGCCACCGCGAACGACACGGGAGGCGCGAACCCCGCGACCGCTGGCTCGGACTACAACTCGACCGGCGGCACGCTCACCTTCAACCCCGGCGAGACGGTGCAGACCATCTCCGTGCCGGTTCTCGCCGACGCCGACAACACCGAGACGGACGAGACCTTCCTCGTCAACATCAGCGGTGCGTCCGCCGGTAACATCACTGACGCGCAGGCCGTTGGTACCATCAAGGTCAACAACACGCCGGGCACGGTGCTCATCAGCGAGCTTCGCACCTCCGGGCCGGGCGGCGCGGACGACGACTTCGTCGAGCTGCTCAACAACACGGACACGGACATCACCGTTCAGGCTTCGGACAGTTCCGGCGGCTGGGCGTTGGTGAAGTCCGGCAGCGACTGCTCGACGACGCCCGTCGTCATCGCAGTCATCCCCGCGGGCACGGTCATCCCGGCGCGCGGCAACTACCTGCTCGTGGGCTCGGCCTACAGCCTCGGCGGTTACGCGGCAGGCGACCAAGCACTTGTCTTCAACATCGAGGGCGACCGTAACGTCGCGCTCTTCAACACCGCAGACCTCGCCAACATCTCGACCACGACGCGTCTCGACGCGGTCGGCTTCGGCGCGAACACGGGTGGCAACTGCGACCTGTTGAGAGAAGGCGCAACGCTCCTGCCCGCGACGGGCAGCACGTCCGAGTACAGCTTCGTCCGCAAGGTGGACAAGGGTGATACCGAGGACACTAACGCGAACGCGGCGGACTTCATCGTCGTCTCGACGACGCCTACGAGTCCGGTCGGCAGCAACACAGCACCGGTACTCGGAGCGCCCGGCCCCGAGAACTCCACGGGCGCACGCGGGCCCGTGGCCTGCAACGCGCCGGGCACGGCCAAGTTCGACAGGTCGCGTCTCGACTCGACGGTGGCGACGGGCGCAGCGCCCAACACCGTCCGCGATACGACCTCCGATCCGGGGAACAACAGTACCTTCGGCACGCTCAACTTCCGCCGAAGGTTCACCAACAACACGGGCGGGAGCGTGACGCGTTTGCGCTTCCGCATCACGAACACGACGAACCCCTCGTCGCCGGGCGCAGCAGACCTGCGCGCGCGTAGCTCTTCGGCCGTCATCGTGGCCGGTGTCAACGACGCGGCCACGTGCGGCGGCTCGACGCCGTGCAGCGTGGTCGTGCAAGGGACGACGCTTGAGACGCCTCCGGCGCAAACAAACGGCGGCGGAGTCAACTCGACGCTCGGCGTGGGCACCATCACGCTCGGAACACCGCTAGCCGGCGGCGCGTCGGTCAACCTGCAACTTCTGTTCGGAGTGCAGCAGCAGGGCGACTACCACTTGAGCATCGTCATCGAGGCGGCGACGGGTGGGAGCATCGGGCAGGACATCTGGGAGTTGAGAGGTAACACCCAGACCGGCGGCGACACTGACGGCGGCTGCAACACGCCGCCCGTCGCCAACGCCGGCTCAGACCAGACCATCGAGTGTGGCGGGGGCTCAACGTCCGTGACGCTAGACGGCTCGGCGTCGTCCGACCCCGACGGCGACACGCCGCTGACATACGAATGGCGCGAGGGCTCGAATGTGCTCGGCACGACCGCGACGCTCAACACGTCGCTCGCCTTCGGCGCTCACACCATCACGCTCAAGGTCACAGACCCGAGCGGCGACTTCAACGAGGACACAGTCAACGTGAACATCGTTGACACCACAGACCCGTCGATTACCGCGCCGCCGAACGTAAGCGTCTCGACCGGGGCGGGAGCGACCTCGTGCGGAGCGTTCGTCAGCAACGCACAACTCGGGACGGCGACGGCCAGCGATGGCTGCTCGGCGTCCGTCACGGTCACGCGCACGGGCGTGCCTTCGGGTAACGTCTTCCCCGTAGGTCAGACCATCGTTACCTACACCGCCGCCGACGGCCACGGTCATACGCGGAGCGCGATGCAGACCGTGACCGTTATTGACAACACGCCGCCGACGCTCAGCGTCCCGGCGAACATCGTCGTCAACGCCCCGCCCAACTCGTGTTCCGCCACGGTTGATCCCGGCACGGCGACGGCCAACGACAACTGTGCCGGAGTCGCCGTCACGGGCACACGCAGCGACAGCCAGCCGCTCAACGCCCCGTACCCGGTGGGCACGACGACGATCACCTGGAAGGCGACCGACGCGTCGAACAACATGACGACGGGCTCACAGACCGTCAAGGTCAACGACGCAACACCGCCAACCATCATGCTGACCACGGGCACGATTAATCTCGGGCCCCCCAACCACGCGTATCAGACCTTCTCCATCGCCGACCTTGTCGCGAGCGCGAGCGACGGCTGCGACGCCAGCGTGGACATCAACGACGTGGTGATCTCGAAGGCCACGAGCGATGAGCCGGAGGATGCAAACGGCAACGGCGACGGCAACACCCTTAACGACATCGTCATCGCGCCGGACTGCAAGTCTCTCCAATTGCGGCGCGAGCGCGAAGGCGGCGGCAACGGTCGCGTCTACACGATCACGTTGCAGGTTAAAGACTCCAGCGGCAACGTCGCGACGGCAGTGCGTAAAGTTTTCGTGCCGAGCAGCGGCCCCGTCGTAGATAGCGGAGTGCAGTACACCGTCAACGGGTGCAGTCCGTAGCGGTCAATGGTGCGAGTAGAGAAAGGGGACAGCGAAGGGACGCGGAGACTATTCCGCGTCCCTTCGCATAGACCCCATTTGTTGATTACAAGTTAACAAGGCTTGAATTAAGCGAGCCGACGAGATACATGCACAGAGTCCGATAATGATTATTATGTCTCCGTTAATGCCAAAAGGATGAATGATCCCTTTCTCCCGCGGTTCTCGCGTTTCCTTTCGGGTAGAGTGTCTTTCAAGCAAACGATTGACAGGCGCGAGGGCGTGGCGGTAGTTTCTGTCCTCCTAAGACGCTTTCGCCTCTGCTCGCCTTTTGATACGAACGAGACCTGCCGGGAGACTTGCCATGAAAGAATTCGAGCCAAGCGCGCGACGCGCGCCCCAGTCTCGATGTGCGGCGCGGCTGCGCGTGGCCGCGAGCTTTTTACTTCTTCTCTCTTTCCTCGTTAACCCGGTACGCGCGCAGGCGCAGACGCAACAGATCGGCGACGGTCAGGATCAGCGCGGCCTCAGCCTCAGTTCCGACGCCCAGCGCAAGGCGACGCCCGAAGAGGCGAAGACGCGTGGCGTGCGGCCCGAGCTAGTGCTGCAAACTGGCTACCCTACCTACGGCGCGACGCGCATGGTCTTTAGCTCCGACGGGCAACTGGTCGCCACGACGACCTTCAACAGCAGTCAGGTCAAGCTCTGGGAGGTAGCCACCGGCAGAGAGTTGCGGACGCTCTCCGCGAGCGCGGGCGCGGCCGTCGGCATGCTCTCTGCGGCGATGACGGGCGTGGCTACGGTGGCCTTCAGCCGCGACGGTCGTTTGATAGCCGCTGGCAACCGCGACGGCACGGTCAACGTCTGGGAGGTCGTTAATGGGCGGGCGCTGCCCACAATCGGGGCCGCGCAGACGGCGGCGGCGGACGGCAGCCAAGCCGACATCAGCGCCGCAACGGTGAGCAAAGCCCTCGGCATCGATGCTCTGGCCTTCAGCCCTGACGGGCGTTCTCTCATCGCGTTCAGCGGCGAGGCAAGGCAGTACGAGGTCGCGACGGGGCGCGAGCTGCGCAAGCTCGACGTAGGCATGCTGGCCGACGTGGGAAGCATCTTCGGTCACCCGGCGCTCACGCCCGACGGCGGGCAGATAATCGTCGTCGCCAACGATACGGGGAGCAAGACGACGCGCTCCGTCAAGTTCATAGACCTCACAACCGGCGCAGAGGCGCGCAGGCTCCCGCTCCCGGACGAAGGCTTCGGCGGCAACACCATCTTGAGCATGACGGCTGACGGGCGTTTGCTCGGTGCGGCGCTCGAATCCAAGACGGGCGACGACGCTCAGCAGCTCAAGCTATGGGACATCACGGCCAAGTCGAAAGGGCGCGCGCTCTACGAAGTTCCGCGCGGCAAGTTCGCGCAGGTGGACTTCAGTTCCGACGGACGGCGGCTCGCGCTGGCGAGCGGCGACACGGTTAAGATTTGGGACGCGGCGACGGGACAGGAGGTGCGCTCGCTCGACGTGCCCAACCGCCTGTCGAAGATCAACCCTGATGTCGCGATCATCAACGCGCTCGCCTTCAGCCCCGATGGCCGCGTGCTCGCGACGAGTGGCTTCGACGCGCAGTTGTTTCTCTGGAGCGCGGACACGGGCGCGCTCGTGCGGAGCTTGCGCGGCGGGGCGAACTTCGCAGCCGAGGCGGCGTTCAGCCCCGACGGCACGCGTCTCTACGCGGGCGCAAAGACCGTCTGGGACGTTGTCACGGGCCGCGGACTTCGCGCCACGTCCGTGCCCACCGAATCGCTTACCGGCTCGCTCAGTCCCGACGGGCGTCTGCTCGCCGTGCGCAACTTTCACGACAACGTGGTCAAGCTCTTCGACGCCGCACGTCACGAACAACTCCAGACGCTCGCGCCCGCCGAGCAAGCCGCGACCAATCTCGTCGCCTTCAGCCGTGACGCGCGCCTGCTCGCCTCGACCTACTCTGCGACCGCCGAGCAGAAAAACGGAGCGAGCGTCACGTACAGTCAAGCCGACGCGATGAAGGCCGCGAAGGAGGCGTCGAAGGCAGCGAAGAACGACCCTGCGGCCTACTACAAGTCTTACGTCGAAGGGCTGACGAAGAGGAACGTGGACAACGGCATCCAGTCGCAGGTGAAAATCTGGGACACGCAGACCGGGCGTGAGCTACGCAGCATCAACGTGCCTTCGAGCAATCCCTTCTCCACGACCAACGCGGGCCGCGTCGTCTTCAGCCCCGACGCGCGCAGCATCGCCGTCACAAGTACGGCGGGCGACACTGTGACGCTCTGGGACGTTTCGACGGGAGAGCAGCTACGCGCCTTTGGTGGCGCGACGGCGCAGGCCAACCCTTACGGCATGCCCTCCATGCCTCTCGCGGGACTCGGCGGACAGAACCGCGTGGACTCCGTCGCCTTCAGTCCAGACGGCCGTCTGCTCGCCACCGGCGGCAGCGAGGTCGAGACAAACTTCGACCCGACGGCTTTGATGGCCGCGGCGATGTCGCGCGGGCGTGATCCGAAGAAGGCGGCGCAGGCGGCGGCGCAGATGCGAGCGCAGATGCAGGACATGTTGGGGAACATGGTGGACAGCATGAAGACCACCGGCCCCGTCAGGCTCTGGGACACGGCAACGGGTCAGCAGGTGCGAACGCTCAAGGGACATGTGGCCGACGTAAAGGCGCTCGCTTTCAGCGCCGACGGGCGCACGCTCGCCTCTGCCTCCAACGACAACACGCTGAAGCTATGGGATGTGGAGACGGGCGCGGAGCTTCGCACGCTCAAGGGTCAGGAGGCGGAGGTCAACTCGTTCGCCTTCAGTCCCGATGGGCGTCTGCTTGCCTCGGTCGGCAACGACGGCAGCACCTTTCTCTGGGACTCGAAGACGGGCGAACATCTCTTGACGCTCATCTCGACGGGCGACGGCGGCGACTGGCTCGTCGTCACGCCCGATGGGCTGTTCGACGGCTCGCCCGCCGCTTGGAACCAGATACTCTGGCGCTTCTCGCGGAACACGTTCGACGTTGCGCCGGTCGAGACCTTCTTCAACGAATTCTTCTACCCCGGTCTGCTCTCCGACATCGCATCGGGCAAGCGACCGAAAGCGCCACGCGACATCTCCGTTATCGACCGCCGCCAGCCCTCGCTCTCTTTGACGGCGGGCACGAACGCCGTCGCGCCCGTCGCGTCGCGAACGCTCGACGTGAGCGTGCAGGTCAAGAATGCGCCCGCGGGCGCGAAGGATGTACGGCTGTTCCGCAACGGCTCGCTCATCAAGGTGTGGCACGGCGACGTGCTCAAGGGGCAGACAGCCGCGACGCTCGAAGCGACCATCCCCGTCGTCGCGGGCGAGAACCGCTTGACGGCCTACGCTTTCAACCGCGACAACGTGAAGAGCACGGACGCCGAACTCGCCGTCACGGGCGCGGACTCGCTCAAGCGTGCGGGCACGGCCTACATCCTCGCCGTCGGCGTCAACCAGTACGAGAACGCGCAGTACAATCTCAAATACGCCACGGCGGATGCGCAAGACTTCGCGGAAGAGTTGAAGCGGCAGCAGACGCGGCTCGGCATCTACGAGCGCGTCGAGGTCGTCATGATCACGGACGCCGAAGCCACGAAGGCCAACATTCTCGCCGCGCTCAAGCTCCTCTCCGGTGTTGATGGAGCGCCTACCGTTGGCGCGCCGAAAGCCTTCGCGCAACTCAAGCCCGCGCAGCCCGAAGACTCCGTTATCATCTACTTCGCCGGACACGGCACGGCGCAGGGCAACCGCTTCTATCTCATCCCGCACGACCTCGGCTACAAGGGCAGCCGCGACGAACTCGACGCAGCGGGGCTGCAAACCATCATCTCGCACGGCGTCTCGGACGAGGAGTTGCAGGCGTCGGTCGAAGGGCTCGACGCAGGTCAACTTCTTTTGGTGATTGACGCGTGTAACTCCGGGCAGGCGCTCGAAGCCGAAGAGAAGCGGCGCGGCCCGATGAACTCGAAGGGGCTGGCACAGTTGGCCTATGAGAAGGGCATGTACATCCTCACCGCCGCGCAGAGCTATCAGGCCGCGCTTGAGGCCGCGCAGTTGGGGCACGGGCTTTTGACCTACGCGCTCGTTGACGAGGGATTGAAGGCAATGGCGGCTGACGACGAGCCGAAGGACGGCGTGCTCCAAGCGCGTGAGTGGCTCGACTTCGCCACCGAGCGCGTGCCGCAGATGCAGTTGGAGAAGATGAAAGAAGCGCGCGCGCTCAAACTCAACATCTCCTTCGCCGGGAGCGACGACGCACGCACCGCCGACCCGGAGTCACACGGCATCCAGCGCCCGCGTGCCTTCTACCGACGCGAGCTTGAAGTGAACCCGCTCATCCTCGCCAGGAGACAATAGGCGGAAAGAGTGGGTCGTATGCGCAGTCCGTGCCGGGCCGCGCAAATCGCCTTCGAAGCGGTAAAACGGATTCACCAGTCGCCGGTTGTATTGAAACTCGCTCACCAGATTCCACGTCGTTTTAGCCAGAGCAGGGCTAAGCCAATTAACCCCATGGTGAGTGCGCATACGAGCCAGAATCCCACATCAACATTGCCGATGCGCGCATGGGCTAACGGGAGCCCGGAGACGTTCATTCCCCAAGCGCCGAACACCGCCGCGCCCGCCGCCTCGCAAATACCCACTACCGTCAGCGTCTTCATCGTTTCATTAAGCTGGTTGGACATGAATGCCAGATGCGCTTCGGTTACGCCTGCGACCATCTCCTGCTGGATGTCTATGATGTCCAAGAGCCGTAAAATGTGATCGTAAACGTCCTGAAAATAAGGGTGCGTGTCGAGGTCGAACAATGCCTGCTCACGCTTGGGGAAGGCTTGGAATGCATCGCGCAGAGGATACAGCGACATGCGCAACGCGAACACGCCCCTCTTCAGCATGAGCAGTTCTTCGGGGTTGGCTCCACGGTTGCCGTGGAACATGGTCTCCTCAAGTCTATGCAGTCGCTCGTCCATGTCATCCACGATGGGAAAGCAAGCGTCCACAATCGCGTCCACGACGATGTGTGCGAGAAAGCCGACTCGGTCGCGCAGGTCAGGCTCCGCTGTCTCCCAGCGTCGCCGCGCCAAGTCAAGCGCCGGGACGTGCCCCGGGTGCAAAGACACGACGAAGTTCTCGCCGACGAAGAGGTCGATCTCGGTGACACGTAACTCCTGCCCCGTACGCGCCAGCGGCGCGTACATCACGATGAAGTAGTAGCTCGGGAACTCGTCCACCTTCGGGCGCTGTCGCTGCTTCAAAGCATCCTCTAGCGAGAGGGGGCTGAAGTCGAACTCCTCGTTCAGCATAGCCAGTTCAGGCGGGCCGGGGTCGCGGATATCCACCCAGAGAAGCACGCCCGGCTCGCGAAGCTCATCGCTGATCCGTTCAGGAGGCAGATGCTCCGGGCGATCTGCTCCGGGTCTGCGGATTAAGACGGTGATCTGCGCGGCTTCGGGTTGCGGTGGAGCGGTCTGGGACGGTCGTTTGCGAAACCTGATTTTCTTCGGCGCTTTGCCTGAAGACTGATGTTCCAGCGGTAGGGCCCTTAAGGCGATTGTTCTGCTGCTAAAGTCCACGAATCAACGCTCCTTCGTCATGCAGCTACCATCTCATTGGCTTAAACGCGGTTTGAAATGCTCGGCATCACCCACTCCACAGATGGTATCTTGCCCTTCGCCAGCCGCTGTAGCAAGAAAAGCGTCGCACCGATAGGAGACGTAGACACTCTCTTCCAACACTCATCAGCGGGGCGCGGCTGGTGACCGTCATTCCGTTCGCCGATAATGAAAAAGGGTCTCGACGTGAGACCCCTTCCTCAAGATGTTGTGTCCTGCATTATTTGGGGATAAGACGATTCTCTTCTCCGTTATCAGTCCCAAATTGCAAGCATTATAAGCCTGAGCGTGAGATCGCATCAGTCAACAGCCGAACAGCCGCCTCTGGATCAGCGACCTCCACTATCAGCTTGGCGAAGTGCTCGTCTTCTAACTCTATCACGATGGTCTTCTCTGGCTTGTGGACATCCCAGAAGACAAACCTACCCTCCTGATAAAAGATGCCCGCTTTGAAGATGTGCGGAACATCCGTGCCGGCCACTTTCAATCCATCGAACCAACCCATCGCCAGCTTGGCGTCGGCATCAACGCCCTTGATATGCTCAAGCGGGATTTCCAGGCGGCTCCTCAGAGACCACAGCTTGTGCCAACCTTCTACTTCTAAAACTGCTTTATCGCCACTAATAGTTATCTCTACCATGATCTCTCCTGAATAAGAGCACTTGGCGCTTCGGCAGCACCCGCGCCCATCTGCCATGCTCGTATCTTGCCTCTCCCCGGCTACGGTGACAAGAAAAAAGCGAGCCTCCGAAGAGACCCGCCTCAGTTTAATTTCGTCTACGGTGGACGAAACTCACGCCGCCGCTTGCCTTCGACTCTTCAATCTGTGTTGACACGGGCAATGGGAAGGCGTATATGCTCGGCTTGAATCGCGTGTTCGTCCCGGCGAGCACCTTGCTCCTCCGGGACTACTTCTCACGTTGACGAGAGCAATACTCCCGCCAGCTTTCCGCAACCGACTCAACTCTCCATCGTCAACCTTACCCGGAGGAGGTCACATGAGAAAGTATTTCGTTCCGGCATTAGCACTCACGCTCGGCGTACTCACCTGTATCCTGCCCACAGTGCATGGTCGAGGCCCGGAGCCAACTCAACCACTATTACAACAGGACAAGTTCCGCCGCAGCGCCAGTCCGGTGCCCGGCCAATACATCGTCGTTCTCGACGACAACGCGGTCGGCCCCAAAGGCGATACTTCCCACGCCGCCGAAGTTGCGGACGAGTTGGCCGCGGCGTATCACGGCAGCGTCCTGCAAGTCTTCAAATACACGATTCAGGGCTTCTCCGTGCAGATGTCTGAAGATGAGGCGATGGCGATGAGCACGGACTCGCGTATCGCCTTCGTCGAGGAGGACGGCGAAGTCAACACCGCCAGCGTGCAAACCTTGACGATGGGCACTCCCACTTACCAGTGGGGGCTTGACCGTATCGATCAGCACGATACCCCGCCCGACCTTGCTTACTACTATCAGCGCACGGGAGCGGGCGTCTCGGTCTACGTCTTCGATACCGGCATCCGCACCACGCACACAGAGTTCGGCGGGCGCGCCGATACGGTCATCGATGTCTTCAATGGCGCACCGCTCTGCAACAGCCACGGTACCTCCGTCGCCGGGATCATCGGCGGCGCGACTTACGGCGTCGCCAAGGGCGTTCGACTTCACTCCGTGCGCGTATTCGACTGTCAGGGCAAGGGCGCTGACTCGAACATCCTCCACGCCGTTGACGATGTGACGGCCACCTTCCAGAATCCGTCAATCATCAACATGAGCTTCGCCGGCCCGCCGTCCGACTCGCTTGATGCGACGATCAGGAATTCCATCAATTCGGGTCTCGTCTACGTGGCCGCCGCCGGGAATGATGACCGGGACGCCTGCGGTTACTCTCCCGGACGCATCCCCGGCGTGAACACTGTCGGCGCGGCGGCCATCTCGCAAGATCACACCTATGACGAGCGATTTGTTTACCCGTATACCAGCCCCGGAAACATCTCGAACTACGGCGTGTGTCTCGACATGTTCGCCCCGGCCGGTGGTCCCACGGCGGGGTATGGGAGCGACACGGGGACGACCACGTTGAACGGCACCTCGGCGGCTGCCGCATACGTGAGCGGCGTCGCGGCGCTTGAGTTGGAAGGCTACGTCAACAACGCCGCCATCCCCCTGCACATCCCGACGACCCCGTGTCGCCTCTATGGCGAGACGCTCGGCGCGGGCTCGCCCAACGAGTACGTCTTTTCGAGGACGGCCACGCCTTACTGCGGGGTGAGTCTGTCGCCGTGGGTCGGCACAATACGGGGGACTGCCGCGCAATACCAGCCCTTCGTGCCAAGCTGCGGCTCCACCGGCTCTTATTCGACGACGACTACGGGGCTGCACAAGGGCAGACTCACGGGCCCGATGACTTCCGACTTCGACCTCACGCTGATGAAGTACGTCAAGATGCCGAATTCGATGGTCAGCACGTGGATCGGCGTCGCCGGCTCCAACGGCGCGACCTCCTGCGAAGTGGTCAATTACACGGGCGGGCCGGGGCTCTACCGCTGGCGCATCATGAGCAAGCAGGGCAACGGCGACTACTACCTCGATTTTGAACACCCGCAGTGAGGGAGAGCATGCCTAAAACGTTTTAGGACGCCCGGCGACTCGGCCCATAACGTTTTAGGCATGCCTCCGAATTTTGCGTTTAAATACTCCAAGTTGATTTCGGACGTGCGGGTCGTCTTACGCGCTTGGGCGCAAGCCAGGCGGCAAACCGCGCACGCGGGCTATGCGAGAAGGGCGTGGTGTTGGTGTCGCTTGGTAGTGTCCGTTGTCGAGCTTGCAGACCGACGCCGATAAAATTACTGCGGGCAGCCGTAGATTTCCTCGCTCACGCTCGAACGATAAACTTCGGAGTTGTATCTGCCGCCGCCCGCATAGTCTTGCTTGATGCGCGCCGAGACGACGCGGCAGTAAGGATGATCGTCGTTCGGGTCGCGGAAGTAAACGCGCAACGTTTTGTAGCGATAGCTCGGCAGTATCCCGTCGTTGTCTTTCTGGATGTTCCACCCGGCGGTGTCCGTCCCCGTGCGGAAAATCTTGAGCGTCGAAGGATTCTTGAGAGCGCCCATCAAAAGTCTTTCGCCGACCGCGTCGCGAAATTGAAAGCTCGCCGCCGAGGGTTTGTAACCCGGAATTTTCTTGGCGGCGATTGACGCCAACTTGTCCCACTCCGCGTCGAACTCGGCGCGCGCGGCGGGATTCTTCAGCCACTGCTGCGCCCACTCTTCACGCGCTCGCGGCGACACGGCGCGCAGCAAAGCCTCGCTGGGGCCACCCGCGCTGACGAGATAGAGATATTCGCTGGGGGAGTATCTTGCAGCCTCGTCCTGCGCCTTTCTAATGTCGGAGAGGAAAACGGGCAGACGGAAATCCGGCTTTTCGTCTTCGACTCCGACGACGCACTTCAGATATTCGGCGCGTTGCGCGACGATCTCCGCGACGATGGCCGGGTTGGATAGATATTCCAGAAAAGTGTTGGGCGCGACGCCGCCAAGTTTGCTCTTCAACAGACTGTCAAGTTCCGCCAACTTCGGCTGCTCGGCTTGCAGAGTTCGCTGTGCATGCTTCGCATCGTCGAAATGGCGCGCGCCGAAAGCGTTGTATCCTTCGACAGTCACTTTATCTGAATCCAGATTGTGCTTTTTGCCATAGCACGGCAGGTAAGGCGTCACGTAGCTTTTATAGTTGAACATGATTTCCGTGAACGCCCGATAGTCGAAATACGGATAAACGGAATTGGCGCTGTACCATTGAACCGAGTCCGGTGAATTGAGTTTGGCGACTTTGTATGCCGTGCCGGATTTAGCGACGATCCTGACCGTCTCAACGTCTCTGAAACGGTCAACGGCAACCGCCTGATCGCCCACATTCAGATTGGCATTGTAATCAGTCGGCGCATTGGGGTTGGTTAGCACGTCTTCCTGCGAGCCGGCGGAATTTTCGCCCGCTGTTCCCGCGTCGGTTTTATTCGGCCTTGTTCGCTCTGGTTGACTCGTACTCGGCTTGTTTGGACGGTTCGGTTTCGAGATGGTGATGCCGCCGATGGTGACTTGAGCTGAAATTTGGTGCGCCGCGCAGAGCAGAACAGCAACGAGCAGACAAAAATTGATGATCGTTTGTTTCGTCAAATTCAAAGTGAGCATGATGTTTCCCTTTCTCGCGCCTTCGGAATTTTAAGACTGCGCCATGCGCCAAATCAGATAGCCGATGGTCGCGCCCCAAGAGCGCGTGATCTTGGTCGTTCTTTTTCCATTGCTGACCTCCGACGGTTGGGGTAAAAGATGTTCAGGCAGAAAGAGCCTTATTTTTTCGTCAAATATGCCGTCTCCCCGCCGACAACCATCTTCATCCGAGTATCACTTTCGAGTGTCGCGGTGGCAGCTCCCCCTTCTGTCATATTGATCGTTGCTTTATCATCTCCAGAGGTGGTGTAAGTCCCTACCATCTTATTACTACTCAGCTCTATGATCTTCCCATCTTCTGTAAACTTCGATCCCTGATCGCTCTTTCGGTCTTCTTCAACCCACGTCCCGACAAAGCGTTTAGAAACTGTTGAGGACGTGCCGGATGATGTATTACTGTTCTTTGCCAACGAGGAATTAACATTGGCATTCGCCGAAGAATCAGTCTTGTTACAAGCTGTCGCCATCAGTCCCAGCATCGCCAACGCGACGACGAGCAGCCGTTTCTTTCGGGTCTTCATTTTGCAATCTCCTGTGTTTGTCGTGAATTCTTGAGAGCTGTCTGCTCTGCGGAATCAGCCTTGAGCCGTTGCCCCACGTATCTTGCCCCTTCACGTCTATGGTGACAAGAAAAAAGGGGCGAGCCGCCGAAGAGACCCGCCTTGAGGGTGTCGGCCAAATCTACACCGTCACGCGCCGCTTGGTCATCCTTACCTGAAGCATCTTCACATTACGCGAATGGCTGGGCAGAGGCGGCCGCGCCGACCCTTAGTTGAATCTGAATCATCGTCTCTTCCTTCTCTGTGATGTGTCTCACAAGACAGAATACAACGTGTGCGTTATATTCTGTCAACAACAAAATAAAGCTAGCGTTACTTTTCTTCTTGCGCCCTCACTTTTTCTTGTTAAAATGTCACGCACGCGCTAGATTGTGCGACATGGTTAAGGACACTCAAATGCTGACGACGAAAGAAGCGGCCGAACGAATGCAGGTGAGCGAAGCAAGCATTCGCGTTTGGTTGAATGATGAAGAAGAAAAGGAGCGGCGGTTCCCTAACGCGGTGAAGTTCGGGCGCGACTGGCAAATCCCGGCGAGTGATGTTGACAAGCTGCCCTTCGGACGAGGGCGGGGCCGTCCTCCAAAGCCAAAAGCCAACGGTACGGTTAAGAAGAAGGGCAAGAAATGAAATCAGCGAATCCCACGAGAAGAGGTCGCAGGGCTCCTAAGCCGATTGTTGTCCGGCGCAACGAGCCGAGCGACGAGGCAATCATGCGCGATCATCTTCGATTGATGGGCAGTTCCGAGCCGGAGATTCAACGTGCGGTCGATGAGAGCAGCGAGGAAGCACGCGCGAACACCTTAAAGGGCAGCGCTAAGAAAGGGGATAAGAAATGACCCGTGAAGAGATGGAGCGCGCTATCGAGTTTCTTTTGCAGAATCAGGCGCGAAGAGGCCGAGGCCGCCCCACAAAGATAATCTCCATGATCGAACTTTACTTGTCAGTCTTCCAAGATATGTTGAGCACCACGTCGAGTTTGTCAAAATCATTAACATCTTCGATGACCCGTAAGCCGTCGAGTTCATTGATGAACCCCAATAAAGTTGTTGAAGGCGCTATTCAATGGTGACATCTTGCCGCGACGCCTTATGCTGCCCGCTGTGTCGCTCGAAATATTTTAACCTCTTTGTTTATTCTTCTCTCAAGTTCGGCTTGCGCCACTTCAAGCTCATAGCGTGCCTGCATTCGTACCCATACTTCGGCGCTCGTCTCGAAGTATCTCGCAAGACGTAGCGCGGTGTCTGCTGAAATGCCGCGCGCGCGTTTGACGATCTGGTGAATGCGAAGGGCCGGCACACCAATGTCCTTAGCCACGCGATAAGGCGTCAGGCCGTGCGGTTTCATAAAGTCTTCCAGTAAAACTTCGCCCGGATGAACGGGCGGCAATCTTTTCATCGTCGTAACCTCTTTCAGTGATAGTCAACTATCTCGACGTTCTCCGCTCGATTGTCCGTCCAATCGAAACAGATACGCCACTGGTCATTGATCCGAATGCTGTACTGACCCGTCCGATTCCCTTTTAACTTCTCAAGCTGATTGCCGGGCGGCGCGAGCAGGTCGCGCAGATTCTCGGCATTGTCCAAGTAGATAAGTTTGCGCCGAGCGACCCGCTGAATGTCGCGCGGCAGTTTCCTTGACGGGACGCCGCTGTGAATCTTCCGCGTCTCTTCATCGGCGAACGATCCGATCATGCCCGCATAGTATCATTCGCCGATAATATCGCCAATTGGTATCTCCAAAGCTATCATTTGCGATGACGACGCAATTTGTACCAAGTCTTCAATGCCGGAGAAGATCTGGCCGCCTGCAAAGTAACGGTTGCGTTGCAAATATTATTTTCAAGCGTGAAAGTTCTACGAGGGCCCGCGGGTGCGGCGACGCTCAGACTTGTTGTAGCTCCTCCCTCGCGATGGGCATCAGTATCTCCTTCTGGCCGTACAGGCGCTCAGCCGTGAGTCCCCGCGTCTGACACTGCTCGCTGAGCTTGTTCGACTCGACGATGGGGCGCGACTGCTCCGTGTACTGAATCGAGGTCAGGTAGGTCAGCCAAGGCTCTTGCCCCATGGCGTAGACGTAGACCTGCTTCGGGTTCAAACGCCCGATGAGTTCCAGGCCCTTGTCGCAGTTGGAGCCGTCGAACCTTCTGGACTGATCCATCTTCCTCGACATGGGCTTCGTCAGCAGCGCCCCGTAGAGCCACGTGAGCGGCGCGCCGTCGCACTCCATGCCGAGGAAGATCACGTCAACGTCGCCGATGACATCGTAGACGTGATCGTAGAGTCTCGGCTCGATGTTGTTCGAGTCCGCCGCGAAGAGGATGGAGCGCCCGTGCAGCTTGACGAGGAAGGCCATCTTCGTGCGGATGTTCAGGTCGCCGTGCTCACCGAGAAAGGGGACGCCGAGGATGCTCCCGCCCTCTATCTCGACGGACTCGACCTCGTCCATCTCGTAGACGTTGTCGAACCCGACGGCCTTCATTATCAGCTTGAGCGAGGGGTCGGCGAGCCCGCCGCTGCTGCTCCGCGGCACGACGATGTTCTTAATCTTGTGACGCAGTTGCAGCAGCGTCTCGAACATGCAGTGATCCTGGTGGTTGTGCGTGATGAGGACGTAGTCGATCTGCTCTGGCAGGTCGGCGTAGGTGTAACGCTCGATGCCGCCCTCGTCCCGGTAGCTGATGACGGGGTCGCACAGGATGCTCACGTCTTTCGTCTCCACCAGGACGCAGGCGTGCCCGTAGTAGCGAATCCTGATGTCGTCGCCGTCGTAGCGGCGCGCGGGCGTCGGCGGCTCGGGGGTGAAGAAGGTCGAGAAGAGTTCCTCGTCCTCGTCGGCCACGCCGAGCAGCGACTTGATATATGAGAGCGGCTGCGGCACCTCCTTCATCTTAAACAGATCGTCGAGCGTGGGGCTGCTGAAAGGGATGCGCAGGTGCAGGCGGTCGCTGTTCTTCAGCCTCGGCGAGCTGAACGCGAAGCGGCGTTCCTCCTTGCCGCCAGCGAAGAGGGCGACGCTCTGCGACGCCTCGTCGTAATAAGGGCTGCGGTACAGGAAGCCCTCGATGAAGCGAATCGAGGGGTGGTTGTTGAGGTCGTACACCAGTTCGACGTACCCCTTCAGCGCGTCGGGCACCTTTTGGTAGAGGGGTTCGAGCGAGTGGCCGTCGGCCTCGCGCTGGAGCATCTCGTCGAGCGACTTGATGGCCTCGGCCAGCGCCAGCATGTGCGGGTGCTCGGCGACCGTCCTGTCGATGAGCGCGTTAACCTCGCCGGCCCTGCCGGCATCGTAGTCGAGGAACGGCCCGCCGAGCATGGCCGGGTTCTTCAGCGCCGCTACGTGCACCTGCGGGGCGGAGACGAACGAGCGCATGATTTTCAGGTGCGAGTTCGCGACGAACATCGCGGCCGTCGCCGGCGAGATGAGGTAAGACCACGCGTACCACTGGTTGAACAAAGGCTCTGCCACCACGTCCTGTCTGAAGTAAACCTTGTCGTTTGTCATTATCCTTGCTCCTGAGTTGCTGCGGCCGTTATTCGGCTCTGAGGGCGACCATCGGGTCAACCTTGGTTGCCTGACGCGCCGGAAGGTAACTCGCCAAGAATGCCACCGCCGCTAGCAGGAGCGGCGTGCCCACGAAGACCACCGGATCGACCGCGCTGACGCCGTAAAGCAGGCTTGAGATGAGGCGGGAGAGCGTGAACGCCACCGCTACCCCGATGACGATACCGGTCAGCGTGAGCGCCATGCTCCGCCCGAGCACCAGCCTGAAGACGTGCCGGGGCGGCGCGCCGAGCGCGAGGCGAATGCTTAGCTCCTGCCTACGCTCGCGCACGTAGTTCGCCATCACGCTGTAGATTCCGACGGCGGCCAAGATAAGCGCGACCGCCGCGAAGATGCTAAAGAGAACCATGTTGAGGCGCTGGGGCGCGATGGACTTGGAGACCACCTGCTCCATCGTCGAAATGTTGTCGATGGGCTGAGAGGGGTCAACGTCCTGCACCGCGCCGCGCGCGGCGGAGGTGAGCGCGAGCGGGTCGGAGTTGCTACGCGCCACGAGCGTCATCGCCAGCGACGCCTCCTGCTGGTATGGAACGAAGAGGCCCGGCTGCGTCTCGGCCTCAAGCCCGTAGCTCTTCACATCTTTGACGACGCCCACGATCTCGCGCAGGATGGGCTTGCCCGCCTTCTTCTGCATCAGTCGCTTGCCGAGCGCCTCCTCGCCGTGGAAGTAGCGGCGCGCGAGGGTCTCGTTAATCACGGCGACCGGCGGCGACTGCTCCGTGTCGCGCTCGGTGAAGTAGCGCCCCTTGACGAGCGGGATGCCGAGCGTGGCGAAGTAGTCGGCACTCACGGCGCTGTAACTCGCGGTCGGGATGTTGGAAGAGACCAGCGGGCGCCCCTCGATGCCGAAGGCGCGCGTGCGGTCGCTCCCGCTGAGCGGGAGGATGGTCACGGCACCCGCCGACTTCACGCCCGGCGCGGCGGCGAGCCTCTGGAGCACCTGCTGGTAGAAAGCCTTCTGACGCGCCTCGTCAGGGTACCTCGACTCGGGCAGCGCGATGTTGAGCGTGAGCACGTTGTCGGGACGGAAGCCGGGGTCAACCTGCTGCAAGCGCAGGAAGCTTTTAATCAACAGACTCGCCCCGACGAACAGCACGAGCGAGATGGTTATCTCCGAGACGACGAGGAAGCTGCGCAGCCAGCGGCGGCGCACGCCGGAGGTAGTCTTGCCGCTCCCCTCCTTGAGCCAACTGTTGATGTCAACCTTGGTGGCCTGGAACGCGGGCACGAGCCCGAAGATAATCGCTGTTGACGCCGAGATGAGCAGAGTGAAGGCCAGCACCTTGCCGTCCACGGTGATGTCCTGCGCGTTGAGGTAGCTGGCCGGTATCAGGTTTCGCAAAAGCCCCACGCCCGCGACCGCCAGCAGCAAGCCCAAAGCCCCGCCCAACAGGCCGAGCAACAGGCTCTCAGACAACAACTGCTGAATCACCTGCCAGCGGCTGGCGCCGATGGACATCCTTATCGCAATCTCCCTCTGGCGCGAGGCCGCGCGGGCGAGCAGGAGGTTCGCCACGTTCACGCACGCGATGAGCAGCACGAAGCTGACGGCACCGAGCAGGATCAGTAGCGACGGCCGCACGTCGCCGACGAACTGTTCGCGCAGCGGGACGAGCTTGGCACCCCACCCCGAGTTCGTGGCCTGATACTGTTGCTGCAAGCGGTCGGCGACCGTCCCCACCTCGGCCTCGGCCTCGGCCTGCGAGACCTGCGGCTTCAAGCGCCCGGCGAGGAAGAGTGCGCGCTGCCCGCGGACGCTCCGCTCCTCCGGCGCTACGTCGAGCGGAGCCCAAAGGTCTGCGTGCTCGAAGAGTTCGGCGGGGAAGCGGAAGCTCTGCGGCATGACGCCGACGACCGTGTAGCTCTTCTCGTTGAGCGTCATGGTCTGACCGACGAGGCCCGGGTTCCCGCCGAAGCGCCTCTGCCAAAGGTCGTGGCTCACGACGACGACGTTCGTCCCCGGCTGCTGGTCTTCCGCCGACAGCGGGCGGCCGAGCGCCGCCGGCACGCCCATCATCTGAAAGAAATCGCCCGTCACGGCGGCGCCGATGATGCGCTCCGGCTCGCCACCGCCCGTCAGGGTGAAGTCCTCCGAGCGGAAGGCCGCGAGCTGCTGGAAGCTGTGGCTCTGCTCCTTGAAGTCGGCGTAGTCGGGGTATGACGCGGGGAACTGTTCGACGCCGTTCTGGACGTTCTTCTCCCACAGCATCACGAGCCGCTCGGGGTCGCCGTAGGGCAGCGGTCGCAGCAGGATGGCGTTGACGACGCTGAAGACCGCGCTGTTCGCGCCGATGCTCAGGGCGAGGGTGAAGATGGCTACGAGCGCGAAGCCCGGATGCTTGCGGAGCGTTCTGAGGTTGAAACGAAGGTTACGCAGTATATTGCCCATGCCGCTAATCCTTTCTGCCGTTGCTCGTTGATAAGTTGTTTACGTGGTTAATGCGCAGTGTGAGTGGCGGCAACTGCGAAGCTACGTTGCGCGAACATTATACCAGCTCCCCTACTTCCCTCGCCCCGGAGGGCGACACGTCCTGCCCGAACTGCAACTGGTACAGACGCCAGTAGAGCCTGCGCCGGAGCAGCAACTCCTGATGCGTGCCCGACTCGCGCACCTCGCCCTTATGCATGACGATAATCTTGTCCGCCGACTGAATCGTCGAGAGCCGGTGCGCCACCGCTATCGACGTGCGGTACTTAATCAGCCTTGAGACGGCGTCGCGAATGAGCGCCTCGGTCTCGGTGTCAACGGAACTCGTCGCCTCGTCGAAGATGAGCACGCGCGGATTGAAGGCGAGCGCGCGCGCGAAGCTTATCAACTGCTTCTGCCCCGTAGAGAGACCCGCGCCGCGCTCGTTCAACTGCGTCGCGTAGCCCTCGGGCAGACGCTTGATGAACGTGTCGGCATGCACGCTCTCGGCCGCGGCGCGCACCTGTTCGTCGCCGATGGAGGCGTTGCCGAGCCTGATGTTGCTGGCGATGTCGCCCGCGTAGAGGCAGATGTCCTGTAGCACGACCCCGAAGTTCGAGCGCAGCTTCTCTACGTCCATCTCACGTATGTCCACGTCGTCGAGCAGAATCTGCCCGCGCTGTATCTCGTAGAACCTGAGCAGCAGGCTGGCGACCGTGGTCTTGCCCGCGCCCGTGTGCCCGACGAAGGCCACGCTCTCGCCCGGCTGGACGACGAATGAAACGTCCTTCAGAACCCAGTTCTCGCCCTCGTATGCGAACCAGACGTTGCGGAACTCGATCTTGCCGCGCGCGGCCCCCGGCGGCCGCGCGCGGGCCGGCGTCTGTATCTCGACCGGCTCGTCAAGCAGCTCGAAAATCCTCTCGGACGAGACGACCGCCGCCTGCACGACGTTGTACTTCTCGCTGATGTCTGAGATGGGCTGGTAGAAGGCGTTCACCAGTTGGATGAACGCCACGAGCATGCCGATGGTGGCGGTGCCGACCAGCACCTCCACGCCCCCGTACCAGAGTATGAGCGCGACGCCGACGGCCCCGATGAGTTCGACGCCCGGCTGGAAGACCGAGGTGAAGAACAGGGCGCGCAGATTCGCCTGCCGGTTCTCTCTGTTGATGTCGGCGAACAGGCGCCGCTCCGTCTCCTCGCGGTTGAACAACTGGACGATGGCTATGCCGCCGATGTGCTCTTGCAGGAATGCGTTGATGCGCGCGACGTGGACGCGCACCTCCGCGTTGGCGCGGCGCACGCCGCGGCGGAACCAGACGGTCGCGCCGATCAGCAGCGGCAGGACGGCGAAGGAGACGAGCGTCAGCCGCCAGTTGACGTAAATCATCCAGCCGAGGATGTAGAGCAGCACGATGGCGTTCCGGAAGATGGAGACGATGCCGACGGTGAACATCTCGTTGAGCGCGTCAACGTCGCTCGTCAGGCGCGTCATCAGGCGGCCGACCGGGTTGCGGTCGTGGAACTTCACCGGCAGCCTTTGCAGGTGGCTGAAGAGTTCCATGCGCAGGTCGTACATCACGTACTGTCCCATCGACTGCATCAGGATGTCGTGCGCGTACTGCATGGCGAAGGCGAGCACGTTGGCGAGCAGGAACAGCAGCCCGATGAAGGCCAGCCCGCCGTAGGCGCTCCCGCCCAGACCGACGGCGTCCGCGCCGCGCGTGATGAGGTACTCGTAGCCGATTAGCTGCCGCGCCTGTTCGGGCGCGATGAAGAGATCGACGGCGGCCTTCGTCAGTGGCGGCCCGGCCAGCATGAGCGGCGCGTTGAGCAGCGTCATCGCGAGCGACGTGAGGGCGTATGCCTTGTACGGCGCGACATACCCGAGCAGGCGACGGATGAGACGTGTCTCGCCCGCGTTGCCGAGCGCGGTTTCGTTATGATGTGGTTTGGGCATAACTCGATAACTGTCGGCCGTCATGCGGCGCTTCTAAAATAATTCTCTGACGTTGCCGCCCGTGCCGCGCGCGGGCCGGGGCCCGGCCGCTCAACTCGCCTGCAACTCCTCTTCGAGCACCTGCTTCTCGTAGAGTCCGGCGTAGACGCCGCCGTGCGCCAGCAACTCGTGGTGCGTACCCCGCTCGACTATCGAGCCGTTTTCGAGAATCACAATCGCGTCGGCATGCTTCACCGTCGAGATGCGGTGCGAGATCAGGAGGATTGTGCAACTGCGCATCAGGCGGCGCAGGTTCTTTAAGATTCGCTCCTCCGTGTATGTATCGACCGACGAGAGGGCGTCGTCGAGCAGCAGTATGCGCGGCCGACGTATGAGCGCGCGGGCGATGGCGAGCCGCTGCTTCTGCCCGCCGGAGAGGGTAATGCCGCGCTCGCCGAGGACGGTCGCGTAGCCCTGCGGTGCCGTCTCGATGTCCTGCTCCAGTTCGGCCTCGGCGGCGGCGCGCTCGATCTCTTCGCGGGTCGCCGTCTCAAGCCCGAAGCAGATGTTGCCGGCCAGCGTCTCGCTGAAGAGGAACGACTCCTGTGGCACGTAGCCGATGGCAGTCCTCAACACTTCGAGCGGTATCTCTTCGGCCGGGCGGCCGTCGATCAAGACCTGTCCCGGCGCGGCGTCAAGCAGGCGCGGCACGAGTTGCATCAGCGTGGACTTGCCGGAGCCGATGGTGCCCAGGATGCCGATTGTCTGCCCCGGCGCGATGTGCAGGTTGACGCCTTTCAGCACGGGCTCGTCCGCGCCCGGGTAGCTGAACGTCAGGTCTCTGAACTCGATCTCGCCCGCGAGCTTCACGTCGCCCGCCGCGCCCCTCGCGACGCTCCGGGCGGGCTCCTCGGACATCACTTCGTCAATGCGCCCCATCGAGACTTTCGCCCGCTGGAAGACGCTGATGACAGAACCGAGTTCGATCATCGGGTAGATGAGGAAGCCCGTGTATATCGTGAACTGGACGAACTGGCCGATGGTGATGACGCCCTTGACGACCAGCGCGCCGCCCCCGCACAGCACCAGCAGCGAGCCGGTCTCGACGATGAATTGCAGCGTCGGCGTGAACAGGCTTGTCAGTCGCGCGAGACGTATGTTGCGCGCCACGGCCTCGCGGTTGACGCTCTCGAAGCCCTCGATCTCCGAACGCTCCTGCGTGTAGGCGCGCGTCACGCGCACGTTCGACAGCGACTCCTGAGCGCGGTTGGCGACCATGCCGACGTACTCCTGCACCTCGCCCGCGCGCGCGTGTATGCGCTTGGAGAAGCCCTGCGTCGCCACCGCGACCAGCGGCATCAGCAAGAACGTCAGGAGCGTGAGCAGCCAACTGATCGACAACATCACCGGGATTATCAGCAGCAGGATGAAGACGGTGTTGACCGCGAACATCACACCCGCGCTCGCCAGCATACGCACCACCGAGATGTCGTTCATCGCGCGCGCCATCAAATCGCCCGTGCGGTATTGCTGGTAGAACCTCGACGGGAGTTTCTGTAGGTGCGCGTAAAAGTCGTTTCTTATGTCGTACTCGAAGTGGCGCGAGATGTGTATGAACGTGCGCTGTTGCAGGAAGAGAAACAGGGCTTGCAGCGACCCGATTAACACGATCAGCAGCCCGTAGCGCAACAGCTTCGACCCCGTGACTTCGACCGTCAGCTCGTCAACCACCCGCCCCAGCACGAAGGGCGCGGCGAGCTTCGCGAGGTTCGCCAGCAGGATGAAGAGCGCGCCGGCTATCAACCGGCCGCGATAGGGCGCGATGTAACTGCGGAATCTCTGTGCTGGAGTCATAATCTTTGACCGCTCACTTCACTTAACAAGGGCCGACTTACAAACACCCGTCGCGTTGCTTCGAGCAGGGCACGCGCTCAACCTGTCGCCGCGCGCGCGAGCAGGTCTTCCACCGTATGAGTCTTGGGGTTAATCGTCATGCGCTCCAACACGTCCCTCAACTCTTCGAGCACCCCTCTTATCGTGTCGCCGTCGAAACGTTGCGCGTCGAAGGTCATGCGAAGCGCCATCCGCGCCCCCAGATTCACCACCAGATTCAGCGCGTAGTGCCAGTGATCGACGCTTGTGGCGCTCGGTATCCTCAGTTCCGCATCTCCCTCCGCCAGCGAGGGATCGACGGGATAATTCTGAAAGCGCATCGCACTCTCGAACAGCGAGAGGTCGGCGGGCACTTCGCTCCAACGCTGCACCTGCGCCAGTGGGCTGTACTCATAACGACGCATCTCCACCTGCTCGGCCTGCAAATCTTGTAGCCACTGTGCCACCTTCTGCCTGCCGTCCACCCGCACGCGCACCGGCAGCGTGTTGATGAAGAGGCCGACCATCGTCTCCACTCCCG
>JAVXWN010000133.1:0-8356 GCA_032230645.1 Acidobacteriota bacterium | reverse complement strand
AAGGGAGGGCGTTGGTGAAAGAATGAGCGATGAACGATGAGTAATGAACTGTAAGACGGCTTGCCTTTCAGTTCATCATTCATCATTCATCTGAACAGGCAACTCCGCAAGCAACGTCCCCGCGCCGCGCTCCAAGAGCCGCGCGGCGAGCGCGTCGCCGAGTCCGGCGGCGTCGCTCGAACTCCCTTCGAGCGTGTCGCGTATGACGTGCGCGCCGTCGAGCGAGGCGACAAGCCCGTCGAGTCTCATACGGTCGCCCTCAACAATCGCGTGCGCGGCGATGGGAACCTGACACCCGCCGCCGAGGCTCCGCAGCAGAGCACGCTCGGCCAGCACCGCCGCACGCGTTCGCATGTCGTCGAGTTGCATGACGAGCGCGTTCGTCTCAATGTCGTCGGCGCGCGTCTCGATGCCGAGCGCGCCCTGACCAACGGCGGGGAGCATCTCGGCGGCGTTGATGGCTGCGCCGATGCGCGCGCCGAAGCCGAGCCGCCGCAGCCCGGCCGAGGCGAGGATGAGCGCGTCGTACTCGCCCTCGTCCAGCTTGCGCAGGCGCGTGTCAACGTTCCCGCGCAGGTCTTTAATTCTCAAGTCCGGGCGCAGGTGCTTGAGTTGCGCGATGCGCCGCAGACTCGACGTTCCAACAATCGCGCCTTCAGCCAGACCTTTAATTGACGCGCCGCGCGTGTCCGTGTCCGCGCGCAGGACGAGCGCGTCGCGCGGGTCTTCGCGTTCGGGCGTGGCCGTGATGGAGAGCCCTGCGGGAACGATTGTCGGCAGGTCTTTGAGCGAGTGGACAGCAACGTTGATGCGCCGTTCGAGGAGCGCCACCTCAAGCTCTTTCGTGAATGCGCCCTGCCCACCGATGATCGAGAGCGGAACGTCGCGCATGATGTCGCCCGACGTTTTAACAATCTCGATGCGAACGGAAACGCCCGCGTCGAGTGCTTCGAGCCGCGCCTTCACCCACTCCGACTGCCACAGCGCGAGTTTTGATCCGCGTGAACCGATGATGATTTCCATAAGAACAGGGGCCGGGGGTTAGGGGTTAAGAGCCGGGGCAGTTAAGGACGGCGATACTGTTCATCCCGGTTCTTAACCCCTAACTCCTGTCTTCTTCTTCCAGACCGAAGATGTCGCGCCACGCTTGCACCTCGTTGTCCTCACCCGTGTCGTAGGAGCGGCGCATGCGGTGTATGACGGGGTGCGAAATCTTGTTGACGGCCGACATGAGCATCGCTTCGATGGCCTTCTCCTGCTCGGGCGTCAGAGGCCCGAGGCGGCTACGCTGTCGCTCGAACTCTTCGCGCGCGATGCCTCGGAGCTTCTCGCGGAGCGCGCCGACCGTGGGGCCGATGTCGAGGTCTCGTAGAGTACGTTGAAACTGCATCACTTCGGACTCGACAATAAGTTCGGCGCGCTCGGCCTCGCGCTCGCGCTCGCGTATGTTCGAGGCGACGACTGCTTCAAGATCGTCCACATCGAAGATGAAGAGGTTGTCGAGCCTTGCCACGGCCGGGTCTACATTGCGCGGCACGCTGATGTCAATGAAGAAGGCCGGGCGGTTGCGGCGCGAGGCACGCGCACGCTCGGCCATCTCGGGCGTGATGATGTACTCGCCCGCAGCCGTCGAGCAGATAACCACGTCGGCCTGCGCAAGATGCTCTTCGAGCGCGGTGAACTCGACGGCCTCGCCGCCGAACTTGACGGCAAGTTTCTGCGCCGTCTCGTAAGTGCGGTTGGTGACGAGGACGCGCGCCGCACCCGCGCCCGCTAAGTGCTGCGCCGCAAGCTCGGCCATCTCGCCCGCGCCGACGAGCAGCACGGTCACACCTTTGAGCGAGCCAAAAATCTTCCGCCCCAACTCGACCGCCGTGAAACTGACGGAGACGGCAGAGGCGGCGATACCCGTCTCGCTGCGCACGCGCTTGGCGACGCGCAGCGCGTGATGTACGAGCTTGTGCAGCACGCGCCCGGCCGTTCCCGCCGCGACGGCGAGCGAGTAGGCGTGGCGTACCTGCCCCAAGACCTGCGGCTCGCCGACGACCATCGAGTCGAGCGACGAAGCGACGCGGAAAACGTGACGCACGGCGGCCTCGTCGGCGTGTGTGTAGAGGTGGCCGCTGAAAAGCTCGACGGGGGTGGAGCGCACGCTGCTCAGGAACTCGCTCAGCCGCCCGATGGCGTCCTCTGCGCCCTTCGCCCCCGAGGACGAAGTCAGAATCTCGACGCGGTTGCAAGTCGAAACGATCAGACCCTCGCGCACGACCTCGCCGTCTACGAGCGCGCGCAAGTTCTCGGCGCACGCTTCGTCGCTGAACGCGAGCCGCTCGCGCACCTCGACGGGTGCGGTCTTGTGATTGAGTCCGACTAGAACGATTGCCATGACTTACTGCCGGCCGCTACGTCCTTCCTCCACGATCTTCATCAGCGCGTCAAGCCTTCGATCCGACTGCGCCTGCGAATCGGCCAGACGAGTTATCGCCTCTTCCACCCGCGACTGTCTGGCAGAAACTTCGCCGACTGCCATACGAATTGACTCATTGAACTGCGCCTGCGACTCAAGTGTTCGCGTCATCACACGCATGATGTTCGCCTGTGTGTCGGCGAACGAACCGAGTTGATCGGTGAGCTGAGCGACCTGCTCAGTAACTTGAGAAACTCGCTCGCCGAGTTGCGAAACCTGCTCGCCGAGTTGCGAAACCTGCTTGCCGAGTTGAGAGACCTGCTCGGCAAGCTGCGAGACCCGTTCGTCCGTGCGTGCGGATTGTGCTTCGAGATTCGCCTGACTTTTGAGCAGAAAATCAATCGCCCGTTCTACTTCTTCATCTGACATTCGTTAGCTCCTTTCAGATTGACAAACGGGCAGCGACGAAGGGCAAGCATATAAAACGTTATCGGAGGACGTGAAAGCCGCCGAGCACGACCGCGCCGACGAACGTGCAGAGCACGAGCGTGAAGCCGCCGACGCCGAGCCAAGCGGCCTTGCGCCCGCGCCACTGGACGCGATAGTGCAGGAGCGCAAGATAGACGATCCACGTCAACAGCGCGAAGAACTCGGTCGGATCATTGTGGAAGAGGCGGACGCTGCGCGCGCGCAACCAGATGACGCCGGTAATGATGCCGAGCGTCAGCAGCGTGAAGCCGACGCTGGCGGCCGTCGAGGCTACGTCGTCAACGGTCGAGAGCGATGGCAGGCGATGGAAGATAGCGCCGAACTTCTTCAGACGAAGCTCGCGCTCCTGCCACAGGTACATCACGCTCGCCGTGAAAGCGACGAAGAAAGAGGCGTAGCCGAACAGTAGCAGCGTCACGTGAATGGGGAAGAGCCATGCGGCGCTGCCGTCGGTAACGCTGCTCGGGTTCTTGTTCGTGTCGGAGGTGACGAACTGCGTCGCGAAGACGAGCAGCGAGACGACGGGAAGCAGGAACGCGCCGAGCGCACGCAGCGGGTAGCGATACGTGACCAGCCCGAAGGCAACGACGAGCGTCCACGCCAGAAACGACAGCGCCTCGGGCGTGCTGAAGAGCGGGTAGCGACCCTCCAACGCCCAGTCGTAAATGATCGAGCCCGTGTGCGCAGTGAATCCGAAGACGACCGTGTAGAGGGTTATCCTCTCGGCGGCTCGGCGCTTGTTAACGAAGGCCAGAATGGCGTGGATGGCGGCGATGACGTAACCGGTCAGTGCCGCGTACAGAAATGGTTTCATCACGTGATGCGTGCGGCGAGATGGGACGCACGCGCCATTGTAATTCCTAGCGCCGGGGGCGGCAAGCAGACCCTTCGTTTATGCTCTCGGGCGTCCGGCAAGAAGCGTTGCAAAGCACCCTGCCTGCGTGAGAGACCGGCAGGCGTGTTAAAGTCGAATAGAGTTCAGCGGAATGGGGAGCGTCAAAGTCATGCCGACTCGTGAGGAAGCATGGTTCCCCGCTTGCGCACGGGACGGCGCGTTACTTATGCTGGGGTTGAAACCTTCAGGCAGTTTTTGTGGGTGGCGCGGGGAAGAGTTCAGGCTCGGGGCGAAGGTGGAGGAGCGAGCCGAGCGAGAGCGCCGTCAGCGTGAGCAGCGATGCCAGCAGCGCGGTGGCCGCAGCCTGTAGCGCGCGCCGACGCGAGGTGTGGCGATAGACGAAGACGCTCGCGTAGGTGATCGCGCCCAGAGGTATGAGCAGTATCGCGGCGGCTGTCCCTGCGGGCGGCAAGGGACTCACCGCAGGCGCAAACAGAAAGCGCGAGGCCGCGTAACACGCCCCCGCGCCCGCCGTGGCGGCGAGCAAAGAGGCGGCGATGAGCAGCTTCCAACGCAAACGTCCTTATCGTCTCCTATGTTTTCTTGTGGAACGATTCAGCGGGAAAAACGCGGGGAAGCATAACACAGCGCGGAGCGGCTCCGGCTGATAAATTTATACGCACTTAATTCAAGAATCAGGACAACGGGACGAGACGATGGTTGCAAGGAGCACACTCCTCTTTCTCTCGCGCCGCGAAGGTCTGAAAGACTTCGCCACGCGCTTCAAACCCTTTCAGAGGATGACCGCGCGCTTCGTTGCGGGCGAGGACATCGAAGAGACAATCGCGGCCATACGCGAGTTGAACGCCGCCGGGTGCACGGCCACCTTTGACCATCTCAACGAAGGCGTCACCAGCCCCGCCGAGACCGAGGGCGAGGTGCGCGAGTACAAACGCATACTCGCCGCCATTGACGAGACGGGCATTCGCTCGAACGTCTCGATCAAGCTCACGCAGTTCGGTCTCTCGTTCGACCCGGAGTTGACCTACCGCAACGCGCGCTCGGTCGTCGAAGAGGCCGCGCGTCGCGGCAACTTCGTGCGCATTGACATGGAAGACTCGCCCGTCACGCAGGTCACGCTCGACATCTTCAAGCGCCTGCGCGCCGAGTTCGACTTGAACACGGTCGGCATCGTTCTCCAGTCATACCTGCGCCGCACCGAAGCGGACGTGCGCGACGTGCTCGACATCCCCGCGCGCATACGTCTCTGCAAGGGCGCGTACAACGAGCCGCAAGAGGTGGCCTTTCCCGACAAGAAGGATGTTGATGAGAACTACGTGCGCTGCATGAAGCTGCTGCTTGCGAGCGGCGTCTATCACGGCATCGCCACGCACGACGAGAAGATGATACGCGCCACGAAGGAGTTCGCCGAAAGCCGTGGCATCAGCAAGGAGAGCTTCGAGTTCCAGATGCTCTACGGCGTGCGGCGCGATTTGCAGGAGGGACTCGCGCGCGACGGCTATAACGTGAGGGTCTACGTGCCATACGGTAAGACGTGGTATCCGTACTTCATGCGGCGGCTCGCCGAGCGACCCGCTAACGTCTGGTTCGTGTTGAAAAATTTTCTGAAGGGCTGAAGGTTTTCTTGAGATGAGCGAAGACCTTATCTGGATTCTGTGGACGATCCTCGGCGTGATTCTCATCATCGCCGAGGTCTTCACGCCGGGTTTCGTGCTGCTCTGGTTCGGGGTGGGCGCTCTGGCCGCCGCGCTCGCAAGCTTTCTCGGCGCGGGGCTCGCCGCGCAGTTCGTCATCTTCATCGTGCTCTCGTCCGCGCTGACGGCGCTCTCGCGCACGATCTTCGGCAACTACTTCACGGGGCGCGACCAGCCCGAGGGGATGAAGATGGGAGTGGCGTCTCTGCCCGGTCAAGTGGGCACTGTCGTTACGTCGAGTCAGGGAGCTTTGAACGAGGGCGCGGTCAAGGTCTTCGGCTCAATCTGGACGGCGTACCCGGCCGAAGGCGAGCCGCCGCTCGAAGCAGGCGACCGCGTCGTCGTCGAACGCTTGCAGGGCGCTTCCATCTACGTCCGCCGCGCCGACACTCTCCCCGAATGGCGCGCACACGAGCTGCCCGATTAGTCGCACGGCATTGATTATGATTGGCGGAGTTAAAAGAAGCAGGCCATTGATTCTTGACGTGAACGACGACGTGACGATGCATGAGATCGTGCGTGAATTGCTCAGGTGGGAAGGCTACGAAGTCATCACGGCCGACGACGGTCGAGAAGGGGTCGAGGTGGCGCTGCGTGAACAGCCCGACTTGATTTTGATGAACTTTATGATGCCCGTGATGGATGGCGATAGAGCCACACGTCTACTGCGCGAATACCCCCGGATGCGTGACGTGCCTATCATCCTCAACACCGCATGCGACGGCGCACAGACTCTTGAGCGCCTGATGGCAAGCGGGTTCACAGACTATTTCATCCTGCCGACCGGCCCATGCGAAATAATTGGAATGGTGAAGCGGTATCGTCCCGTGCCCGAATGAGGTTACGCCTCCGCGCCTTCGCCTTCGAGCATCGAGGGCACGGGAAATCCCTCTTGAACTTGAAAGGGTTGCGGGCTCCTTCGCGGGAGTCGTCGTCTGACGAACGCAGCGAGCGCAAGCGTGAGCGCGGACGAGAGAAGGCAGAGGCTTGCAAGAAGCGCGTGCGGGTTCTCAAGCAGATAGCTGAGCGCCCCGAGGTTTACGAAGTTCGAGGGGAGCGAGCGCAACGCCGCGAGACGCCTCCAGCCGAAGGTCGAGTAGGTGTCGAACTCCGTGTGTTGCTTTAGCGCATCGAGCGTGAAGATGTCAGGGAAGTAGAAACGGTTCGTGGCGTCAACGACTATCTCGCGCCCGTCCGCGGCCTCGACGACGGTGACGACGTGCGCCTTGCGGCCTTCGAGGTAGAGCCTCTGCGCGGGGATGCCCGCGGCGCGTGCCATGTTGACGAAGACGCGCGCGGCCTCGCCGCAGCGTCCCTTGCCCGTGCTCAGAGTATCGGCGGCCGTGTCGCGCAGGAAGGGCCGCCCTCTCGCGCTGAAATCAATGTTCCTGACGTGCGCGCGAACGTAGTCGCGCAGCGCCGTAACCTTCGAGTCGAAGTCGCGGCCCGCCGTGCCTTCAAGCGCCTCACGCGTCATAGCACGAACGTACTCGTCCTGCCGGTGCTGGACGAACGCCTCTCCCGCACCCAGTGCGAGAAGGACGAGCGCGAGCCCCATGAGAATTGAAGGGAGCAGGCGGCGCGTCATAGCCTTTCGGTCGTGTCGTCTTCTTCGTGCCCGATGGTGTCGTCGCCCTCGGAGGGGAGTTCGACGGTGATGCGGTCGGTGTCTGGAGAGGGAAGGTCTTCGCCGGTGAGGCGCGCGAGGACGACCGTGATGTTGTCCTCGCCACCGCGTTCGTTGGCTTCGTCTACGAGCCCCTCGCAGGCGCGCGCGAGGTCGCCGTCCGAGTCGGTGACGATGCGCAGCATGTCCTCGCTGCGCAGCTTGCCCGAGAGCCCGTCGCTGCACAACAGAAGGATGTCGCCGCGAAAGAAACGCACGCGCCCCGTCACCGGTTGAAGCTCGGGCTGCGCGCCGAGCGCTTGCAGGATGACGTTGCGGAACATGTGCGTCTCGGCCTCCTGCTCGCTAATCTGTCCCACGTCAACGAGCTGTTGGACGAGCGACTGGTCTTTGGTCGCGAGCTTGATCTGGCCGCCGCGAATGACGTAGCCGCGACTGTCGCCGACCTGAAGCAGGCTGACGCCGTCGGTCGTGACGGCTGCCGCGGTCAGCGTCGCGCCCATCCCACTACAGCGCGGGTCTTCCTGACTCTTGCGATGGATGGCGAAGTTGGCGTAGTCGGTCGCGTTCTTCAAACAGTCAACGAGCGGAGCATCGGGCTCGCAAGCGGCTTCGCCGTCCGTCTCTTCGTCGCCCGCGAGCATGTCGCGCACGGTCTCGACCGCCATACGGCTCGCCACGTCCCCGGCAAGCGCCCCGCCCATCCCGTCCGAGACGACGAGCACGACACCTTTGGGCCCGATCTCGAAGCGGCGCATCTCGTCGGGTGGTGCCTCGCCGTCCGTGCCCGTCCATGCTTTGGGCGCGGAGAGGTCGAGCACGAGAAAGTTATCCTCGTTGCCCGAGCGGACGCGGCCGATGTTGGTCTTGGCGTATAGCTCTACGAACATAAAGGCGTAAATCGTAAATGGTAAATCGTGAATAGTAAATGCCGAAGGAGGCCGGGACGAGATCACGGTCTACTATTTACGATTGACGGTTCAAGGTATTTTGCTTAAAGCCTGATCAAGGTCAGCGATGATGTCCTCGACTTCTTCGAGGCCGACCGAAATGCGCACGAGCCCGTCGGTGATGCCGAGACGTTCGCGCGTTTCGGGAAGCACAGAGGCGTGGGTCATCGTCGCCGGGTGTGAAATCAGCGTCTCGACCCCCCCGAGACTTTCGGCCAGCGTGCAGAGGCGGACGGATTCTAGCACAGTGCGCGCGTTTTCCAGCGAGCCCACGTCGAAGGCCACCATCCCGCCGAACCCCTTCTGCTGCCGCTTCGCCAATTCATGCTGTTT
>JAVXWN010000129.1:0-17472 GCA_032230645.1 Acidobacteriota bacterium | reverse complement strand
GCATGGCTGCAAAACTTCCGCCGTATCGCGATGCGCTTTGACTTTCATGATGAAAACTATCTTGGCTTCGTGCACCTGGGCTGTATCAGGATTTTGCTCAGGTGCTATTTATGAGACCGCTTCTAGTCATTATAGAGGTTCCGAGTAGGCAGTAATTACAATTCTTCATCCCGTGTGAGTGCCCCGCCTCGTGCGCTCCCAAGTATCTCAATCCGGAGAAAGAGGCATCTGGGTGAATCATCATGTCCGCATTAATCGCGCGCCCGTCATTTCCTTTGCGGACTATTATCGCGCCCATACCGCCGGGATTAGGATTCACTTTAATTACGCGGATTGTGTAATCAGGAATGGGATCAGTAACAGTAAAATCCTCTAATGTTGCAGCCATAAAAGTGATACCGGAGCAAGTATTGACAGTATAGCTGTTCCAAGAGGTAATACCGGCGCTTAGCTCATTCTTTGCATCGTCGCCGAATACTGCTTGAACATGAACGGCTACAGATTGACCCTGGGGCCAGGAAGTGCCCAAATAGTCAACCTCCAGCGGTGGCTGTACAGTACAACAATTGGACTGCGCCCTAGCGCTGGGCACCAGTAGACCGAGTACCAATCGGGTTCCGACAAAGGTTAAAAGACAAACCGCACTAACGCGCAGAAGCAATGATATGGGGCGGTGAAGACCCATCTTAATTTATCTCCGTCCCGGAACGGCCGATTACACTCCACAGCGCGTCCAAGAGCTTTGTTGCTTCTACCCCTTTGTAGACGTTGAACTGCTCCGCAGAATCCAATGGGAAGACCCTTCCGCTTCTCAGTTCGTAAGCGGTGACGATCCTGAATGTTTGTGCCAGGTCGGTAGCTTTTAAGAAAAAGACATAACGCCTTCCGACGCGTGGCATACCTTGTCCGGCAACACGGTAAAGATACTTACCTTTGGAAGGGTAAAGAACAGCTCCGCCTTGTCGATCCAAACAAACAGCACTGTTGACCGCCAGAGTGGCTGGGGTGCCATTCTTTAATATCTCTTCAATGGTGACAGTGAACTCCGAATAGATGCCGGTCTTGTCGTTAGAAAGATTAGCTTGAGCGTCAGTAACGTCACCGATGACTATGACCTCACTTTGGGAACTCGGTAAGGCGGGAAGCCCTGCATCCCACTCATCGAAAAAGACCGATTCCGTGGCAGCGCTGGACGCATCGCCCCTATTTACAAAGTGACTATTATCATACTGTTTGCTCTTCTTCTGTCTCAGGGCTCTTTTATCAGGATCGGTTGGCTCCGAAGCTTCAAAGCCTGTGGCGGGGAATTGGCTTTCAAACTCTTCTTGCTCTTGCTGTCTCTTAGGCAGCGTAGCCTTGTCGCCGACCTGCTCACGACCGCGCAGTGTCGTAGTTGTAGTTAAGGTCGCAACTATTGCTGCAAGAAGGATAAAGAACAGGTTTCTTCTTGAAGGTTTCATAAGAAATAGGCCAGAGCTTTTAGGAATGTATCGTCCCATATGTCATTGAACGCGAGGTCAAAGGTTGCGAGAAAGCTACGTCGGGAAGAGATCGTAGCGGTTTCGTCAGCGTGTAGAACTTCTACTCTCGTGCAAAGTAATTGTCTATCAGATTCCTCACCATCTTCATGGCGAAACATTAGACTTACGCCCGCTTGCCGCGAGCGCAGCACTGCCAGTCAGCGGTCTCATTTCTTCCGGCTCATCTTTCGGCTAATCTCAACCGCGCGTTTGGCCGACACATAAAAAGGATAACAGGTGGCGTGTCAAACCGCCCGCCGGCTGTTGCAACTTCATACAGTTTTAGTGCATCATAGCTCCGTCATTCCTTCTCTCGCGCATCGACGGTGATGCGCCCCGTGCCTCGAAGTTGGCGGCGGCGTTTGGATGGTTCGAGAGCAGGCATTTGTTAACTGATCGGAAGCCGCTCTTCGAGAGCACCCCAGACCCGAGCCTTCGCCAGCCACCGTCTCGCCGAAGCAAACTTAAATGGGAAGCTTCTCTTAACACTCCTCAAAGGGGAGAGGTACACCTGCATGTCCATTAAACTTTACGTCGGCAACCTTTCGTTCCAGACTTCAAGCGAAGACCTCCGCGACCTGTTCGCGCAGGCGGGCACGGTCGAGTCGGCTTCGGTCGTCGAAGACCGTGACACGGGCCGCTCACGCGGTTTCGGCTTCGTCGAGATGTCTTCCAAGGAAGAGGCCGAGGCGGCCATCGCGCAGTTCAACGGCAAAGAGTTCGGCGGGCGCAATCTGACCGTCAACGAGGCGCGGCCTCGTGAGGATCGTGGCGGCGGACGCGGTGGCTTCGGCGGCGGCGGCAATCGCGGTGGCGGTGGTGGCGGCGGCGGACGCGGCGGCTACGGCGGCGGCGGCGGCGGTTACGGCGGCGGTGGCGGCGGTGGTGGCAACCGCGAGCCTCGTTGGTAAACGGCGAGCCGAACAGCCAGCGACCTTTACACGAAGCGCCTCTGGCCTGAACAACACGCCGGGGGCGCTTTCGATTTTCGACATTGACCGCCCGCTCCTTCACGGCGCGGGCGATGGTAGAAGGAACTGAATGGAATTTTCTCAACTTGGACTCCGCCCGACGCTTCTGCGCCGCTGCGAGTCCCTCGGTTATACAGAACCGACAGCAATTCAAGAGCGCGCGATACCCGTCGTGCTGACCGGCGCAGACCTCATCGGCTGTGCCGAGACCGGCACGGGGAAGACCGCGGCCTTTCTCCTCCCTACGATTCAACGTATGGGAGATGCGCCCCGACCCGGGGTGCGCGTGCTCGTACTCGCGCCGACGCGCGAGCTAGTTACACAGATTGACGAGAGCTACAAGCAGCTTGCACCGAAGGGCAGCCCGCGTTGCGTGGCTATCATCGGCGGCGCGAGCATGTCGCGCCAGACCGACGCGTTGCGTCGCGGGGTCGGCGTCGTCATCGCAACGCCTGGCCGCCTGCTCGACCACGTCGAGCGCGGCACACTCAACCTCTCGCACGTCGAAGTGCTCGTTTTAGACGAGGCCGACCGGATGCTCGACATGGGTTTTCTTCCCGCCATCCGTCGCATACTCGCTGAGCTTCCGCCAAAGCGGCAGACGCTTCTCTTCTCCGCGACCATGTCGCGCGAGATCGAAGAGCTTGCGCGCACGACGATGAAGGAGCCCAAGCTGATCGAGGTCAGCCAGCGCGGTCGTGCGCCTTTGACCGTCGAGCAGACGGCTTACCCGGTGGCGGCCGAGTCTAAGACGGCTCTGCTGCTTGACCTGCTTGAGCGAGAGCGCGACAACTTCGACCGCGTGCTCGTCTTCACGCGCACGCGGCGCGGGGCCGAGCGTCTTTCGCACATCCTGCTCGCGCGTGAGCACAAGGTGAATCGCATTCACGCCGACCGCACGCAGCCTCAGAGAGAGGCAGCACTGCGCGGCTTCAAGGACGGGCAGACGCGCGTTCTCGTCGCCACCGACATCGCTGCGCGCGGCATCGACGTTGAGTCAATCTCGCACGTCATCAACTACGACGTGCCCGCCGCGCCCGAGGATTACGTACACCGCATCGGTCGCACGGGTCGCGCGGGCAAGAACGGACGCGCGATTACTCTAGTGACGCCCGTTGACGAGCTTTCGATGCGCGCCATCGAGCGTTTGACGGGTCAGTCGGTCGAGCGCGTGGTGCTTCCCTCGTTCGGCGGCGCACAGGCTACGGTGCGAGCCGCGGTCAAGCCCTTAGGGCGAGCGATGCGCGGTTCGGGCAGCAGCACGCGCCGTAGTTTTCGACCTCGCCGCGCGGGACGCTAAAGAGCGACCCCGGTTAAATTGTATGGCCGCGCGCTACGACAGGCGCGGCCGTCCCCCAACACAGATAAAGGAGACCGACGATTGGCTAAAGAAGACCTTGTCCCGGCATCCGGCGTGGTGGTTGATAAGCAGCCCAACGCCTTCTTCATGGTTCAGATAGACAACAGCGAGCACGTCGTACTGGCGCAGATTTCGGGCAAGATGCGCAAGAATCGTATCCGCATCCTCGTCGGCGACCGCGTGAGCGTCGAGCTTTCGCCTTACGACCTGACGCGCGGCCGTATCACCTACAGGTACAAGTAAAGAAACCCGGAGGCATCAGACAGTGGAGCAACAGGCACACAAGGTCGGCGAGCGTGTGGAGAAGTTCTGCGCAGTGTGCGGCGAAGAACGCGGGCACGTCGTGGCTTCGGTCACGAAGCGCGGCGGGATTTCACGCGTGAGCTGCCCGCAGTGCGGCACACGCAGCTCTTTCAAATCAAGCGACGGAGCCTCAACTGACCGTCCCGCCGCGAAAGCGGGTGCGCCCTATGACCCCGCGCGCACATATCGTGCCGGTCAATCCATGACGCATCCGGTCTTCGGCCCCGGCGAAGTCACTGCGGTCATCGAGCCGCAAAAGATAGACGTGCTCTTCTCCGACCGTCTGCGCCGCCTCATACATTCGCGCACACAGGCTTAAAGCCGCGAGTCGCGGGCCCGACTTCTCAGAGGCTTCCTTGCCAGACCGAAGCAAACAGAAGGGCCAACGCCGGTTCCTACCGGTCAACTACCGTGGGCTGCTGTTCGACCTTGCGGTCTTCGTGGTCAATGTCTTCCTCATTCGGCTTCTGACGCGCCACATCGGGCGTTTGCTGTCACAAACTTTTCTTAGCGACGACCCGCAGGCGAGCCGCACTCTTCTCATCATCATCTCGGCGGCCTTCACCGCGCAGCTCATCGGCGCGTGGCTCAAACGCAGGCCGCTTCAGGCGAGACTGCTCGCGCAACACGACAGCGACGAGAGCCCTTTGGGTTGTTTAATCATTCTTCACTTCGCATTGACGCTCGTCACTTCCGCAGGAATCGTCGCGCTGCTACTGCCTAAGGCGTCGGGCGGCAGCACGGTGCTCGTCTTCTTCCTCAGCATGATTCCGACGGCGCTCGTCTGGCGCGCGATGATGCCGTACAAGAAGCCGCCCGAGCCTGACTGGCGCAACTCGCACGCGTCGGAGGTCGTCGCAGACCTCTGCCTCTTCGCGTATATGCTCGTGAACCTCGCCGTCTGGAACACCGTGACCTCGGGGTCAAACGTGCGCGCAACGGGCGTGGGGGATGTGCTCTCGCGCGCCCTCGGCTTCATCCTCCTCAGCCCCGTCATCCTCCTCTTCTATCTCCCGCCGCGCCTTCTCTTCCTCGTCGAAGATTACAAGTACCCCGCGACGTGGATTAGCATGACGCTCGCCGTCGCGCCCGTCGCTTATCGCCTCATCATCGGCTCGCCTTTGAAAACAGATTGGTGATGGCGCGCTGCCGCGTCTCACATGTCGGGAATCTGCCAGTCTATTTCGGGTTTGCCCGCCTTCTTTAAAGCATGGTTGACGGCTGAGAAAGGGCGCGTGCCGAAGAAGCCGTGTGCGGCAGAGAGTGGCGAGGGATGCGCGGCTTTGAGGATACGGTGACGATGTTTGTCTATTAGTCCGATTTTGCCCTGCGCGTCTTTGCCCCAGAGGACGAAGACGACCGTGTCTTGTTTGGCGTTGACCCGCTCGATGATCATGTCGGTGAAAGTCTCCCAGCCCTTGCCCCTGTGCGAGCCGATCTTGCCCGCGCGGACGGTGAGCACGGTGTTGAGCATCAAGATCCCTTGCGTGGCCCAATTAGCGAGATAGCCGTTGTTGGGAACGCGAAAGTCTTTGATGTCGCTCTTTAATTCTTTGAAGATGTTTCGGAGCGAAGCGGGAATGGGGACTTCCGGCTTTACGGAGAAGCAGAGGCCGTGCGCCTGATTGGGGCCGGGGTATGGGTCTTGCCCGAGCAGCAGCACGTTCACCTTGCGGAAGGCCGTCAACTCAAGCGCCTGAAACGTTTCGGCCTCGGCCGGGTAGACCTCGAAGTCGCGGCGCTCTCGCTCGACGAACTCCGCAAGTTGCCGGAAGTAAGGTTTCTCGACCTCTCCACCGACCTGCTGACGCCATGACTTGGGGATGGGTGGCAGCATATCGCTTCAAGCCTCCTCGGAAGTTTTATCGCCCGCAGCTTCGGTGCCGGGGCCCGGCTACGGCCTCCACCCGGCTCGTCGAGCGATTCTCTGTTGACAAGGTAAGAAAAAAATTTATAATGACGGCCCGTTTTTAAGCAAGAAGCAATTTACTTTTCCCCCGTGTGACGCCTCATCGTTATCACAAGTCGATATGGTGACTCCAATGTGACCTCTTATTGTCAAAACAATCATCGTCCCACGGAACGATAATTATGCGCCGACTGCTGCTGCCGTGTGACTCCGTTCTCGCCGGAAGTCAGATAAACTGTTAAAGAAACCTCTTGTCCTGTTCACCTCATATGCTCAGCTAAACGTCCGGTAGCCGTCTCTCGTCGAGCTACCAGTCAACTTGAAGCCTGCTCCCGGCTTGAAGCCGCAGAGTTGCTACGCTTCCAGCCCTCATCTCCAACGTCGGTACCGGAGGCACGACGTAAGCGGCGCGTGATTGTTACATGCGCCGGTTCCATGCGTTGTCGCTGCCGTCGGGGCCGACCTCACGGATACAGGAGCCGTTATGGATAAGCGGATAGAACTGGTCGTGAACCACATTCAAGCCAACATCGGTCGCAGGTTAAAGTTCAGCGAGATAGCCCGGTCGCTGAACCTCTCGGTTTCGCGCTTGAGCCATCTGTTCAAATCCGAAGTGGGGATGACCCCCGCGCAGTACTTGAAGAAGCTCAGGCTGGAGCGAGCAAAGGAGTTGGGCGAGACAACTTTTCTGAGGGTGAAAGAGATTATGAGCGCGGTCGGGATGACGGATGAGAGTCACTTCATCCGAGATTTCAAGACGAGATACGGAGAGACGCCCGCGGCTTATCATCAACGTTACCGCCGCGCCAGTATCAGGGCGGGCGAGACGAAGCGTTCGTCAACCAGCGGTTGATTGCGGTCGCCGCTTGAAGTCGAGCGTTCGCGGTCGCGGCGACCACTAGACGATGTCAGAGGGAAGTGAAGATATGGCCCAACTTTCGCTTCTTGGTGCGCAGGTATGACAGCGCATGATCCGAAGCTCCGACCTCGATGGCGACTCGTTCCACAACCTCTATCCCTGCTTCCTTCATCGCGCTCAGCTTCAACGGATTGTTTGAAAGCAGTCTTACTCTGTCCAGCCCGAGGTCAATCAGGATTTCGGCGCACTGCCTGTACTCACGCAGGTCTATGGCGAACCCCAGACGTTCATTCGCCTCGACCGTGTCCGCGCCTTCATCCTGTAGGGCGTATGCGCGTATCTTGTTGACTATCCCGATGCCGCGCCCCTCCTGTAGTTGATAAACGACGACGCCTCTTCCCTCGCGCGTGATCATCTCCATAGCCCGGCGCAGTTGTGCTCCGCAGTCACACTTGACCGACCCGAACACTTCGCCCGTGATGCACTGCGACTGTATGCGCACGAGCGTGTCCGTCCCGGCGCGCATCTCTCCTTTAGACACAGCCACGAACTCTTCGTCGCTCGTGAGCGAACGATACCCGGCGATTGTGAACTCGCCCCACTCGGTAGGAAGACGCGCCGCCGCGACTCGCTTGATGGACAGCGCATGCGGGGTGCGCGGGCGTTCAAGATATGTCTGCATCATGGCGAATCTCCTCAGCCCAAGCCTCTAACCTGCGCTTGCTCATGGAACGAGTGCGAGGCGTTGATGAACTTGACGTATTCTTTGTTTAGCCGTCGGGCCGCGTCCGCCCTCATGCCGACCGAGACGGCGATGCCCGCTTCGAGCAGCCTCGCAAAGCCGCCTCCGCTGACTCGCGGGTTAGGGTCGGCCATGCACGAGACGACTCGCGCCACTCGCGCGGCGACCAACGCATCCACACACGGAGGCGTGCGCTTGCCGCCGCCTCTGTGCGAACACGGCTCAAGGTTTATATATATCGTTCCGCCTTCTGCCGCTTCGCCCGCTTCTTCGAGCGCCAGCACTTCCGCGTGTTTAAGATATTCATAACGATGATAGCCGCGCCCGACCACCATCTCATCTTTAACGACGACAGCGCCCACCAGCGGGTTCGGGCTGACGAGCCCCTTCCCTTCGGCAGCAAGCCCGAGTGCGAGGTCGAGATAGTAGAGGTCGGTCTGGTCGTTCCAGTTTTTGGTGCTGTCGTCTCTCATCTTCTTAAGAGGGTGCGAAGGAGATGGGCCAAGCGTGGCCGTCATCCGGCTGAGATTGAATAGAGTTGACCGTCGTATGAGCTGGCGATGAAAGTGTCGGGTGCGACCCCGCACGTCAGAGAGGATATGCCGGACGCGGTCGGCCTTTCCGTATGAACCCAGACATTCTCGCGCCAGTTGTACAGAGCGACCGTACCGTCGTATGCGCCCGTCGCCAAAAGCTCTCCGCGACCGGAGGCCGCCACGCACTTCACGGAGTGTGCGTGAGGCGTTACGACATCGCGGCGCGAGGTCATTGACCAGATGCGTAGCTTCAGGTCGCGGCTCACGCTGACGAAACGCCCGTCGGGCAGCGCCGCTGCTCCGTTGCTTATCTTCTCGTGCGCGTCCGAGATGAATTCGGCGCGCTCCAGAGTATCTACGCGGTGGAAGGCTGCGGCCCCCGTCGCGCAGACGCTGAAGATGTATTCGTCGTTGCACGCTATCCCTTTGATAGCGTTGTCGTGCAGCTTCAATGTCAAGACGTGCGTGAAGAGGTCGCGCTCGCCCGCACGAAAGACGAGCCCCTCGCCAGTGTACGTGCCGACTATCAAGTGCTCCTCGCCGCCACGGCGGAACACGGCAGAGCAGTTTAAAGGAGAGCGGTGCTGGTGTAGCGTGCGCCCGGTCTGTGCGTCGAAGAGTGTGCCCATCTGCCCGCCCGTGACGACGCGGCGGTGCAACTCGCCGATGAAGTTGCAGAGGCTCCCCACGGATGCAACGCGATGTCCGTCGCGGCAGACCACACCGGCATCGCCCACCGTGTACGTCTCTCCGTCAACGACTCTCACGGCGTTGAGTCCCGGCGTGTGGCCGACGCCGTCCAAGTCCCACGCGTCGCGCTCGATGTCGTAGGTGGCGTATGAGCTGCCGAACGTTCCGAAGACGAGCTTTGAAGTCCCCGCGAAGGCACAAGACCTGAGCCAGACGCACGAAGGGACTTCGACCGTGCGGGTCGGGCAGAGCGAGCCATCGTCCGCGCCGATTGACCAGAGCTTGAACGTCCGGTCATAGCTTGCGCTCATGAGCATGCCTGCCGTCGGCTCGTACAGAAGCCGCTTGATGCCCGCCCTGTGCGCCTGCACACGGTGCGTCTCGCCGTGCCTGATGGCGATGACCTCGCCCTCGTCGTTGCCGACGTAAATCGCCCCGCGCTCGCCCACGACAACCGTGTCGGTCTCAGCCCCGCCGAGGTCGAGCGTCTCGACGAGTCGCCCCGTCAAGGCGCACCAGCGCCGCACCGTCCCATCGTCACTGCTCGACAGAAGCTCGCGCCCTCCGCCGACCCACTCCACCGAGAGCACGTCCGCGTCGTGTCCTTGCAGACGCATGGGACGGCCTCCCCCGGCGTCGAAGATGCGTACCATGTGGTCTCTTGAAGCGGTCGCTATCCTTCCGCTATGCCGACACATCGAGGCCATCTCGACATCGTCTTCGTGGTCGGAGAGCACGGCCTTCAAACGCAGCGAAGGCAGCTCCCAGAGGCGCGCGGTGTAATCGCTGCTCGCCGTCACGAGGAACTTTCCGTCGGCGCTGAAACGACACTGGTTCGCAAGGTGGTCGTGGAAGGCGCGCGCGATGCCCACCTTCAGCGCGGCGTCCCACAGTATCACCTGATTGTCGTAACCGGCCGTCGCGACGTAGCGCCCGGCATAGGCGTCAACGCCGCTGATGGGCGAGCGGTGAGATATCATCGGCCCCCTTTTTTAACAGTTCCTGATTGGCCCCAGCGCGAGGATTTTCTCGTCGTGGATGCGGAAGTGATGCGCGCTGCCCGACCTGCCGAAGGTGATGAAGTCGAACGGGTAGGCGTCGAGCCTGCGCTGCGGGTCAATCCAGATGAGCCCCTTGGAGTAGTCCATCTGGTCGGGCACTTCGTTTATCACCTCGCCCGATTCGTAGTCGCAGAGAAGCAGGTTGCACGTGTAGCTAATCATGACGAGGTAGCGCCGCTCCTCGTCCCAGATGAAATCCTCAATCGTGTTGCCGACCGGCCCCACGTGCTTTGCACGCTCACCCGAACGGAAGTCAATCTTGTGCAACTCGTCCTGCTTGTTGTAGAGCAACGTGTCGGCGTCGGCCCACTTCATGCGTTTCGTGCGCGAGGTCTTGAGCCCCGACGTGACGACCGCGAAGTCATCCGCGTCGAGCACCGAGAGCGCGCCGCCGCGCTCGCCGACGGCCAAAGCGTTGCTCCAAGGGTTGTAGGCGAGCGACCAGAAGGGCTGCCCCGCCGTGGACTCGAACGAGAGCTTGACCTCGCCGGTCTCAAGATCGAGTTTGTAGACGTGTCCGTCTTCGCAAGCAGCGAACAGGTCGGGGCGCGACGGCGCGACTTCGAGGTCACGCACGGCCGAGCCGACGTTCCACACACGCTTCACTTCATCATCTTCGACCACGACCACATCGCCGTTCGTCCGGCCGAGTACCAGAAGTCCCGTCGAAGCTTGCCGCACCATCCGTTTCGTGTAGGAGTCGGGGCGCATCCCGAGCGCTGACTTGCCGACCGAGAAGACCGGCGCACGCGAGAGCGGGTCGCATGACTGCGGCTCGATGCGAACCAAAGACTCGCCCTCGCCGCTCAGCAAGAGACTTCCATCGGGTGCGTTGATTGCTGTCCAGAGCGCGTCCGGCGTCTGCTTGATGACGCCGAGACACGCGCCCGTATCAACGGAAGCCTTGTAGAGTCCGCCGTTGCGACATTGAATCAGAAGCGTTGAAGGTGAACGCTCAAGCGTCTTCACCCAGCGGCACTTGAACGGCGGCTCGAAGGCCACGCGCGTCGGCGCGCACGACTCGGTATCTATCTCGTATATCGTGCGGTCGAAGCTGCCGACGAACGCGCGCCCCGAAGAACGGTTATAGGTGACGTGCTCAAGATCGTCGCGCGTGAAAGACTCGCCGATGAGAATCGTGCCCGGCTCGTTGATGTCCACGCGCGCGACGCAGCGCCGGTCGCTGGCGAGCAGGTAGGTCGTATCCGACAAATGCTCAGCCCAGTGAACGTTGTGCCCCACGTCCCAGCGGCGTATCAACTGGCCGCGCTCCGAGAGGACGAACTCGCCGTCAATCGAACCGCTCAACACGAGGTCGCTGTTTTTGGCGAAGCGCACGCTAATCAAATCGGCGTCGCGGTGTATGCGTGCGCAGTTGACGATGCTGTAAGCGCCGTCCTCCGTGAACTCAAGCTCGACGAGTCCCGCGTTACCGCTGCGCGTCACTATCCGCCGCTGGCTGTCGTGGAAGCCGAGCGCCTGACTGGTTGATTGAACGTAAGGGACTTCGTCCTCGTCGTTGACGGGCTTGATATTGCGCAGAGGTATCGAGCAGATGCGGCGCAGTTCGCCCGCTTCGTCATAGCTCCACACGGAGACGCTTCGATCCGTGGCGAGCGCGGCCACGTAAGGCAGTTGCGGATGAGCCGCTACCGCTTGAATTCCGCCCGCGTGCGCCTGTGTCTCGTGAAGGATGCGGAACTCGTCAATGTCTATGACCGAAAGTTGCCCCGAGATGTTACCGGCAAAAATCCACCTCTCGCCGGGGTCAATGCAGAAAGACTCGAATTTACGTGCGGCGATCATCAGGATTCCTCCGAAGATAAAGGCGAGGCCCGCAGGTTAAGAGGCCGGAGCCGCCACGATGCGGAAACCCGTGTAGCGAAACACGGGCGACGGGAAAGGCCCATGGCGGCGCGCGCAACGCGCCAGGTCGCCGCCACGAGCGAAAGAGCCTCCGCGCAGGATTCTGTAACGCCCTCCCCAAACTTCCGAGAGGTCATCGCAAATGAACACCCCGCCGGGATACGGCGCGTACAAATCCATCGTCCATTCCTCGACGTTACCGGCCATGTCGCAGATGCCGAACTCCGACGCCCCCGCAGGGTATTGATTGACCGGCGTGGTGCGCCCAACTCCCGACTCGAACGTGTTACAACGCTCGGGGTCGAAGGCCGTGCCGAAAGGATAGTCACGACCCGAAGGGCCGCGAGCCGCGTACTCCCATTCGGCTTCGGTCGGGAGACGGCAAGTCAGTCCTGCGCGATTGCCGAACCATGCGGCGTATTCAAGTGCTTCTTCAAACGAGATGCCCCAGACCGGATGATCATCAGGCTCGCCACACTTGATTGACTCAGGCGCGAGGCCCATGGTCTCTGACAGGAAGCGTGAGTATTCACGGTTCGTCACCGGGAATCGTCCGATGGCAAAGGGGCTGATCTTAACCGGGTGCTTTGGAAATTCCTTGAGAATCCAACGCTGAAACTCATCCGTGTTGTAGGCGGCGTCAACCAGCCTCGCGCCCCAGTACCTGACACAGCTATGAACTTCGTCGGCGTTTGATCCCATCCGGAGCGTTGCCCCCGGCAAATCGATCAGCTCCATTGCCACGGCCCTCACTCGTGTCTGAGGCGACGCTCTCGTGCCGAAGAAACGTCGGGCGACTCCTCACCCGAAGAGTCTACCGGCACACGCGCCGCATCTGTCCGCGCTGATGTGCGGACTACTCGGGCACGGCGGTCTTGATCAGGAAGCCGCTCTTGACCCTTGACTTCGTCCCGCCGGTGCCGCCGATCACGCCCGCCGCCTGCGCGCCCTGCCTCTGTTCGATGAGGTTGGTGAGCAGGTACTTGGTCTCGTAAGCGTTGAGCTTGGGTTGGAGACTACCTCCCAGATGATCGAGCGCCTTGCTCAACTGGTCGAGCGCGGCGTTGCCGTCCTTGTTATCGGCGAGATGCTGGAAAGCGGCGTCTACCTTCTTAAAGTCTATCGAATAGTCTGGCATACCGTGATTCCTTTCTTCGGGTTTGAGGAGTTGACGCTCCTTACCGGCAGGCACACTGCGCGGTGAGGAGCATTGGCTTGTTGATGAATGCTCGGTGGCGGTTGAATGTTTCCAAGACCCTTGAGGACTCGCCGGGTCGCGAAACTCAACCGATTGTCTTACGCTCGAAAGGCTTGGGCAGACTACCGAACTTTGGTCGGAGGAGACAAGAGGTTTCTTCTGGCTCTCGCGGCTGTTTACCGGCTGATTTCGTCATTCATTAGCGGAAATAGCTGGACGGACATTCGCCTCTCACATCCCGCACGCCGACGCATTCGTGTCTTGCGGCGAAAGAGTCCTTTTGAGCAACAGGTATGGTGAGACTTTGGGTGGGAATCAGGAAGTACGGATGACAAGCATCAAAGCTATTCACCGCGCGCTTCAAGCTGAACATCTATTTTTCTAAAAGATCGTCAACGACCTCCATGCATGTGTAAGGGTAACGCCGTTCAATGGCCCCCCGCATTGTTCGCACCGCCTCGTCGTCTATTTCCTCGCTGGCATTCTCCCACGTGCGCCTGTCCGGCCACTGCGCATACGCGATCCAGCTTCCGTCCGTCGCCTTGTGCAAGCGTGAGCCGAGGCTTCCCAGTCGCCGATAAATGCTCTCGGTCAGACGGTGCCACCCGTCAACGAACTCCTGCTCTTTTCCCTCTTTGACTCTCCATTTATAAATAACGACGAACATTCACATATGCTTCCAGTCACATTTATGGCTGATGTTCACAGACGTGAGTAGGTTAGACCCGTCTGCCCCTGATACTTGCCGCCTCGGTCTTGGTAGGAGACATCGCAGTCTTCGTCGGATTCGAGAAAGATGACTTGGCCGATGCCTTCGCCCACGTAGACGCGGAGGGGGAGGTCTGCGAGGTTGCCGAGCTCGATGACGAGTCGGCCCGTCCAACCGGCTTCGAGCGGGGTCGTGTTGAGCATCAGGCCAGCACGCGCGTAGGTAGACTTGCACATGCAGATGCCCGTGACGTTGCGCGGCATGCGAAAGGTCTCGACCGTGACGCCGAGGGCGTAGGAGTGCGGCGGCAGCAGATAGTAGCGCGAGCCGTCGTCGGCGGTGCGCAGAGGCGGCTCGACGAGCGAGTCTTCGTCGAAGTTCTTAGGGTCAATCTCGCGGCTGTGGATGGGCGAGAAGACGCGGAAGTCGTCGTCGGCCAAACGCATGTCGTAGCCGTAGGAGGATGCGCCCGCACTGATGATGCGTCGGCCGCCCACGTCGCGCACGAGCGAGGCGTCGAAGGGTTGAATGAGCTGTTGCTCTTCGGCCATGCGCCGTATCCAGCGGTCTGATTTGACTGACATCGTCTCGGTTCCCGGTAAGAAGTTTTAAGAGAGCGGTGACGGCTCGCGCTCACCGCGCGCGACCGAAGCGCAGCATAGCGGGCAGCATGGCGAGAAGTCCAGACGAGAGGGAGCAACGAGCAGTGAAGAGTGAGCGATGAGTAGTGAGCAGTGAGAGGTGAGCAGCTTGACTTTCATTATTCACCTTCCCTGCTCAATGCTTACTGCTAATGCTTCAATGCTCAATGCTCATCGCTCACTGCTTACTGCTCACTTGTGAGATGCGCAGCGTGCCGTCGCCGACGGTGAAGGAGAGATGCGCGCCGCCCTGACCGGCGCGTCCTTCGAGAGAGCGGTCGGTCGGCTTGGTGCGCTCGCGTGGCGTGAGCCCGGCGAAGTTGTTTTCGATGCGTCCCGTGCGCAGCACCTGCGCGTCGAGGTCGCCGCTGAAGCCCGCGAGCAACTCCACGTTGAGGTCGCCTGTGGCGACGCGTAGGCTCATCCCCTGCCCTCGCCAGTTGCGCGCGGGGACGCGCACCGTGACGGGGCCGGAGGTGAGCGTGGCTTCGACATCGCCGCCCGTGAGTGTGAAGAGAGACGCGCCGCCGCCGCCCGCGTTCACCCTGAGCGCGCCCTCGACCCCGTTCACCGTCAGCGCGCCCCGCCCCGCATTGATTTCGAGGTCAACGGCGGCGGGCACCTTCAAATGATAATCAATCTTCCAAGGCATCGAAGGCAGGTTCTTCGGCAGGTCGCGCGCGGCGCGCTTCGCATACTTGCGGTCGTGCAGACCGACGGTCATCACGCGCAGGTGGTTCAGGTCTTCGTCAACGACGAACGTGTTGAGCGCGGCGAGCCGCGAGAGATTCTCTTCGGTGTCGGCGCTCTGCTCGACCTCCGCTACAAGCTCGACCTCGCCTCTCGACCAGCCCTCGACCGTGACCGAGCCCTCGGGCGCGCCGTCGATTGTCACCGAGCCGCCGAAGCCGAGCCTGTACACCTCGCGCCGCGTCGTCGTGCGCCGGAGCAGCGGCGCTGTGGTAGCAGCCACCGTCGGCTGCGCCGACTTGTTCTCCTTCGGTTGTCGGCCGCTCTGCGCCGTCGCAAGCTGTTGAGGCGTGACTGCAACCGCGACGAGTGCAAGCAACAAGACGCAGGCGACGGGCCTTGTGCGCGCGAAGATTCTCGGTAGTGTGATTCTCATCATTTGCAGGCTACAACAGCAAGGGCAAAAGTAAAAAGGCAGAAGGCAAAAAGGAAGATGAAGGGCGTGCCTTTCATCTTCCTTTTTGCCTTCTGCCTTTTTACCTCATCAGCGAGGCATGAAGACGATGGAGCCGCGGCCGTTGGTGGTGCTGAGAGATGCGCTGCCGTCTCCGACCTTGCCGACGACCTTGCGCTTCTCGTTCATGAACTCGAACTCGCCCATCTGTGCAAAGCCGTTGAGGTCTATGTTGCGCGTGCGGGGCGCGACCGCCATCAGGCGAAAGCCGGCCTCGGCCGTGATGCGTAGCTGTATGTCGCCCTGCGTCGAGTTGAGCACGTATGTGCCGCCGCGCAGCAGTTCCGCGTCGAAGAGAATGTTGCCGACCGTGTTCTCGGCCATGACGGTGTGTGCGCGGATGCCCGTCAACTCGATGTCGCCCTCGCTGGTGACGTGCGCGCGCACCATCTCGCCGTGGACGTTTCGGATGATGATGCCGCCGCTCATCGTGCTGATGTCAACCGTGGAGTTCGTCGGGACGCGGATGATGAAGTTGATGTCACCCACGTCCTCGCGGTTGTCGCGCCGCACATCTATGCGCACGCCGTCGCCGCTCACCTCGGGCTCCATCTTCGCCGAGCGTGACTCCATCATCGCCGTCACGCGGATGGTGTTCTTGTCCCACGCGACCACTTCGATCTTGCCCGAGCGATTGAGGAGTTGTAAGCGTATGTTTGGCTGCGCGGGATACTCGTGCTGAAAGCGGCGCTGTGCGAGCGTCGAAGTCGGGGCGAAGGCGAGCAGTGTGAGCGCGGCAAGCAGAAGCCATGCGCCGCGCGCGCGTCGCGTTGAGGGGCGACGCATGCGCGCCGCGTGAGTGTCGGGGGTGTTGCCTGTCACTTGCTTCATCAAATTCCGGGCCGCGGAAAACTTAGCGGGCCTCATGCTTCGCGTTGAAAGCGCCCGCGCTCCTCTCTGCAAAGGCGCGGGCGCTGAAAGAGGGTTGGTCTCATCGCGGCTCGTTCGCTCTTCAGGAGGTGCCCTTACTGCTCGCCGAACTCACGCAAGAGTTCGATCTTGTCGCGCAGGGCCGAGTTCAGCATCTCCTCCGCGACCTCGTCGTGGGGGTTCTGGCGAAGGTCGTCGAGCGATTCACTGACCGTCTGGTCGAGCACCATCACGCTACGGTCAAAGGACGCGCGCATGCGCGGGTTCCAACTCGCCTTGCGCGCCTCGACCCGCTGCGCCCAGTATTGGAGGTTCGGCTCGTGCGGCTCAAGATAAGTTGCCGGGTAGGTCTCATCCGAGACGACGCGGCGCACGGCGCTCGCGGAGCGCGCCGCATCGGCGACCTGAACGGGCGCGGCGTAGCGCACGCCGAGCGCGGTCGCCGAGGCCACCGCGACGACGAGGCACGCGACGCCCGCAGCCAACTGCGACAGCGAGAACTCCCAACGCTTGCCGAAGAGGCGCGACCAGAAGCCGCCGCCATGCGCCGCCGCCGCAGCAGCAGCGCGCGCGGGATGCGTCTCGGCCTCGACCGTGTTGCGCACGCGCAGCCAGATGGCGCGCTCGTCCGGCGGTGCGAAGAGTTGGCCGCGTGCATCACGCGCGGCGGCGATGATGGAGTGGAAGTCTTCGCGCGCCGCCGCGCATGACGGGCATGCCGCCACGTGAGCGCCGACAGCGACGTGCTCGGAATGGCCGAGCGTGCCGTCAAGGAAGTCGCTGAGTAGTTCCTGGCACTTCTCGCAGTTCATCTCTCATAACCTCTCGCAATACTTCTCTGGCCGGGAGACCCGGGCGACACCTTTGGAAGCCTAATGCGTCTCGTTCTGTTGCCTCAGCAGGAAGCGAAGTTTCATTCTGGCCTTGTGGAGTTGTGACTTGCTCGTGCCCACCGAGCAGCCCAACAGCCTCGCCACCTCCTCGTGCTCATGCCCCTCCACATCATGCAGGATGAAGACAGCCCTGTATCCCG
>JAVXWN010000128.1:0-4727 GCA_032230645.1 Acidobacteriota bacterium | reverse complement strand
ACGCCTTCTTCCGCATCCTGACGCGCGCGCCCGCCGAGAATGTAACGGCGACACTACAGCGCGCGGGACTCAAGCCGGAAGAGTTTTGGGTCGGCGCGTCTGACCCTTTGGATGTGCCTGCTCATTTCGCGCGCGCGCGCCTCGGGCTCTCGTTCCGCAAGCCGACCTTCTCGCAGATAGCTTCGTCGCCGACGAAGATACCGGAGTATCTGGCGGCGGGGCTGCCCGTAGTCAGCAACGCGGGCATCGGCGACACCGACGCGTTGCTTGAGCGCGAGCGGGTCGGCGTCGTTGTGCGCGGCTTCGACCGCGCCGACTTCGCGGAGGCGGCCGCGCACGCCGTCTCGCTTGCCGAAGACCCCGAGGCGCGCGTGCGCTGTCTTGAGGTCGCGCGCAAGTTTTTCGACTTGGCCGACGTGGGCGGCGCGCGGTACTGTGAAGTCTACCGGCGGATGGGGGCGCGCATCCTCGCGGCGTCAACCGAGACGGAGGCGCGCGGGTCTTTCTGAAAGGACGGGCGAAGGTTCCGTGAGTGTAGTTGAGGAAGAGTCTGTGAGCGTAGTTGAGAAAGAGACAGTGAGTGTGGTCGTGAACGAGAGCGGGCGAAGGCCGCGCCGCTGTCCCGCGTGCGGCTCCGAAGCCGCGTCGTCGCGCGGTCGCAAAGCGGGCTTCGCCCTGCTCGGTTGTCGCGGATGCCGGACGCTCTATGCCGCGTCGCTGCCGGGCTCGGAAGAGTCCGAGGACTACGACAGCTACTACGGCGAAGAGAATCTGGCCGTCCCTGATTTCATTGACCGTCGGCTTGATGAGATAGTCGCTGGCTTTCGTTCTTATCGTCGCGGCGGCCGACTGCTCGACGTGGGTTGTGGGGCGGGAACGTTCCTGCGCGCGGCGGCGCGTGCGGGCTGGGTCGCCGAGGGCGTCGAAGTCTCCGCCACCGCCGCTGAGCACAACCGCGCGGCGGGCTTTAAGGTCTTCAACGGAGAGCTTGCGGAGGCGCGTTACCCCGAAGGACATTTCGACGTGGTCATCGCGAGCGAGGTGCTTGAGCACGTCGCTGAGCCGCGCGAGATGCTCCGGGAAATCCTGCGCGTGCTGCGCCCCGGCGGGCTGCTGTGGGCAACGACCCCGAACGGGCGTGGCTTGTCGGCGCACACACTCGGTCTCGACTGGAGCGCGGTGAGCCCGCCCGAGCACCTGCACCTTTTCTCGCGGCGGGCCGCCGCGTCGCTGCTCGAAGACGTTGGCTTCCGTTCCGTGCGCGTCGTCACTGAAGGAGCGAACCCCGTAGAGATTCTGCGCGCACTGCGGCGTCGCGGCCCCGCGCCTGCCGCGCACGCCTCGGCGGCCGGGGTTGAACGCGTCAGGTCTGGTTACGAGCTGAACGCGTTTTTATCGGAGAGCAAGTCGCGGCGTTTAATTAAAGATGCGGTCAACGGTATGCTCCGTCTATCCGGCCTCGGCGACTCGTTGAAGATTCGCGCGGAGAGGCGGGGCTAGGGGCATTCGAGGCCCGGCCCGAATAAGTCATTCATGCGCCTGCTTGCAATCGTTCCAAGCGTCTACGACCGCAACCCGAGCCAGCGTTATCGCATCGAGCAGTGGGAGCCTCTGCTCGGCGAGCGCGGCGTCGAGATCACATACAGGCCCTTTGAATCGGCCGAGCTGAACCGAGTCCTCTACGAGCGCGGGAGGATGGCGACGAAGATGCGGCTGGTGGCCGAGGCGCTTCGGCGTCGCGCGCGAGACGTGCGCGACGCGCGCGGCTTCGATGCCGTCTACGTGCTGCGCGAGGCGGCGTTGCTCGGGCCGTCCTTCTTCGAGCGGATGCTTGCGCGCGCGGGCGTGCCCTTCGTCTTCGACTTCGACGACGCGGTCTTCGAGCATTACGTCAGCCCGGCCAACGGCTATCTGAGCTATCTCAAGTTTCCGGGTAAGACGCGAACGGTCTGTCGCCTCGCCGCGCACGTGATGGCGGGCAACGCGTACCTCGCGGACTATGCGCGCCGGGTCAACCCAAAGGTGACGGTCGTTCCGACAACAGTAGACACGTCAAGGTACACGGTCGAGCCGCGCCGCACGCCGAACGAAGTTCCCGTCATCGGCTGGACGGGAAGCCACAGCACCTTGCGGTATCTTCTGACGCTCGCGGGCGCGCTGCGTCGTCTGGCCGAGCGCGAGCGCTTTCGCCTGCGCGTCATCGGCGCGCCCAGAGCCGCCGAAGGGTTCGAGGGGCTCGACGTTGAGTGGTTGCCGTGGAGGTCGGAGACCGAGGTTGAAGACCTGCGCCCGCTCGACATCGGGGTGATGCCGCTGCCCGAAGACCGTTGGAGCCGGGGCAAGTGCGGCATGAAGGCTTTGCAGTACATGGGGCTGGCGATACCGGCGGTCTGCTCGCCGGTTGGAGTCAACTCGGAGATCATACGCGACGGCGAGAACGGCATGCTCGCTACATCCGAAGAGGAGTGGGTCGAAAAACTCGGGCTGCTCCTGCGTGACGCGAACTTGCGCACACGTCTGGGTCGCGCGGGCCGCGCAACGGTCGAGGCACGCTACTCGGCTGCGGTGGTCGCGCCGCTCGTTTACGATATTCTCGCATCGGTCGTGCGCGGAGGCGCGCGTTGAATTTTAACCGTCGGGCGTCTAAAGTTTTCCGCTTCCGATGTCACGCCGCAGCAGCAAACTCCGACTGACCACGCTGGGGGCGCTCGCCGCGCTTCCCGGCTTCCTGAAGCGCCCGCTTTACCGCTGGCTCTTCGGCTACCGCATCGGCCGCCGCGTCCATCTGGGCTTCAGCATCATTGACGCGCGCGAGTGCGAGATAGGCGACGATGTGTGCGTCGGGCATCTGAACCTGTTCGTAGGCGTTGGGCGACTCTCACTGGGCGAGCACGCGAGGGTCGGACATCTGAACGTCATACGCGGCGGCGACGAGGTGATACTTGGGCGCTACGCCGAGATACTGCGCCTCAACGAGATCAACTCGATACCAGACCCGGACGTAGTCAATCCCACCGACCCGCGCTTCCATTTGGGCGACGGCGCGGTCGTCACCGCGGGGCACAAGATAGACTTCACCGACCGCGTGACCATCGGTCGTCGTACCATCCTCGGCGGGCGCAACTCAAGCTTGTGGACGCACAACCGGCAGCGCACGCGCCCCATCGAGATAGGCGAGTTGAGCTACATTGGGTCTGAGATTCGCGTCGCGCCGGGAGGCGTGATACCATCCCGCTGCATCGTCGGCATCGGCTCGGTCATCACGGGCAAGATCGAGGGCGAGTACCAACTGATAGCGGGCGTACCGGCCCGGCCCGTGAAGCCGCTCGATGAGGACGACCGCTTCCTCGTCGAGCACAAGACGCGACCCGATTTGCCGGACGACCTGTGAGGCTTTGTTCCCCCGGCGCGACCGGCCCGGCCCACTCTCGAAGAGTTTTTGAGGCCGCGCGGCGGCGCGCTCCCCGAGGCTTTTAGAGTTCATGAACGCACTTCTCGCCCTCCTGGCGCTCGCGCTGGCCGTGAGCGTCTCCCTTATCTTGCCCTCTGAAGGTGCCGCGGCCGTGCTCATCTGCGCCTCGGTCGCGGCGGGTGTCGGCGTCCTCGTCAGCCGCCACTCAACCCATGCGCAATTTCTCTTGCGCGTCTTCGTCGCCGCGCTTCTGGTCAGGGTGTCGGTCGCCACGCTCATCTACTACTTTCACCTTCAAGACTTCTTCGGCGGCGACGCGTTCACATACGACTATCAGGGCACGATGTATCTAGACCTCTGGCGCGGCAAGCAGAGCTACGGCGACTTCAACACGCTGCTGGGAGCATACGTCTATCGCAACTGGGGGATGGGCTATCTGGTGGCGGGCATCTATTGGACGTTGGGGCGGAGCAACATGCTGGCGGTGCAGCTCTTCAACGCGGTAGTGGGAGCGGCGACGGCACCTGTCATCTTTCTGTGCGCGCGACACATCTTCCAGAATTTGCGGGTGGCGAAGCTGGCTACCCTCAGTGTGGCATTCTTCCCATCGCTGATACTGTGGTCGTCGCAGGGATTGAAGGACGGGCCGATAGTCTTTTTGCTTGCGCTCGCGATGCTTGCCACGCTCCGTCTCGGCGAGCGATTCAGCGCGCAGTACGTGGCCGTGATGATGTTCGCCCTCTACGGACTTCTCAGCCTACGCTTCTACATCTTCTACATGGCGGCGGCGGCGGTCTGCGGCGCGTTCATCATCGGCATGCGCCCGCAGACGACACGCAGCCTGCTCCGGCAGGTCGTCATCGTGTTGGCGATAGGGCTTGGGCTCACATACATGGGTGTGCTCCGCACGGCCAACGTGCAGCTCGACGTTTACGGCGACCTCGACGCTGTGCAGCGGAGCCGCGCCGACCTTGCGCGCTCGGCGAACACGGGCTTCGGGCAGGACGTGGACGTGTCCACCGCTTCGGGTGCGTTGAGCGCGGTGCCGTTGGGGATGGCTTATCTTCTCTTTGCGCCTTTCCCGTGGCAGTTGGCGAGCTTGAGACAATCCATCACGCTGCCCGAGATGGTGGTGTGGTGGGCCTCGCTCCCGCTGCTGATAATGGGTATATGGTTCACGATCAAGTTCAGGCTGAGGCAGGCGTTGCCGATACTGCTGTTCACGACGATGCTGACGCTGGCCTACTCTATCTTTCAAGGCAACGTCGGCACCGCCTATCGCCAGCGTTCGCAGATACTCGTCTTCTACTTCATC
>JAVXWN010000127.1:0-6959 GCA_032230645.1 Acidobacteriota bacterium | reverse complement strand
AGGCTTCGCCGTATCTGGTCGAAGGCATCGGGCAGGAGATCATTCCAGAGAACGTCCACATCAAATACGTTGACGAGATCATCAACGTCACCGACCGCGAGTCGTTCGAGCTATCGCGCCGACTCGGCCGCGAGGAGGGAATCTTCTGCGGCGGCTCGACGGGCACGAACCTCGCCGCCGCGCTCAAGGTGGCAAGCGGTCTGGACGAGTCGGGTCTCGTCGTCTTCATCGTCTGCGACACGGGCGAGCACTACTTGACGAAGCATCACTCGGACGAATGGTTGAAGGAGAAGCGACTGCTTGAGCCGCAGAAGATGACGGCGGGGCTCATCAGCAGCACGAAGTCGGCCGGTGCGGGCGTAACTCCTCGACTCCTATCGGTGCTTCCTTCGGAGACGGTCGCGGATGTGCTTGCACGGATGGACGAGCACAGCGTGACGCAGGTGCCGGTCATCGAAGACGGCGTGCCCGTCGGCTCGGTGCGCGAGAACCGTCTGCTCGCAAAGGTGCTCGGCGACCGCGAACTGCTCTCGTCGCCCGTCGGACAGTTGATGGAGCCGAGCTTTCCCGTCGTTGATGTTGACGCGGGCTCATCCGAGGTCACGCGCCTGCTCAGACGCAACCCCGCCGTCCTCGTCGAAGAGTTCGGGCGCATCACCGGCATCATCACGCGCCACGACGTGCTCGACGTGCCGGGTCGCAGAAGTTAGAGAGCGGCCGTGTTGCGTCGGTGCGGACGCGAGGTCGCCGCGCCACACTGGATTTTATAGACAAGAGGGGCGTAGAATGCGTTTGAGTCGCTTGTTCCTAACACGGCTTACGCCCCCTCGCGACTGCCGTGCGCGGCGGTCTTCATGAACCGGGCGTCATGGTCACGCCTCTCCTTTGAACTACTCCCATCGGGCCGGCGGCTTTAACTTCGGTCACTCGTGACGACATTCGTTACAAGGCAGCGAACCGCAACGAGGAGTCTCCTTTGTCACAGGCGATAAACGACGGCACTTCCGCTCTCGGATTTTTTGATGCGAGCCGCGAGGTCGCCGTGCATGACTTCGCGCCCCGGCTCGACTGGAGCGGGATGGGCGAGTCCGACCACTTCGTGCAGTTCTACGACGCCGACTCGTTCCTGCTCGACTCGCTCGGCGGCTTTGTGGGCGCGGGGCTTGCGGAGGGTGATGCCTGCATCGTCGTCGCAACGCGTGCGCACCGCGAAGGACTTGAAGAACGTCTGCGCGAGCGCGGGCTCGACCCCGAAGAGGAGCGCGTGCGGGGCCGCTACATTGCGCTCGACGCGGCCGAGACTCTGTCGGAGTTTATGGTCGAAGGAGAGCCGGACGCGCATCGCTTCGCGGAGGTCATCGGGGGCGTCGTCGCGCACGCCTCGGGGCGCGGTCGTCGCGTGCGAGCCTTCGGCGAGATGGTTGCGCTGCTCTGGGATGAGGGACGCTGCGACACCGCGTTGCTCCTTGAAGGACTCTGGAACGAGCTACGCGAGACAAGGCATTTCCAACTCTTCTGCGCCTACCCGATGAAGAGTTTCGGCGACGACCCGCGGGCGGCTCCGCTCGGCCGCGTCTGCGCCGAACATTCGCGCGCCATCCCCGCCGAAAGTTACACGGCGCTCGCCGACACGAACGAGCGTCTGCGCGAAATCATCGAGCTACAAAGGAAGGCCACACGACTCGAAGCCGAAATCGTCGAGCGCGAGCGCCTGCTTGCGTGCGAGCAGAAGGCGCGCGCCGAGGCCGAGGCCGCCAATCGTCTCAAGGATGAGTTCCTCGCGACCGTCTCGCACGAGTTGCGCACGCCCTTGACCGCCATCCTCGGTTGGACGCAGATACTGCGCGCGGCGGGGCTCGACGGCCCGAACGCGGAGCGTGCTCTGGAGACCATCGAGCGCAACGCGAAGACGCAGGCACAACTCGTCGAAGACATTCTCGACGTGTCGCGCGTCATCACGGGCAAGCTCCGGCTCGACATCGTGCCGGTAGATTTAGCGTCGGTCATCCGCACGGCCGTAGACTCCATGCAGTTGGCCGCCGAGTCGAAGGGCGTCTGTCTGGACGTGTCGCTCGACGCTTCGGCGCTGAGTGTCCCCGGCGACTCGTGCCGCTTGCAGCAGGTGATCTGGAATCTTCTCTCGAACGCGATCAAGTTCACGCCAGGCGGCGGGCATGTCCGCATCGTACTTGAGCCCGTGGGCTCGGGCGTGCGCGTCACCGTGAGCGACACGGGGCAGGGCATCTCCGAAGACTTCATCCCGCACGTCTTCGACCGCTTCCGTCAGGCCGACATGGGCACGACGCGACGCCACGGCGGGCTCGGGCTCGGGCTCGCCATCGTGCGTCACCTCGTCGAACTTCACGGCGGCACCGTCGAGGTCGAGAGCCGAGGCGCAGACCGTGGCGCGACCTTCCGCGTCACCCTCCCGGCCGCTGACACGCGAACTCAACCCGCCCTCTCGTAAAGCGTCACTCGACGGGCTAGCCTCCGGCTCGCAACGACCATTGATACAACGTGCGAGTAACGTTCATGCGTGGACAACGCTTCGCATACGCGCCCTGCGTATCGCGATACTCAGCCCGAGTATCCCGCTACGACAGTCAGGTATCGAAGAACTGGGTGCGAGTATCGCAATACTCAGGCTTAGTATCACGATACTAAGCCTGAGTATTGCGATACTCAGGCTTAGTATCGTGATACTCGATACAAGTACCTTGATACTAAACTGACGTATCGCGATATAAACCTTGAGTATTACGATACGAAGTGATAAATACACGTTTCCAGACGCGAAGACTTCGCTTGCGCCGGGTAATTTCGTAAGTTTTCCCGGCTAATTCGCGTTTTTTCAATAGGACAAGGGGCGACGCGTCTCGCCGGGTGGGCTTTCTCAAACCCGGTGCCCGCGCTGGTTCGTTAATAAACCCCGTACCTCACAGGCACTAGAAGAAAGACCATCCAACCGTGCGCCCCACGCGCACAGAAAGCGAGCCTTACATGCCTAACAGTCCGAAGAACACAGAGGACAAGATAACCCGGATGTTGAACGCCTGGCGGACGCTCGCGCCCGACCAGACGTTCGGCGGGATGACGCTCACGCAGTTCGAGGCGGCGACCGCGCCCTCGCGAGCCGCGCGCCAGCGCATCGAAGACCTCAACGACCAACTCACGCAGGCCATTACCGAACGCGACGCGGCCGATGAATTCTTCGCGGTCAAAGCGCAACTCGTCGTCAACGGCGTACTCGCAGACCCGAACTTCGGCCCCGACAGCGCACTCTACGAAGCCCTCGGCTACACACGCCGGAGCGAACGCAAATCGGGCCTAACACGCAGACACAACCAACCACCCGACAAGTAAACGCGCGATAACTAAACCCTCCCGCGCTCAACCCACGGTGACATAAACAACGGCGGAGGCAGCTTTCAATGTTGCTGCCCCCGCCGTTCCGTTTACGACTTCCTTCGCCGTGCGCGGCGCGTCTCCTTTTCGGCGAGACGCGTGAGCGGGTCTGTATATTGACGATAAAAGGTCGAAGAGAAATTCAAGCCATTGGAGATTTGTCACGAGCCGCCATTTAAAGCGGTTGCAGTTGATTAGCTGGGGTATGTCAGCAGGTCAGTGTCTTGATTCTTGGGATTGACTCGTGCCTCCGAATACTATCGTGTCCTCTCGTAGAATGTCACCTTCAGGTCGTCGCCGAGCGGGCGCGAGTCGTGAGGGCGGAACCCTTTGAGGAAGTCGGCGGGCATGAAGGTGTCCGCGCCTTCGATTGTGAGGGGGACTTGGGTGACGAGCCAGCGGTCAATCTCGTCGCGGAACATCTCGAATACCTGCGCGCCGCCGATGATGAAAAGGTCGCAGCTCAAATAACCTTTGAGCGAGAGCACGGACTGCTTGTTCCTCAACCACACGACCGACTCGCACGGCTCCACTTCGACGCGACGCGTCAGCACGACGTTGAGGCGTCCGGGCAGCGGCCTCTTCATTGAAAGCCAAGTCCGGTAGCCCATCACGCATGCGTGACCCTGCGTCTGTTCCTTGAAGAACTTCAAGTCGGCAGAGTAGTGCCACGGCAGCCCACCGTCCTTGCCGATGGCCCCCTCGCGGTCAACCGCTACGATGCCGATGATTGCCATAACTTCGATTCGTAATCCCGGCGCGTCTCAGACCGCGACGGGCGCTTCGATCTTGCCGTGCGACTTGTAGCCGACCAGATTCAGGTGCTCGTAGCGAAAGGCGAGCAGTCCTTCCAACCCGCGCAGGGCCGAGTCCGCATCTCGAATCTCTAAACGCGGCAGAGGCAGCGGCTCGCGCGAGAGAAGCTCCTCGACCTGCGTGAGATGGTTGCGATAGATGTGCAAATCGCCGAACGTGTGTACGAACTCGCCCACGTCCAACTCGCACGCGTGCGCGAGCATGTGTGTGAAGAGAGCGTATGAGCTGATGTTGAAAGGGACACCTAAGAAGGCGTCGGCCGAGCGTTGGTAGAGTTGACAGTGAAGCGTGCGACCGCGCTCGACCTTGAACTGGAAGAGCGTGTGGCACGGCGGCAGGTCTACTTCGTCGGCGACGCGCGGGTCCCAGCCCGTGACGATGAGGCGGCGCGAGTTCGGGTTGTGACTAATCTCGCGGACGAGTCGCGCGATCTGGTCTACGCCGTCGTGCTCGGGGTAGTGACCGCCGAACGAGCGCCAGAGGTATCCGTAGACGGGGCCGAGGTCGCCCTCCTCGCGCCCGAAGCGCGCGGTGTGCGCAAGGTCGGCCCACTCCTTCCAGATGTCAACGCCCGCCGCGCGCAAAGTAGACTCGTTCGTATCGCCCGAGAGAAACCAGCGCAACTCCTCGAAGACCCAGCGGAAGGGAACGCGCTTCGTGGTGACGAGGGGGAAGCCCTCGCGCAGGTCGTAGCGCGTCTGGTAGCCGAAGCATGAGATGGTGCCGACGCCCGTGCGGTCTTCGTGCTCGCTGCCGTGCGCGAGTACGTGCTTGAGAAGTTCCTGATACTGTTTCATCTCTGCGGGTTCGACTCTTGAACAGCAAGGTCTGACTTTAACGAAAGACGTGCCGCCTTCACTGCAACAGGAAACTGAAAGACTCTTCGGGCGCAACGTCTCGCGGCTCTTCGCCGTTGAGGAAGAAGCGTGCGGGCTTGTCTCCGACGAGTCGCACGTCCGCGCCCTCGATTCTCAGCATCGTTCCTTCGCGCAAGCCCAAGACGCGGACGCGGGGGTTGAGGTGGATGAACTCCGCGAGGCGTTCGTCGCGCGTCTCGCCCATGTGCCCTTCGATGCGCGCGTCGGTGTAGTGCGGATTGAGCTGGAAGGGGACGAGCCCGAGCGCGTCGAGCGTCGGCGGCTCGACAATCGGCATGTCGTTCGTCGTCCTGATGGTCGGGCATGCGACGTTCGAGCCCGCGCTCCATCCAACGTATGGCACGCCCGCTTCGATGCGCGCGCGCAACGCCTCGACCACGCCCGCCTCATAGAGACCGCGCAGCAGCTTGAATGTGTTCCCGCCGCCGACCGCGACCGCCTCCGCACGCTCGACGGCCGCGCGCGCGTCCGTTGCTTCATGCAAAGACTCGACCTCGTAGCCCATTGCGCCGAAGATGCGCCGGACGCGCGCGGCGTACTCGTCCTCGGAGCGTATGACAGCGGCGAACGGGACGAAGAGGATGCGGCGCACACTAGCACCGAGGAAGTCGCGCACCGCGCCGTGCGCAAACCCGGTCGGGTGCTCGCCGACGAGTTCCGAGCCGTTGCTTAGCAGTAGAAGCCTTCTGTTTGTCATCACGTTTTGAAACCGACTTCGCGGTCGGCGCATTCAGTGTTATGACTTGCGAGCCGAAATGATAGCACTCCTCGGCCGCGCGCGTGAGATTTCGTCCCGGCCGCGCGAAAGGACTTGACAACTTTGCTAGAGTGGAAGCAGTTGAATTTTTAAAGGGTGCAGAAAGACAAAGGAGAGGGGCGATGATTACCAGACGACCCGCGGCGGAGCGCGGGCAGACACGCACGAACTGGCTCGACGGCCGACACACGTTCTCTTTCAACCGCTACTACGACCCACGCTGGACGGGCTTTCGCGACCTTCTCGTCATCAACGAAGATGTGGTCGCGCCCGCGTCGGGCTTCCCCCCGCACTCGCATAGCGACATGGAGATTATCACTTACATCATTGAAGGCTCGCTTCAGCACAAGGACAGCATGGGCACTACGTCCGTCATACGCGCAGGCGAGGTGCAGCGCATGAGCGCGGGCACGGGCGTCACGCACAGCGAGTTCAATCCATCAGCCGAAGAGCCGACGCATCTGCTGCAAATCTGGATCACACCCGAGCGCGAAGGTGCCGCGCCGAGTTACGAGCAGCGTGAGTTTACGGAGAATGAGCGACGCGGCCGCTTGCGTTTGATAGCCTCGCGCGACGCGCGCGACGGCTCGGTCACGCTGCATCAGGACGCCGAGGTCTACAGCGGGATTCTCGATAAGGGCGAGCAGGTCTCTTATGACATACGCGCAGGGCGTAACGCGTGGGTGCAGGTGGTGAAGGGCTCGTTCAAACTCAACGGCGTGGAGCTTGCTGCCGGTGACGGCGCGGCCGTGAGCGACGAGGAGAAACTCACCCTGCACGCGGACGAGGCTTCGGAAGTTCTCCTGTTCGACCTCGCCTGAACCCGAGGCCGCGACAGCGAAATGCGAACGCCCTGACAGTTTTTTATAGCCTGTCAGGGCGTTCCGTTCTCATCGAACTATTCTTTTCGGGTCAGGTCGTGGACGCTCTGGTGGCGACCCTTCGACGCGACTTCTTGCCCGTGGTCAACAATTGACGAAGTTTCATTCTGGCCTTGTGGAGTTGTGACTTGCTCGTGCCCACCGAGCAGCCCAACAGCCTCGCCACCTCCTCGTGCTCATGCCCCTCCACATCATGCAGGATGAAGACAGCCCTGTATCCCG
>JAVXWN010000121.1:0-14918 GCA_032230645.1 Acidobacteriota bacterium | reverse complement strand
GTCGCTTCCGAGGTCGAAGACGTTATCTCGTCGCCGCTGCTTGGTGAGGACGGAGCTTACGGTGCAATAACTCTCTACTCGAAGTCGGCGGGCGCGTACACGGCCGAGCACGTGCGCCTGCTCGAATCGGTCTGCCTTCACACCTCAGGTGCGCTCAACAATGCGCTTATCTATGAGAGGACGAGGGAGAGCGCGTTGACGGATCACCTGACGGGGCTGCCGAACGCGCGCGCCCTGCACCTCATGCTCGAACACCGCTTGGCTGAGTGCCGCCGTTATGAAGACGAGACCGTCTCTGTTCTGAGCATAGATGTTGACGACTTCAAGAGTCTGAACGAGCAGTTCGGCCACGGCGTCGGCGACCGTGTGCTGGCATCGCTCGCATCCGTTATCAAGAGCCAGCTCAGGCAGATGGACATGCTCGCGCGCTACGCTGGCGACGAATTCCTTGCCGTCATGCCGGGCGCTCCCGCTCAGGTGGCGGCGATAGTCGCCGAACGCGTCCGCGCCGCCGTCGAGTCGCATGCCTTCCCCGTCAAGACCGGCCGCCGGATACAGGTCTCGGTCAGCGTCGGCACCGGCTGCCATCCTTCGGACGGAGAGACCGCCGACGAACTACTTCTCGCCGCCACGCGCAACATGCAGCGCGACAAGCACGCGCGCAAACATGCGCCCACGTCATCATCAGCAACAGTTCCCGTCGTTTCTATTGACCTGTACCGCTAAGAACAGACTCGCATCAGAAGGCGGAAGGATGAAGTGAAAGCTTCTTAACCTTCCGCCTTTCAACGTTTTTGCCGCGGGCGATAAAGTCGCGTATAATTCCATCTCGTCACAACTGAACACCGTAAGTCGTCGAAAGTATACGACGGGGAACCGAGGGGCCGACCCCGCGTCCGCGTCGGCCGAGCGGCGCACGCACGCGCGCGAGTATTTCATATATGAGTGACCTAAAAGTGACACCGTTGAGACCCCGCACACAGTCAGAAGGAGCTTCGACCGGTGCGGTCGTCGCCGAGGAGCGCGACGAGCGAGACCGTATTGACCCGGCGGAACTCCGCGACGAGCATGCGCAGCGCCAGCAAGAGCAGCAGAAGCAGATCGAGGAGATTGACCGCGAGACGCTTCTGCGGATGCTCTATCAGATGATCCTTATCCGCCGCTTCGAGGAGAAGGCGGCCGAGGCTTACACGCTCGGCAAGATCGGCGGCTTCTGTCATCTCTACATCGGGCAGGAGGCGGTCGCCGTCGGCACGCTCTCTGCGCTCAGGCCCGACGACTACGTGCTCACAAGCTACCGCGACCACGGCCACGCGCTGGTAATGGGCATCTCGCCCGACAAAGTGATGGCCGAGTTGTTCGGCCGCGCGGGTGGATGCTCCGCAGGCAAGGGCGGCTCGATGCATCTCTTCGACGCCGACAAACATTTTCTCGGCGGCCACGGCATCGTCGGCGGTCAGATACCGCTCGCCACGGGTGTCGCCTACGCGACGAAGTATCGCGGCACGGATCAGGCGACGCTCTGCTTCTTCGGCGAGGCCGCCGTGAATCAAGGTGCTTTCCACGAGTCGCTCAACATGGCACAGCTTTGGAAGCTGCCCTGTGTTTACATCTGCGAGAACAATCAGTACGGCATGGGCACGTCGCTCAAACGCGCGATGTCTTTGAGCGATGTGTCGCAGAAGGCTTGCGGTTACGGGATGACTTCGGAGTTCGTTGACGGAATGGACGTGTTGGCGGTGCGCGCGGCGACCGAGCGAGCGCTTGAGCGAGCGCGCAAAGAGTATCTACCTTCGCTCATCGAAATCCGCACCTACCGCTTCATGGGTCACTCGATGTCCGACCCCGGCCACTACCGCACGCGCGCCGAGATAGAGCACTATCAGGAGCGCGACCCCATCAAGGTCTTCGGCGATAACCTCCGCGAGAAGGGCGTGCTCGACGACGCGGGGCTCAAGGAGATAGAGGCGCGTGTGCGCGAAGAGGTCGAACGCGCCGTCAAGTTCGCTGAAGCAAGCCCCGAGCCCGCGCCCGACGAGCTTTACACGGACATCTACGCGACACCGATAAAGAAGTGATGAATGATGAATATCTCAACACGGCCGTTTTCATCATTCATCACTCATCGTTGAAACCGGAGGTTTCACAGTGGCAGTCATAACGATGCGCGAGGCGCTCAATCAGGCGATGCGCGAAGAGATGCAGCGCGACGAGAGCGTCTTCCTGATGGGCGAAGAGGTCGCGGCCTATCAGGGCGCGTACAAAGTCTCGAAGGGTCTGCTCGAAGAGTTCGGCGACAAGCGCGTGGTTGATTCGCCCATCACCGAGCTTGGCTTCACGGGACTTGGCGTCGGCGCGGCGATGGTGGGCTTGAGACCGATCATCGAGTTTATGACGTTCAATTTCTCCATCCTCGCCACCGACCAGATCATCAACTCGGCGGCGAAGATGCGTTACATGTCGGGCGGGCAGTTCAAAGTTCCCATCGTCTTTCGCGGGCCGAACGGCTCGGCCTTTCAAGTCTCGTCGCAGCACTCGCAGGCGCTTGAATCTTGGTACTCACACTTCCCCGGCCTCAAGGTCGTGATGCCTTCGACGCCCGCCGACGCCAAAGGACTTCTAAAGAGTGCGATACGTGATGACGACCCCGTCATCTTTCTCGAACAGGAACGCATGTACGGCAACAAGGGCGAGGTGCCCGATGGCAGCGACTTCCTCGTCCCGCTCGGGAAGGCGGACGTGAAGCGCGAAGGCAAGGACGCGACCATCGTCGCGCGCTCGCTCATGGTTCCATTCGCGCTCAAGGCCGCCGAAGAGTTGGAGAAGCAGGGCGTCTCAGTCGAGGTCATTGACCCGCGCACCATCCGCCCGCTCGACATCGAGACCATCATCAACTCCGTGAAGAAGACCAACCGCGTCGTCGTCGCCGAAGAGTCGCACGCCTTCTGCGGCGTCGGGGCCGAGATCAGCGCGCAGATTATGGAGCACGCCTTCGACTACTTGGACGCGCCCGTCAAGCGTCTCTCCGGCGTAGACGCCCCAATGCCCTACGCCAAGAACCTCGAACGGCTCGCGCTGCCCGACGTGGAACGCATCGTCAAAGCCGTGCGCGAGGTTGCGTACCTGGATGAGGAGGGATGAAGGATGAAGGATGAGGGATGAATAAATCGGGATGGGTCTCTTACGCATCCCGCATCCCGCATCTCTCATCCCCAAAAAATTATGGCAACGCAGGTCGTGATGCCGAAGCTGTCGCCGACGATGGAAGAGGGGCAGCTCTCGCGCTGGCTGAAGAAGGAAGGCGATAAGGTCGGCGTCGGCGAGCCACTCGCCGAGATAGACACCGACAAGGCGACGATGGAGGCGCAGGCGCTCGCCACGGGCGTGCTGCGGAAGATTCTCGTGCCTGCGGGCGAGACCGTCCCGCTCGGTGCCATCATCGCTATCATCGGAGAGCCTGACGAAGACATCTCCGCTCTTATCTCCGAAGCCTCCTCGGGCGCGGCTCAGGCCGGGAAGAAAGAGCGCATCGAGGAAGCGACCGAAGGCCGTGCGTATGGCGCACCCGATGAGCTTGCTTCGGTCGTCCCGGAAGGCCAACGCACGCAGGCGACTATTGAAGGCCAACCCATCAAGGGCGATGTCGGCGATACAGCCAACACTTCTTCGCAGGCCGTCGCGACGGATGCAGTTAAAGAACAGAAGGAGCAGCCTGCGCCTCAAGCTCAAACTTCGGGAGCCGGTGCTGGCGGCAATGGACAAAGCGCGCAGGGCGGCCGACTCGTCGTCTCGCCCATTGCCGCGCGCATGGCTGCCGAGGCGGGCATCAACCTGCACGACCTAAAGGGCAGCGGCCCCGGCGGTCGCATCGTCAAGCGCGATATCGAGGCTGCGATGAGCGGCGCAGCCGCGCAGCCCGCCGCCGCACAGACGCAAGCCCCGACTGAGCAATCGCAGCCCACACAACTTCGCGCCGTGCCGTCTGCGTCCGCGAATCTTGGCGTAGCGCCATATCGCGAAGAGACGGTGACGACGATGCGCGCAACAATCGCGCGCCGCCTCGTCACCTCGCTCGGCCCCGTCCCGCACATTTTCCTGACGACCGAGATTGAGATGGACAGGGCGGCCGAGGTGCGCCGCCAGTTGAACGAGCTTGACCCCGACAGCAAGGTCAGCATCAACGACCTTATTATCAAGGTGGCGGCGGTCGCGCTCATGCAGCACCCGGCGGTCAACTCCTCTTATCAGGATAAGGCGGTACGCTTCTACGAGCGCGCCGACATCGGTGTCGCGGTCGCACTTGAGAACGGGCTCATCACGCCGGTCGTCCGTTCGGCGAACACGAAGTCGGTCGGGCAGATCAGCCGCGAGGTCAAAGAGTTGGCCGAACGCGCGCGCGCGCGAAAGCTCGCACCCGACGAATACACGGGCGCGACCTTCTCCATCAGCAACCTCGGCATGTTCGGCATAGACGAGTTCACCGCCATCATCAACCCGCCCGAGGCCGCAATCCTCGCCGTCGGCGCGATGACGCCGCGCCCCGTAGTGCGCGATGGGCAAGTCGTCGTGCGACAGTTGATGAGGGTCACGCTCTCATGCGACCACCGTGTCGTAGACGGCGCGACCGGTGCCCGATTTCTCCAGACGCTCAAAAAGATTCTGGAGAACCCGCTCTACCTGATCGCATAGTCTTTATTCAAAGGTGACAGAGATGAGTTCAAGCAAACAGACCGACGAGATGCCTTCCAACATCACGACTGACGCGGAGAGTCAGGAGTACGGCGCGCAGCACGGCCAGACGGTCGAAGGGCAGAACACCGGCTCTTCGTCACCGGAGGCACAGGCCGACCCCGACAACACGAACGCGGGCGAGCCCGGCGAAGGCACCGGGGCGCGCGGCGGTGAGTACAGCTAAACGGAAAAGCGTGATGCGGGTATGAGCCATTGAGTCAATGAACCATTGAATCAATGAACAAATCCTCATCATTCCGCAATCAGGCAGGCGCGGGGCCGCACGTTGCGCTCGTCGCGGTTCAACTCATTTTCGGCACGTGGCCCATCTTCGGTAAGATCGCGCTCCGCGCCTTGCCGAGCACTGGTCTCGTTGCCTTGCGCGTCACGGGCGCGGCGCTCGCCTTCCTGCTGCTCCTGCGCAGTCGCGGGAGACTGAACGTACCTCGCCGCAACGACCTCGCGCGGCTCGCGTTCTACAGTCTCCTCGGCGTCGTCCTCAATCAATTTCTCTTCGTCAAAGGTCTCGCTCTCTCAACGGTCGTCAACGCGACCCTGCTTTCAACTTCAATCCCCGTCTTCGCGCTCCTCGTCGGCGCTGCGGTCGGCTACGAGAAGTTGACGTTGCGCGCAGTAGCCGGAACGTGCGTGGCCGCGGCGGGAGTCGTCATTCTCGTAGACCCTTTCCGCGCGAACCTCTCGGGCGGAACGGCGCTCGGTAATGTCCTGCTCGTCGCCAACACGGCCGCCTACGGTGCATACATTGCCCTCTCACAGGATGTCTTTCGTCGCTACGGCGCGCTTACGGCGATGACGTGGGTCTTCGCCTTCGGGAGCATCGTCGCGCTTCCGTTCGGCGGCTACTATCTGGCGCAGGTAGACCCGCAGACAGTCGGGTGGGAGGTCTTGCTCGCGGTCGCATACATCATCGTCGTGCCGACCGTCGGTGCGTACTACCTGAACGCTTGGGCGCTCGAACGAGTCACGCCGAGCACGGTCGCCGTCTACATCTATCTTCAGCCGCTCATCGCTTTCGCGCTTGCGCCGCTTTTTCTCGGCGCGGACGAACGATGGGGCGTGCGACATGTGCTCGCGGCGGCGCTCATCTTCACGGGCGTCGCCGTCGTCACGCTGCGGCGACGGCGCGAGGGCGCGGCACGTGAAGTCTCCGTTGCGCCCTGACACGGCCGGACGTTGATTTGCTAAAATCCGGCGCGAGAATTTTCATGCAGACGACAGGCAGACAGGCAGACGCGTTGATTGACGCGAGGACGGAGGCGAGGCTTAAGAGTTCGGCCGCGCGCCTCTCAATCCTCGCGGCTGCCTTCCTCATTGTGCTCAAGACGGCGACGGGCTTGATGACCGGCTCCATTAGCGTGTGGGCCTCGCTGCTCGACTCGACGATGGACATCTTCGCGTCAGCAATCAACTACTTCGCCGTGCGCACCGCCGCGCGCCCGCCCGATGAAGACCATCGCTACGGACACGGCAAGGCCGAGTCGCTCGCAGGTCTCTTCCAATCGTTCGTCATCACCGTTTCGGGACTCTACCTCATACGCGAGGCCGTGCGCCGTCTCGTCTCGCCGCATCCGACCTCGCTCGAATGGGTCGGCATCGGCACAATGGCCGTGGCGGGCGCGGTCAGCGTCGCGCTCGTCGCGCGCATGCGAAGCGTTGCGCGCAAGACCGACTCGCCCGCGCTCGCGGCCGACGCCGTACACTATGCGACCGACGTTTACACGAACGGCGCGGCGTTCGTCGCACTGCTCATCGTCGCGCTCACGGGTTGGACGCCCGCCGACCCGCTCATCTCGCTCGCTATCTCAGGCTTTATCCTCTACTCGGCCTTCGAGGTGGCACGTGACGCGGTGGACGTGTTGATGGATAGGAAACTGCCCGAGGAAGTTGACGAAACGGTTGCGGCCGTCGTCGCGCGCTTCCGCGACGACGGCGTGCTTGGCTTCCATGACCTGCGGACACGTCGCTCAGGCTCGCTCAAGTTCATTGACCTGCACATCGAAGTTGAGCGCGAGCAGAGCCTACTCGACGCACACGACGTGACGGAGCGCATCATCCGCGCTATTCAAACTGCTATCCCCCGCTCTCGCGTCGAGATTCACACCGACCCGGAGGGCGGAGAATAATAAGGTGATGAGGGATGAAGGATGAATATCTCACCACGGAGATATTCATCCTTCATCCCTCATCACCTTATTATTTCTCTATGCGGTCTTAATCGCCTTCAATCCCTTTTCATGTTCGCCTTCGGCCATGTGGCGCAGCTCGAAGAGTTTCATGAGGGCTTCGACGGGCGAGAGCGAGTTGAGGTCTGCGGAGAGCAGTTCGGCGATGATGCGCGTGTTGCGTGCGCGGTTCGAGGCGTCGAGATGTTCGAGAGCTTCATACTCCGGGCCTTCATCGGCGGAAGCCGGACTGCCTCCCTCATACTCGCGCAAGAGTTCTTCGGCGCGGCGCACGACGGGGGCCGGAAGACCTGCGAGCTTAGCGGCATAGACGCCGTAGCTCCCTGCGGCGATGCCGGGCGTGACGCGATAGAGGAAGACAAGTTCGCTCCCCTGCTCGGCTATCTCGACGTGAAGGTTGCGCAGACGCGGCAGCGTGTCGGACAGCTCGGTCAACTCGTGATAGTGCGTGGCGAACAGAGTCTTCGAGCGGAGGCGAGGGTGGTTGTGGATGTATTCGAGGACGGCGCGCGCAACCGCCAGCCCGTCGTAGGTCGAAGTCCCACGCCCCAACTCGTCGAGCAGGATAAGCGAGCGCGGTGTCGCGTGATGAAGGATGTGCGCCGTCTCAATCATCTCGGTCATGAAGGTAGACTCGCCGCTGCCGATGCGGTCGTAGAGACCGATGCGCGTGTAGACGCGGTCGGTCAGGCCGACGGTCGCCTCGGTGGCGGGAACGAAGCTGCCTGACTGCGCCATGATGACGATGAGCGCCGCCTGTCGCAGAAACGTTGACTTGCCGGACATGTTCGGGCCCGTGATGAGCGCGACCTCCGGCGCTCCTTCACCGCCAAGCTCAAGGTCGTTGGCGACGAACTGTCTCTCTTCGAGGAGACGTTCGAGCACCGGATGACGGCCACCCTTGATGTCGAGCACGGGCTCGTCAACAACCATAGGGCGAACGTAGCCCCAGCGCGCGGCGCTCTGCGCGAAAGACGCGACCACGTCGAGGTGCGCAAGCGTCGCGGCGGCGGCGAGTATCTCGTCGCGCGCCTTGCCGACCTCGGCACAGACGTGGCGGAAGAGTCCCATCTCAAGCTCGCCGATGCGCTCCTGCGCGTTGAGCACGAGCGACTCGTGCTCCTTCAACTCAAGCGTGACGAAACGCTCAGAGGCGACGAGCGTCTGCTTGCGCGTGTAGACAGCGGGAACGAGATGCAGGTTCGGCCGCGTGACCTCGATGAAGTAACCGAAGACCTTGTTATAGCCGACGCGCAGGCTCTTGATGCCCGTGCGCGCACGCTCGCGCCGCTCCATCTCGGCGAGGAAGGTCTTGCCGTTGCGCAGCAGTGCGCGTAAGGAGTCAAGCTCTTCGGAGTAGCCCTCGCGTATCACTCCGACCTGCTCGCTGCGCACGGGCAGCTCGTCGTTGACGGCCGTGCGGATGAGCCCGAGCACGTGTTCGCACAGTGGGAGCGAAGCGAGCGCCGCGCCGAAGCGCGCCGGGTCGTGTTGGAGGACTACGCGCACGCGCGGGATGGCTTCGAGGCTCTGTCTGAGCGCGAGAATTTCCGAGGGCGTGGCGATACCGGCGCGCACGCGCCCCGAGAGCCGTTCGAGGTCATGTACGTTCTCAAGCGCAGCGAACATCTCGGCGCGCTCTTTGTCGCGCGCGACGAACCAGCCGACGTGCTCGTGACGACGCGCTATCTCCGCAAGGTCTAAGAGTGGCTGACGCAGCCAGCGGCGCAACATGCGACCGCCCATCGCCGTGTGCGTCTCGTCGAGCGTCGCCAGAAGCGTTGGCGCTTCGCCCGCGCTCTCGAAGATTTCGAGGCTGCGCGCGGCCTGAGCGCCGAGCACCATGAAGGCTTCGGGGTTGTAGCTCGTCAACCTCGTCAACTGCTCGGCGACGCCCGCCTGCGTCTCGGTCAGGTACGAGATGATTGCGGATGCTGCCGCCACGCCGAGCGGCGAGCGCGACAGGCCGAAGGGCGCGAGCGTGCGCGCGCCGAAGTGCTGCTGTAGTAAGCGGCGCGCGCGCACGGGCTCGAAGGCAGCGTCGGGTCTTCGTGTAATGAATCCCGGTAGGCTCGACACCTGCGCGGCCAGACTCTTCGCGACGAGAAGTTCCGAAGGCGCGATGCGTTGAAGCTCGGCGAGCGCGGCCATCGCGTCCAGCTCGGTCGCATGAAAGTCGCCGGTCGTCACGTCAGCGTATGCCAGCCCCGCGCGGCGTCCGTCCGAGGTGTATGCGGCGAGATAGTTGTTGACCTTGCTTTGAAGCAGCCCGGTTTCGAGCACGGTGCCGGGCGTGACCACGCGCACCACGTCGCGCTCGATGAGCCCGCGCCCCGACGCCTCACCGCGGACGGGCGCGGCGGTCAACTGCTCGCAGATGGCGACGCGGTGGCCGCGCGAGATGAGCGTGGCGAGGTGACGTTCGAGACTGTGATGCGGGACCCCGGCGAGCGGCACGCGCTGGTTGTGCCCCATCGGCTTCGAGGTAAGCACAATGTCTAGCTCACGTGCGAGCAGTCGCGCGTCGTCGTCGAACGCCTCGTAGAAGTCGCCGATGCGAAAGAGGAGGATGGCATCAGCGTGGCGGCGCTTGATGTCGAGGTACTGCTTGCGTAATGGCGTGGCCGTCGTCATCGCTCGAAGAGTGCGGCGAGGATGTCTTCGACCGAGGTGAGGGCGCGGTGAAGGCTGCGTAGCTGCTCGAAGCTGAGAATGGTCGTGACACGACCTATCTCGTGAAAAGGGCCGGTGCGCGCGAGGCTCAACTGACGCTCGGCGCGATTCGTGTCGCGCTCGCTGGCGACGACGAGGAAGGGGCGTGTGCGCTGCGCATCGTAGGCGCGCTTGAGCTTGGCGAGCGCGGCATCAACGTTTCCCTTGCGCTGCACCTCGAAGATGTGACTGATGCGCGGACTGTCTTCGGCTTCGCGCCAAACCACGTCGTAATAGTCGAACTCAACCTCGGCGAAGTGGCCGAGCACGCGGCCGACCTCGACCAACATCAACTGCACTTCAGTATGCGAGAGCCCTTCGGCGGCGGCGGCTTCGGGCGCGACGGGTTCGGTGAACGTAAACCGGATCGCCTCGTCCGAGACGCGCCTGCGCCCGCGCTCGGTGAGCTTCCAGCGCCCGCGGTCGCGTTCTATCTCGCGCCTATCGTCGAGCCCGCGCGCAGCAGCCTGCACCAGCCTGCGCCACTGTTTGAGGTGGCCGTTCGTATCGGCGCGCACTTCATCGGAGCTGAGTTGCGGGAAGTATGCGAACAGCCGGTCGTAGAGAAAGCGCACGTGCTCGGCACCGCCCGTGGCGGCCAACTCCTGTAGGAGTGGCAGTTCGATGCGCTCTACGCTCGGGTAGGCCATTTTCGTTTGCAGGCTCGGGAGAAAAAGGATTTCGGGAAGGGCAGTTCCCGTCTCACAGGCAAATCGTTCGTCGTCAAAGTTACAGGAGAAACCCGCCTTGTAGCAAGCAGGCAAAAGCCAGACGGCACTCAAGACAACAATCGAACAGCCACCATCAAATCAAGAAGGCAGTCAAGAAGCTCAACGCCTCTTGACTGCCTTCTGCTTTTTGTCTGCTTCTCTTTAGGCCGCGACCGGCTCGCCTATCAAGCCGAAGCTCTCGCGGATTTCGTCGGCGTCGAGCGTGTCGCGCTCCATGAGTCCTGCGACGAGGCGTGCGATCTCGGCGCGGCGCGAATCAACCACATCGCAGGCGCGCTTCATCTGCACGTTGATGATGTCGCTCGTCGCGTGCTCGATGCGGTCGAGGAGCGTCTGGCTGTGCGGGTCTTCAGGCTTGCCGAGGTGGATGGGCCCGAGCGGGCTCATGCCGAACTCCGCGACCATGCGGCGCGCGATCTCGACGGCGCGCTCGATGTCGTTCGAGGCCCCGGCGGTCATCGTGTCGAGCAGGAGAATCTCGGCGGCGCGTCCGCCCAGAAGCATCGCAATCTGGTCTTCGAGGTATTCACGCGTCCTCATCAAACGGTCGCGCTCGGGCAACGCCTGCGTGACGCCGAGGGCGCGACCACGCGGCAAGATAGAGACCTTGTGAATCGGGTCGCCGTGCTTGACGGCGAGCCCGACGGCGACGTGACCGGCTTCGTGAACAGCCGTCGCGTGACGTTCGTCCTCGTCCATCATGAAGCCGAGACGCTCGACGCCCATCAGGATTTTGTCGCGCGCGTACTCGACATGGCAACGGCCGATGGCCGACGAGTCGTCGCGCGTCGCGACAATCGCCGCCTCGTTCAGAAGGTTCGCGAGGTCTGCACCCGAGAAGCCGGGAGTGCCGCGCGCGATCCAGCCGAGGTCGAGACCGTCTTCGAGCTTAAGCTTGCGCGAGTGTACGCGGAGTATCTGCTCGCGACCCCGCATGTCCGCGAGGTTGACTGTTATCTCGCGGTCGAAGCGGCCCGGTCGTGTGAGCGCGGAGTCGAGTATGTCAGGGCGGTTGGTCGAGGCGATGACGACGACGCCGCTCAACTGCTCGAAGCCGTCCATCTCGACGAGAAGCTGGTTGAGCGTCTGATCCTGATCGGCGGAAGCCGAGTCACCACCGCGTCCACGACGACGGCCGAGCGCGTCTATCTCATCAATGAAGATGACGCAGGGCGCGAGCTTGCGCGCGCGCGCAAACAGTCGTCGGACGCGAGCCGCGCCTAATCCCGCGAACTTCTCCTGAAAGCTTGAGCCGGAGACGGACAGGAAGGGCACCTTCGCTTCGCACGCGGCGGCGCGCGCAAGCAGCGTCTTACCAGTGCCCGGCGGGCCCGAAAGAAGAATGCCGCGAGGCGAACGGCCGCCGAGACGACCGAACCGCTCGGGGTCACGCAGAAAATCAATCGTCTCGGAGAGTTCGGTGCGCGCTTCGTCAACGCCTGCTACGTCCTGAAAGGTGACGGGCTCGCCGCTCATCGTCTCGGATGCGGCCGACTCGTTCTGCATGCCCATGCTGGCGTAGACGCGCCAGCCGATGAGGGCGAAGATGACGAGCGCCGCGGCCGGGAGCAGATAGTTAAGGACGGTGACGAGCATTCCGGGCTGCATCGTCTCGTACTCGACAGGGACGTGCCCCTTCTCGAAGACCGAGACGACTTCATGCTGCGCGAGGGCGTTCGTGACGACGCTGCGGACGACACCGCCGTCGCCTTGCGTCACCGTGACGACCTCGCCCGAAACGCTTACGGAGCGCGCCGCGCCCGCGTCGGCCAACTCGCGCAACTGCGTGAAGTTGACATCGCGGACGATGGGCTGGAACTGCCGGTTGATGAGCCCGACCACCGCAAGCGCGACGACGAGCAATAGAAGCGAGCCGAACACTACGAGCGTGGTGGTCTTCTTCTTGGAGGGAAGCGAGCGGGAAAAAGACATAAAGACCTCGACTTAAAACTGTAGGAGCCGGGGGTTAGTTGACTCCTCGAATTGAAATGATTGATTCAGCTAAGAAACCGCCTCAGAAGAGCCGTCGAAGGCCGCTGGACAGATTCACGCGGTGCTGACCGTGAAGGCGTCCGCCGGAGCTGGCGGATGCAAATCTCACTCTAGCAGTCGAAAGCTTTTGAAGTCCAGTGAAAAACCGCCGCCCCGTCACCAGATAATCCTTCCGACTCAACCGACCACCGAGACCGCTTAATCTTCCGATGATGTAGCTCGGGCTCCGGTTGCCGCCGCGCGCCTCGAATAATCAAGATGAATAGCATCGCACTTTTACCAGACACGCCTCCTCTCAAATTCGCGGCGCGATTCCGTACAGGGCTTTCACCACCTGACCGCGTGAGGCGGGTATGAGGAAAAAAGGAGAGGCGTCGTGAGCGGGCACGACGCCTCTCCTTTTTTTATGTTAACGACCGACTGTGTTGTTAACGTCAACGCTTCAAAGTATCTCGGCGTGGCACGAGCGACAGTGTGTGCGCCGCTTGGCGTTGAGCGTTCCGCAGGCCGGGCAGCGTTTGTACATCGTGCGCGCGAACCAGTTGGTGATGATGGCGCTCAAGGCCAGTATGCCGACGAGGACGAGGATGCTGAGAAGGGTGTCCTTCAAGCCTTGTGTCTCTCCAGCAACTCGCCCTGATAGCGTTGGCCTCGCTCGTAACCTTGACGAAAGGCCGACTCATCACACTCCTTGCCGAAGCACTGGCGCAGGCGCTCGGCGTCCTCGCCGTAGGCGCGGCCGCGTGCAAGCGGGTGTAGTGACGCCTCGAAGCCACGACGGTAGACAGGTTCGTCCGCGCCGAAGTCGCCGCCCTCGACCGTGTACTCGGCTTCTTCACCATCGCGCAGTCCAACCCACCAACTCTCGCGCGCGGCGTCTACGCTCTCAGCACCCGCTTGCGTGAGCACGCCACGGGCCGATTCGGCCACCTCTTCGTCGTCGGGCATGACAAGCACGACCGAGCGCCCACGGCGGAGCGCATCCTCGTAGACGAACAACTCGTCGTGCGGCAACCCCTTCGCCATCGAATCTTCGAGCGAGCCCCCGGCCGCCGCTCCCGCAGCCGCGCCACCTGCCCCGAGAAGCGCCGCGCCGATGATTCCCGCAGCGAGGACGGGCCCGACACCGGGGACGAGCAGGCTCGCCGCGGCTGCTCCGAGGTGAAGGCCGCCCGCGATGCCGAGCGCGCCACCGACTGTGCCTCCGAGCGCGGTGCCCATGCCGGGCTGCTCGGTCTCGGTCGTCGGCACAGCGTCGAGCTTGCTCTGCCCTGTGCCCGGCGTCAGAAGGCTGATGCGCTCCTGCCCGATGCCTGCGCCGCTCAAACCCTCAACGGCGCGCTCCGCCTTAGCGGTTGAATTAAAAATGCCTGCGACAGTGCTCATACGTTCAACTCGTTCGGGCGTGATGCGCAAAACGTCAGTACGCCCGGGCCGCCTTTCACGGCCCTCTGATTCGGAACGGTTGCGGGGGAATTCGGCTTATGACGTGACGCCGATTTTAACACGAAGTCACACCGCGCGTGGCAAAGAGAGCGAGCGCCACATCATTCGAGGTGTGACGCCCGCCGAGACCGAGAAGCTGCCGGTGCGACTTATGGAATGACCTTTGCCGTGAAGACCTCTTCCATCGCGAGCCCACGGCTGCAACCGGCGGCCTGCGTTAGCTGCTGTCGGCTATCCGTCCAGACCGGGTAGGAAACTCCGCCGTAAGAGACAAGCCCCTCGTAGTCACCCTGCTGGTTGCCGTAGTTGATTCCGAGGCAAGGGTATACGCCGTCACAGTCGTGCTCGTTCGAGCTTTGATTGCTGACACGCACGTTCGGCGACCACGTTACGCCGCCGTCCTTCGACTGCGAGAGGAAGTAGTCGGTCATGTAGCGCCCACCCGTCGTGTCGAAGCGCGTGTCGTAGAAAGCTACGTTCACGTCGCCCGTCAGAGGGTCTACAGAGAGCCAGTGGTTAAAACGGTCGGCGAAGTAGCCGCGGTCAGCTACGGGTTGCGGGCTCGACCAACTCGCGCCCTTATTGTCCGAGTAGGAGATGAGAATGTCGGAGAGTCCCGACGCGTTCAAGTCCATCCAGGAGCAGTAGAGGCGGCCACGGTGCGGCCCGTTCGAGGTATCGACCCCGAGCGACGGATAGACCAGCGCGCGTCGGTTCAACTCCGCAGGGACTGCGATGTCGAAAGGTATGGTCTTGGACGACACGACGCCCTGCCTGTCCCAAGTCTTGCCGCCGTCGAACGAGCGGTTGAAGGCGATGACGTTTTGAGCGTAGTCATTCCAGGCGACGTACAGTTCGCCGTTCGGGCCCACGGCGGGCGAAGCGCCTATGGAGCGGCCCGGGCCGGACGGGTCGTCTGCGCGCGTGACGTTGAAGGTCGTGCCGTGATCGGAAGATGCGCCGACGCGGATACCGCCGCCGGTCGAGCCGCCCGATGACGCGTCCCAAGCAATGTAGACGTTGTCGCGGAAGCGGCTCGCGGTGTTCGAGTCGGTCGTAATCATCGGCTTGTCGTTGAAGTGATTCTGGCCGCCTTCGTTAG
>JAVXWN010000120.1:0-59368 GCA_032230645.1 Acidobacteriota bacterium | reverse complement strand
TCCGCACCCACCGACGCGGAGCGCCGACGCTTCCGCGATCTCGGCCATCAGGATTTCGCGCAACCCCTCGTCCGGCTCGACGACGAGGAAGTGGTCGGGCGGCTCAAGGCTCAGCCAGTGCTTGAGCCGCGCCTGCACGTCGGCGAGCGTGTGACCCTGACTGCGCGCAAGCGTGAGAAAGGCGTTGACGAGCCGGTCGAGTTCGAGCCGCGAGTCGAGCGGTGCGACGCCCGTATCATCGCCGAGCGGTCGGACGTAGACGCCGCTCCCCTTTCGCACTTCAAGCCAGCCCGCGCGCTCAAGGTCGCGATAGGCGGCGCTCACCGTATTCGAGTGGATGCGAAAGCGGCGCGCAAGCTCACGCGTCGAGGGCAGACGCTGCCCCGGCTTCAAGTCGTCGCTCACGACGCCGAGCATGATCTGTCGCACGAGCTGCTCGCGCAACGGCACGTCGCTGTTCTTCGAGAGCCAGAGGCGCATAATGAAGAGTTCAAAGTTTAACGTCGAATGTCCAAAGCCGGAAGCATTTTCTTTGAACCGCCCGTAATGCTCAACCCTTCGTGACCTCCGTGGTTGCCCGCGCGCGGCGCGAGCCGCCATAATGAGCCACGCTCGAATCCGCGTCTGCGAAAGGACAGATGGAAGCATTCTCTTCAGCGGTGGCCGTTCTGACGGCGATGATTACGCCCGCCGTGCTCATCTCGGCCTGCGGCGCGCTGATACTCTCGACCTCGACGCGTCTGGGTCGCGTCGTTGACCGCGTCCGCATGCTCATTGACCGCTTCGAGGCGATGATGAAGACGCGCGAGGAGGAGGGCGTCGAGTTGTTCGAGGAGCGCCGCATCGTCATCTTCAATCAACTCGACAAGCTAACGACACGCACGCGGCTGTTGCAGAAGAGCATGCGAGTCTTCTATCTCGCGCTCGGCATCTTCGTCGCAACGAGCGTCGCCATCGGGCTCGTCGCCGCCATCGGGCATCCTTCCTACGCGTGGCTTCCCGTCGTGCTCGGGCTCGCGGGCGCGTGTGGCCTCTTTTACGGGAGCGTGCTTCTCATCAAGGAGTCGCGTCTCGCGCAGGACTCGCTTAACGCAGAGATGGACTTCATCTGGAAGCTCGGGCGCGCGCTCGCCCCACCCGACATGCGACAGACGCACAGCCCGCACTTCAACCCGCTGACGCTGAGGAGAAAGCCTTGACCGAGCGCGCTTCGTACCTCGAACTCTACGCGTCGGGCGAGCTTGTTTTGCGGGTCGCGGCGCTCGAACGCTTGCTCGAAGCATGCACGGTCTGCCCGCTCGACTGCGGCAACAACCGCATGCGCGGCGAGCTTGCGCGTTGCTACTCGGGTCGCCTTCCCGTCGTCTCCTCCTACACGCCGCACTTCGGCGAGGAGCCCGCGCTCACGGGCACGCGCGGGGCCGGTAACATCTTCTTCGGCAACTGCAACCTGCGCTGCGTCTACTGCCAGAACTACCAGATTTCGCAGGCGCACAAGACGCAGATTAAGAACGAGGTCACGCACGAGCGTCTGGCCGAGATGATGCTTGAGCTACAGGCGCGCGGCTGTCACAACATCAACTTCGTCTCGCCCACACACTTCGCGCCGCAACTCGCGCGCTCTGTCCTCATCGCCTGTGAGCGAGGGCTGAGCGTTCCTATCGTCTACAACACGAACGCATACGACTCGGTGGAAGTCCTGCGGCTGCTCGACCGCGTGGTTGACATCTACCTACCCGACCTCAAGTACGCCGACTCTGCCGAAGGCTACACCTATTCCAAAGTTCCGAACTACGCCGAGCACTCACGCGCGGCACTCAAAGAGATGTTCAGGCAGACGGGCGACGAGTTGGTCTTCGACGCCGACGGAAGGCTCAGGCGCGGCCTCGTCGTTCGCCTGCTCGTGCTGCCGAACGACATCGCGGGCGTGCGTGAATCGCTCGAATGGATTCGCGACGAGTTGAGCCCGCGCGTCGCCGTCTCGCTCATGGCGCAATACTACGCGACGAACAAGGCCGCAACCGACGAGCGATACATGCTCCTGTCGCGCCGCATCACCGAGACCGAGTGGTGGCGCGCAGTCTCTTTGCTCGAACGGCTCGGCATTGAAGAGGGCTGGATGCAGGAGTACGACGGAGCCTCGCACTACTACCGCCCCGACTTCACAGACCCCGAGACGCCTTTTAAGGACATACGAGATTTTCAACAGCAGTGAGGAGCGCCGGAAGATGAACACAAACGTCGGTGCGAGCGCACCTGACTTCACGCTGAAGGATGGTGAGGGCAAAGACTGGCGGCTCTCAGATCAGCGGGGCCGTGTCGTCGTGCTGCTCTTCTATCCGGGCGACGAGACGCCCGTGTGTACGAAGCAGTTGTGCTCGGTGCGAGACAAATGGGAGCAGTACAGGGCGACGGGCGCGGAGGTCGTCGGCGTCTCGACCGACTCGGTTGAGTCGCACCGCAAGTTCGCCGCGAACCACTCGCTCCCCTTGCGCCTGCTCTCCGACCCCGACCGCAGGGTCGCCGAGATGTTCGGCGCGAAGTCATGGCTGCCGGGCCGTGCGGCGCGCGCCGTCGTCGTCGTTGACGCCGAGGGGCGTGTCCGCCACAACAAGGCGCAGGCGCTCTCGCTCTTTCGTCCCACGGACGATGCGGTGCTCGACGCCATCCGCGCCGCGCAAGCGCCCGCGTGAGCCCGCACGCGGGCGTTATGCTATGCTTCGAGCACGCGAAAATTTAACATTCGGACTCTTCATTAAGGAGACTCGCTCATGGCTGAACAGATCAAGTGCGCGCGCTGCGGCCAGAAGCGCCCGGCGCTCGGCTTCGCGCCCTTCCCGAACGAGCTCGGGCAGCGCATCGGCTCGGAAATCTGCCAACCCTGCTGGGCCGAGTGGCTGCAAAAACAGAACATGATTATCAACCACTACGGCCTCGACCTGATGAACGAGGACGCGCAAACCTTCCTCTTCGACAACATGAAGGCATTCTTCTTTGGCGGCGGCGACCTGCCCACCGCCCAGATAGACACCTCGAAGGAGGGAACGGTCAAGTGGTGAATAAAAAGAGAGGTCGGAGGTCAGAGGTCAGTAGTTGCTTCTTCCACTGACCTCTGCCCTCCGACCTCTCTTTTTTGCTTGTCCCGCCCCTGCCTCCGGCGTTAAGATTGCGCCAGTTTTCAACCCCACACACGACAGCCCTGACTTTCCGAGGGGCGGCCGCCAAGGCCGAAGGCCCCGTCGGGCGGGCGTGCGGGTCGGTCAAACCACAAGGGCGAAGTCCCGGGAGAAAATATGCGGAGTAAAACGCTTCTAGCGATCCTCGTCGGCGCGGCGCTGAGCCTTGTAACCGCCGGCTGCAACAACGACGACAACTCGAACGCCAACGCGAACGTGAATCGCACCGTGAACGTGAACACGAACGTGAACACGAACGTGAACACGCACAACGCCAACTCGCGCAACTACAACATGACGCGCGAGGAGTACAACAAGAACGACAACACCTATCGCGGCGAGGCCAAGAACGCGGGCGACAGCATCGGCTCCAACCTCGAAGACGGCTGGATTCACTTCAAGGTGCGCGGCGCGCTCTTCGCCGTGAACGACCTGCGAGATTCGACCATCAACGTGGATGTTGAGAACAAGGTCGTCACCTTGCGCGGCTCGGTCGCCAATGCCGATCAGAAGGCCAAGGCCGAGAAGGCCGCGCACGTCGATGGCGTGACCAAGGTCGTCGACAAGCTCGAAGTCAAGGCCGACAGCGGCAGCAACAAGAATGCAGGCGGCGCGAACGCGAACACGCACGCCGCCGCGACCAACGCCAATCACAAATAAGACTGGCGTGGCACTTTGGCCGGGAGCGCGGGCGGAGAGGTTCGCGCTCCCGGCACCGAAACTTTTACACGCGGCTTCCGTAACAGCACGCGCGCACACATACCGAGTCGAACCGCTCCGTCGGATACATAGCGCCTTACTTCCGGCGGGGCGTCGGTCTCGCGTGGCGGTGCGCACTTCCGGGTCTTAACCGTCAAAATTCGGCGCGTGCTCTTCTCTTATCCCGCGACAAGTCCGCCGGGGCTGCGGGGCGCGCGAGTCTTCTCAAGTCTCTCGGCAGGAAACCACCTTATGCGACACTCTCTGAAAAGAACTCTCGCGACCGTCGCGGCCGTGCTGCTCTGCGCCGCTGTCTGGCTCTCAGCGCCCGCAGGCGCGCAGCGCGGCCGACCGGGCGGCGGCATAGACGTTTACGCCATCACCAATGCGCGCATCGTCACCGTCTCAGGCCCCACCATCGAGCACGGCACAGTCGTCATCCGCGACGGCCTCATCGCGGCTGTCGGCGCTGCGGTCACGGCTCCGCCCGACGCACGCACCATTGATGGCACGGGGCTGACGGTCTATCCCGGACTCATTGATGCGAACACGACGCTCGGCATCCCGCGCCCGACACCAACGCCCGGCGCGGGAGCGGGCGTTGGCGGCGGGTTCGCAGGACTCTTCGGACAGACAGCGCCCTCGGCCGTCTCGCCGAACTCGACTCAGTTGCCGGGACTGCAACCCGAGATACTCGCCTCAGACATCATCCGGCCCGGAGGCACTGAGATCGAAGCGGCGCGCAACGCAGGCATCACCGCCGCACAGACCGCTCCGCGCGGCAACGTCTTTCTCGGGCAGTCGGCCGTGATCAACCTCGCGGGCGACTCGCCGCAACAGATGATCGTGCGTTCGCCCGTCGCGCTCTATGTGGGCTTGAACCCCATCGGGCAGGGGCAGTATCCCGGCTCTCTGATGGGCGTCTTCTCTTCGGTGCGTCAGATGCTTCTGGACGCGCGCCGCTTCCGCGAGGCCAACGAAATCTACGAGCGCAACCCGCGTGGACTTCGACGCCCTGAGCAGGACAAGTCGCTCGCGGCGCTTCTGCCCGTGCTTGCGCGACAGGTGCCCATCGTGATGCAGGCCGACCGCGAGCGCGAGATTGTGCGCGCACTCGACCTCGCGCAGGAGTTCAACGTGCTGATGGTCATCAACGGAGGGCTTGAGGCCGACCGCGTGGCCGCACGCCTCAAGGCTGCAAACGTCCCCGTCCTTCTCTCCTTGAACTTCCCGCGCCGGACGGCCGCGGCCTCCACGGAAGCCGACCCCGAGCCTTTGCGCGTGCTGCGCGAGAGGGTCGAAGCGCCGAAGACCGCGGGCCGTCTCGCCGCCGCCGGAGTCCGCTTCGCGTTCCAGTCGGGAGGCATGACCGCGATGACGGACTTCCTCTCGAACGCACAGCGCGCCGTCGAAAACGGGCTCGCGCGTGACGAGGCGGTGCGCGCGATGACTTTGAGACCCGCTGAGATTCTCGGTGTCTCGAACCAGCTCGGCTCAATTGAGGTCGGCAAGATTGCCAACCTGACCGTGACGCGCGGCGACCTGCTCGACAAGACGCGTCGCATCGCGCACGTCTTCATAGATGGTCGTCAGATGGAGTTGCGACCCGCAGCAACTTCGACGGGCGGAGCAAGCGCCTCGGGCACTTGGACGCTCAACGTCAACCTCGGCGGCTCGGGCAACGAGCGACAGGAGATGAGCGCCACGCTCACGCTCCAACAGCAGGGCGAACGCTTGACCGGCTCGCTGCAAGGTCAACTCGGCTCTGGCACCATCGCCAACGGCACAGTCACGGGCTCGGACATCAACTTCACCATCCCCATCACGCTGCCCGCACCCGCCAGCCAGACGACCGACGCCATCTTTACGGGGACGCTCAACGGCGGCCAGATGAGCGGCACCGTGCAGGTCGTCGGCCGCGGCCCCGGCACGTTCACAGGCACGCGCGCAGGCGGAGGCCCGCCCTCGGGCGGCGCAACGCCGCAGGGCGGAGCAGCAACACCACCGGCAGGCGCAGCACCCGGAGGCACCGCACAGCCGCCTTCGGGTGCGGCCGTGCGCCTCTCAGGCACGTGGACGCTCATCACGACCATCGGCCCGCAGGAGATCACTTCGACGCTCACGCTCGAACAGCAGGGCGAGCGACTCACGGGTCATATCGATAACGAGCGCTTCGGCGCGAACGACATCAGCGAGGGCACGGTCAACGGCAATAGTTTCCGCTTCTCGACGACGGCCAACTTCGGCGGCCAGAGCATCAGCCTCTCCTACGAAGGCACGGCCAACGGCGACCACATGAGCGGCAACATCACCACGCCGCGCGGCGCGATACCTTTCAGCGGCACGCGCAATCCATAAGCGGGTGAATGGTAAATGGTGAATGTAAATAGAAGCTGGTTCTTTCCATTCACCATTTACCATTTACTATTCACCAGAAGCTTTCGGAGAAAGATAATGAAGAGACTTTTGACACTCGCAACATGTTTCGTGGTGGCGTGCGTGGCCGCATCGGCGCAGACGCGCGGAGGCGGCGCGACGGCGCGCGCGGCTGGCGCATCCGGCGGTGCGGCGCAGGATACTCTCATACGCAACGCGACGGTGCTGACCGTGTCGCACGGCACGCTTACCGGCACCGACGTACTCATACGCGGCGGGAAGATAGCCGCCGTTGGGCAGAACCTGAAAGCGCCCGAGGGCGCGCGCATCATTGACGCCACGGGCAAGTTCGTCCTGCCCGGCATCATTGACGCGCACTCGCACTCGATGATGGACGGCTCGGTCAACGAATGCACGCGCTCGGTAACTTCGATGGTCACTACGCGCGACATCCTGAACCCGACGGCCATTGACATCTATCGCGAGCTGGCGGGCGGCACTACGGCCGCGCTCCTGCTGCACGGCTCGTGCAACTCCATCGGTGGCTTGAGCACCACGGTCAAGCTCAAGTGGGGACACCCGGCAGCGGACTTCCCCGTCCCCGGCGCTCCGCCCGGCATCAAGTTCGCGCTCGGCGAGAATCCGAAGCGCTCGAACTTCAACATCCCCGGACTTCAACCCCGCTACCCGGCGACGCGCATGGGAGTCGAAGAGACTATCCGCGATGCCTTCACGCGCGCGCGCGACTACAAGCGCGACTGGGACGACTATCGCGCCGCGACCGCGCGCGGAGAGAAGAACGTGATTCCGCCGCGACACGACCTTGAGCTTGACCCTCTGGTCGAGGTGCTCGAAGGCAAGCGGTACGTGCACTCGCACAGCTATCGCTCCGACGAAATCCTGATGCTCATCAACGTCGCCGACGAGTTCGGCTTCAAGGTGCGCACGTTCCAGCACGTCCTCGAAGGCTACAAGGTTGCGTCGGAGCTTGCGCGTCACGGCGCAATGGCTTCGACCTTCACCGACTTCTGGGGCTACAAGATGGAGGCTTACGACGCCATCCCTTACAACGCCGCCATCCTGACGCGTCACGGCGTCGTCACCTCGGTCAACTCCGACTCGGACGAGCGCGCGCGCCGTCTGAACATCGAGGCCGCGAAGACGATGCGCTACGGTGGACTTACCGAAGAGGAGGCGCTCAAGCTCGTTACTCTCAATCCTGCTATTCAACTCGGCATTGACAAGCGCACCGGCACGATTGACGTAGGCAAGGACGCGGACATCGTTGTGTGGAGCGCGCACCCGCTCTCGGTCTACTCGCACCCCGAGCAGACCTTCGTTGACGGCGAACTGCTCTTCGACCGTCAGGCCGACATCGCTCGCCGCCCCGCGCTCGAAGCCGAGCGCAAGACTCTTGAGCAAGCCGAGGCCAACCGTGCGCCCGGACAAGGTGCGACGCCGCCGCGCACGCCGAGTGCGATTCGCCGCGCCTACACCGATGACGACGACGTGCAGGACGTGCAGGAGGACAATCAGCGATGAAGACTTCAAGACTCTTCGCAACGTGTAAACGCACGGCCGCGCTGCTCGCCTGCGCGCTCCTCTGCGCGCTCCCGCTTGTGGTGCGCGCGCAGGACACAGACCGCACCGACCCGCAGATGACAAACACGCCCGCGCCGACTTACGTCATACGCAACGCGCGCATCGTCACCGTCTCGGGCGCGAACATCGAAGGCGGCACAATCGTCATCACGAATGGACGCATCAGCGCCGTCGGCGCGACGGTCTCGGCCCCGGCGGGCGCGCAGGAGATAGACGCGCGCGGACTCACGGTCTACCCCGGCATGATAGACCTCGGGACGAACATGGGTCTCAACGAAGTCTCCAGCGTGGGCGCGACCATAGACACGCAGGAGCTTGGCGAGATGAACCCGAACATCGCCGCCATCTGGTCTGTGAATCCGTCGAGCGCGCACATCGCCGTTACGCGCGTCGCGGGCGTGACGAGCGCGCTCGCGTTGCCTTCGGGCGGGACTATCTCGGGACAGGCCGCCTTCATCAACCTCGCCGGGTCGAGCCCGCGCGAGATGGCCGTTAGCCCTACGGCCGCGCTCGTCGTTGACTTCCCGCGCGTCGGTGGCGGCGGGGGCTTCGCGGCCTTCCAACTGGCGCAGCAGGGCATCACGCAGGACGCGCTCACACAGCGCGACCGGCGCGTCGAAGAGTTGCGCCGTCTGCTCCGTGACGCTGAAGCCTACGGCCGCGCGCAGGACGCCTACGCCAAAGACTCGAAGTCCGTGCCGCGACCGCCGACCGATCTGCGGCTCGCCGCGCTCGTGCCTTACGTGCGTGGTGAGCGTCCCGTCATCTTTCGCGCCGAGCGCGACCGCGACATACGCGCGGCCGTCCGCTTCGCCGACGAGATGAAGCTCAAGCCAATCATCATCGGCGGCAGCGAGGCTTGGAAGACCGCGCAGCTTCTGAAGGAGAAGAACGTCCCCGTCATCCTCGACAGCGTCTTGAATCTGCCGCTCCGAGAGGACGACCCTTATGATTCGCTCTTCGAGAACGCGGCCAAGCTACAGGCGGCGGGCGTGCGCTTCTGCATCTCGACGGGCGACTCCGGCGCGCACGTGCGCGACCTGCCGTTCAATGCGGGCATGGCCGCCGCCTACGGGCTGCCGCCCGTGGAGGCGCTCAAGTCGGTTACGCTCTACCCTGCACAAATCTTAGGCGTCGCAGACCGCGTCGGCTCCGTCGAGCAAGGCAAGATAGCCAACCTCGTCATCACCGACGGCGACCTGCTCGAAGCGCGCACAAACGTCCGCTACCTCTTCATCGCGGGGCGTCAGATACCGCTCGTCAGTCGCCACACGATGCTCAACGACCAGTTCAAGGATAGGAAGTAAGCAGCAGGCAAGTGAGCGTTGAGCAGTAAGCAGCAAGTAAGTCGAAGAGGGCTCGCATCCGGTAGATGCGAGCCCTCTTCTTTTAACTGCTCACGCTTTATTGCTCAACGCTCACTCGCTTTTACAATCGGCTCGCAAGCGAATTGCAACCATCCGCGAGGCCGTTTCCGCTTATCGTCCTCACGCACAAACATCACTGCCCCGACAAACGTCTGAAAAGCGCCTCGCCGAAGGACTCATGCCGTTGTCTCGAAGGTCGCAGTGAATCACAATTTCGGTAGTTTCAGGGAGAGATAAAATCATGAAGACTTCTACGACTCTACGCAGCCTTGTGGCGGCCTGCGCGCTGGCGCTCGCCTTCGCGCCGTCCGCGCTCGCACAGGACAACTCTTCGAGCGGCACGCCTTCGACCGGCGCGCGTGCATCGGTCGCCTCGGGTCAGAAGACGACGCTCAAGGGCGCGGTCGTCAGCCGCAACGGCGACTCGTTCGTCATACAGGATGCTAACGGCGCGCAGACGACCATCGTGCTCAACGACCGCACGAGCGTCAAGACTAAGGGCGGACTGCTCGGCGGCGGAACGAAGTACACCGCCACGACCATCACGCGCGGACTCAACGTCGAGGTCGAGGGTCGCGGCGACTCGTCGGGCAACCTCATCGCCGAGAAGGTTCGCTTCACCGACACCGACCTCCGCACGGCGCGCACGCTCGAAGCCAACATCGTGCCGGTCGAGAGCCGCGTCGGCACCGCCGAGAATCGTCTGGGCGAGGCCGAGCAGAACGCGCAGCGCATGTCGGGACAGATGGATGAGTTGGCCGCCGTCTCCAACGCCGCTGCGGGCGGAGCCGTCGCCGCGCAGGAGCAGGCTGACCGCGCCGTGCAGGGCGTACAGGTCGCCAACGAGCGCATCAACTCAATTGACGACTACACGCCCGAGCAGAGCATCCAGATCGCCTTCAAGCCGCGTAGCGCCGCGCTCACGCCCGACGCCAAGACCTCGCTCGATCAGGTCGCGCAGTACGCCAAGAACGCCAAGGGCTTCCTGATCGAAGTGACCGGCTTTGCATACGAGTCGCGCGATAAGAACATCAACCGCCAGCTCAGCCAGCAGAGGGCCGAGTCGGTCGTGCGCTACCTCGTCGAGAATCAGAACATCCCTCTGCGCCGCATCCTGACGCCGTTCGGCTACGGCGCTTTGAACCCCGTGGCCGACAACAAGACGCGCGAAGGCCGCGCCGAGAACCGTCGCGCCGAAGTGCGCGTGCTCGTCAATCGCGGACTCACGGGCGCGCCCGCCGACGGCACCAAGATTTCGGCCGCGACGCCGCAGCAATAGTCGAAGGCAAAAGCAATAAGGCAAGAGTGAAGAAGGGGAGCACGACTCCTCTCTTCACTCTTGCCTTTTGCCTTGCTTATAGCGCAGCCACGCGCTCAACCCGGCACGATCAGTTTCGACGGGGGCAGCATCGCGGGCAGGCCCCGGTGCTGCCAGCAGCGAACGGGGCCGCCGCGCACTCTACGCTGGCAGGGCGTCCCCTTCTTCGTCCGCGCGCCGCAGATGTAGACCACCTCGTCCGGCTCAGTCGGTCGCTCGTTCGCAGTCCCATCGGGGCCGTATACGGGCTCAGACTTCGCGGGAGCAGCGACGCGAACGGCATCCGTCTGTCGCTGCGCACCCGGCGTTGGAACCGGTGCGAGTTCCAGAGCCCCTCGCTCAACTACGAGCGGCGGAGGCAGTGGCCTCAAGAGTCGGCCAAGCAGAAAGCCCGGCCCGAAGAGCGCACACGCAACCACGACCGCCGACGTAAAACTCTCGCGTCGGAAGCGTCGCCCGCAACGACCGCAGAAACGTCGGCTCGTCCACATGCGCCAACGCGCGCGCACGACGCGCTCGCCGCACTCGCAGCAGAAGTTCGGCTTGTACACGGCTTTCGCATCTCCTTTGAGGCTTGAGGACGCCTGTCGGCGGCATCGTTGCTGGAGACGCTCGAAGGGGCTTGGCGGCGAACCCTGTGAGCTGAGTTACATCCACACTTTCGGACGGCACGCATTATACGCCCGCGCCGACCCCTAGAGAAAGAACTTTGGGCCGCTGGCGCAGCCCCTCCGAAATTGAGAAGAAGCGGCATCCCGCCCATCGTTTCACGCACAAGCATTCGTTGCACGTGTGGCACGCACGTGTTATATTAACCTACGCTCGCATAAAAGCTGCCGCCTTGTCCGGCACGTGTTCGGCGAGCGTGCGTGCGACCGATGCGACTGAAACTCTACTGCAACCGCTACGGACATTTTAAGGACGCGCTCGTCTGTTCGGTGAACTGCGTCTACCGCACGCGCTGCGACGACTTTGCACTCTTCTACGACGAGCGGCGGGCCGAGGTGGACGCGCTCGTCTCCGACTACTACGCCGCGCGCCGCGAGCAACAAGGGCGAAAGCCCGACGCGGCGTCGGCTGATTCGACGCTTGCGCACGTCCCCCCGGTCGCACGGCCCGAGGAGTTGCGCAAGCTGATACGCTTGGAGGTTTTAAGAGAGATGGCCGATTCCCATTACATCTGGATAGACAAGGAAGACCGCGCCGAGCTTTTGGAGACGGTCGAGGTGCTGCGTCGCGCCGAGCGCGGGCAGAAGGCGAAGAACATCTACCGCGTCGCGCAGGAGATGGAGTTGCGCTATCAGCTCGTGCCGCGCAAGCGTATTGACAAGGCCAAGCGCACCGCCGCCGCCGAGGCCGAGCGTTCCGAAGCGCGCCGCACACGCCGCACGAATACGCGCCCCACCCCACCCGCGCCCGTTCCCTTCCCCGCCCCCGTCGCCGCCGACGACTCGGAACGGCAAGCGCCTACTCCGCGCCGCGCACGCGCACGCGCAGGCAGGTAGCTACGCGCGAAAGCCCGACCGTAAGCGAGGGCGTGAAAGCAAAAGGCAAAAGTGGAGAGATGAAGGACAGCGTAGCTTTCATCATCTGTTGATGATGAAAGCTACGCTGTCCTTCATCTCCCTTTTTGACTTTTTACTTTTACCTTCATCGAAGCCGTTCGTGGCAACCCACCGCACGGAGAAAGCACTCAAACAGTCCGATGCTAAGTAGCACGGGGGCTGTAACTCATTTGACGACGGCTCTCTTATTCATCCAGCTTCGGTCGGTAATTTCCACCTGTCGGGCCGCGCCCCGGCGCTTGCGCAAACGCGCGACGCGACGGCATACTAAACTCGCAACCGTGCGATTTCGAGCGATGACTTTTTCCATTATCTTCCGGAACAATCTACGAAAATTCTTCTGCGCTGGCGTCGCCATCCTCTGCCTCTCCGCGGCCGTCCGGGCGCAGGCTCAGGACGAGCCCGTCGTGACCGTTGAGTCGAACCTCGTCATCCTCAACGTCGGCGTTGCCGACCGCAAGGGGCAGGCCGTCACAGACCTTTCGCAGCGCGACTTCACGGTCTACGAGGATGGCGTCAAGCAGTCGGTCATTAGCTTCGAGCCCGCCGCTGCGCCCTTCAGCCTCGTGCTGCTTCTCGACATGTCCGGCTCGACGATCAACTTTCGTCCCACGCTCAAGCAGTCCGCTCTGCGTTTCATTGACGCGCTCGGCCCCGAAGACCGCGTTGAGGTTGTCGCCTTCAATGAAAAGGTTCAGACGCTCCAGCGCTTCACGACCGACCACGGCAAGGTCGCCTTCTCGATTGACGAGGCGAAGGGCAGGGGCAACACGAATCTCTATCAGGCTCTTAGCTACTCGCTCACGCAGCTTGCGAAGGAGGGCAAGCGGCGCAAGGCCGTCATCGTCCTCACCGACGGGCTCGACACCGGGGAGCGCAAGCTCGACGGTACGACCTCTGCGCAGGCCACCACAGGCGACGAAGCGGTTGCCGCCGTCAAGCCCGAGCAGAGCGCCGCGCTTCGCTCCGTGCTCGACTCGGCCGACCGTCAGGGCGTGACGATCTACCCGCTCGCGCTTCCTTCGGCCGACCCGAAGAACATGCTCCCGCTCACGCCGCAGCAATCAGCCATCTACTCGGCCGCGCGCGTGCGCATGCAAGCCCTTGCAGACCGCACGGGCGGCCGCCTCCACGAGATACACCATCTCGAAGACATGGGGCGTCTCTACGCCGAGGTCGCGGCCGAGATGCGCACGCTCTACAGCCTCGCCTACCAGTCTTCAAACACGCGCACGCGCGATGGCAAGTGGCGCGCGATCAACGTCGAAGTCACCCGCGCCGACGCCATCGCGCGCTCCCGCCCCGGCTACTTCGCGCGCTGAAAACAGAAACATTCGCACACTGAAAACGGCCTCATTTACCGACGGATTTCACGCACCCGTGCCCGCTTGACACTCCCCTGCCCCACACTTATATTCTTTACTTCTCTTCACAGAGAAACCCTGCACCCGTAGCTCAGTTGGATAGAGCGTCTGACTACGAATCAGAAGGTCGCACGTTCGAGTCGTGCCGGGTGCATCCATTAACTCAATACCCTTAATAGCTTGCGGATGGTGGAAAACGATTGAACCCGTCCGCAACTTTATTTTCCCGTTATCTTTCCCGTTATAACTCTGCATCCCGTAATTAGCCCCGAGAGGCATTAGCAGTCAAGTAGTTTTTCAAAAGTTTGTACGCTGCGCGGTGGCGGCAGGGAGTCTGCGCCTTGAAAGCTGCACACTGACAAGTTCCGTTCGCCTCGTAAATCTCACCTGAGTCCGAGAGCACCAGCAGCGATTTCCCCGTGTAGTGCATGTACGGATTAGTGAGCAGTTCGTCGGCAGCTCTGCGGATTGCGTTCTGCCAGCGCCGATTTCCCTGTACATTCAACAGCGCAGACTCGACCACCTGCGACAGTCTGCCCTCATCCAAAAACATCTCGTAATCTCCTTTCCGTTTCGACAGGCTTAACAACATGCATATTTTACCAGTCTGGTAATCCTGTGCCAAGGCACGATTTACCATTGTGGTAACTTCCTGCGCGTGCTATGTTGTCGAAAAGAGATGCGAAGGAGGTAGGTATCGCAGATGAAAATTAGGATGAGGATTCGTGAGCGATGCAATGCGCTAGGTATCACCAACGCGAGCCAGCTGGCAGACAGAGCCAAGCTGACCGCGCCGACAGCTTACAGGGCGTACAACAACGACATAAAGCAGCTCACGATTACGACTTTGGAGAAGCTTTGTAATGCCCTAGACTGTTCACCGGGCGACTTGCTGGTTCGGATAGGCGGTAAGTCTAGAAAAGCCCGAACGGGTAAGAAAGTATCCGACAAACACTGATGCTCAATTTAGAGAACAGGTAGCCGAACTATGATTATCGTTCTAGACACTAACATCGTACATAGCGATTTCCTCATGAAGAGTGGCAGATTCGCAATCCTGCTCGATTACATCCAGAAAACCCAGTCCAGAATACTTATGCCAAAAATAGTTTGGGATGAGCTGGCATCAACTTATGAACGAGAACTGCGTGCCCATATGGATAAGTACTTCAGTTCCAAAGACAAGCTTTCGAGAATTCTGCCTAAGTCTCAAGTTCCTGAATTTACAATTTCTGTTGAGGATGAGGTTTCGGCATTCCGGCAACATTTGAAAGATACGTTGAGAGTAGAGGATGAAGAAATTTTTGATTATAAAGAATCTTATCTGCATGACGTTCTTGATAGAGCGATGCGCCGTAGGCGTCCATGCACCGAAAAAGGCGAAGAGATAAGAGACGCAGTGTTATGGCATTCGGTACTGGACATTGCAGATGAGTCACCTGACAAAACAGTAATATTTATATCCCGGAATACGAAGCAATTCGCGGAAGCCGACGGTGTTCTACATCCAGACTTGGTGCAAGACTGCGCCGACAGGGGCGTTACAGTTAAGTATCTCGTCTCCCTTGACGACTTTGCTAAACAGCATGCAATCCATATCGAGTTCATTTCCCGCGACTGGCTGTTAGCTTCGATTGATACTGACGCAATCTTAAAGGCAGGCCGTGAGGTAATAACAGAGTGGTTCGCTAAAACTAGACTCGATAACGAACTCTCATCTGCATACACGCGCTATGATGTAGAGCAATCCTCGACAGGATATTTCAACTGCACACAGGGAACATTGGATGTGGATAGTTTCTACGTCTATGAAATGGCCGACGGGTCATACAGAGTAGAGGCCATATATACAGGTGAAGTAGAAGTGGAGTGTGAAACTGAGAAAGTGATTCGCAAGGAAGAGTACGACTATGACTTCATATCTGACTTTTCATCCGAGAATTATGAATATTCGCCCATTAGGCGGTACCGCAGCACAGTGGAGACTGAGTACGTATATATCTACCCTGAGGTATACCTGAATCTTGAAATTATCGTTCGAGACAAATCGGTTGAAAGCTGGAAAGTGGTAGGCGTCTGATGTGACAATGGTCATACATCCTGTCGCCAATCTGTTTCCCATGATGAGCGCGGAAGAGTTTGCTGCGCTCAAACTCGACATCGAGCGTAACGGACAGCGCGAGCCAATATGGACGTATCAAGGCAGAATTATTGACGGTAGGAACAGATTCAAAGCATGCTCTGAGCTGAACATTAAACCTGTCATCCGTGAGTGGCAGGGTAACGGCTCAGATACATCTCTCGTCTCGTTCGTGCTTTCCCTGAATTTACACAGACGACACCTTAACTCAAGCCAGAAAGCTATCATTGCGCTCGAAGTCGAAAAGCAGCTTGCTCTACAGGCAAAAGCCAATATGAGCGCTGGCGGTGGTGATAAACGTGGTCAGAACGGGCAAGCGGGTTTACAAATAGTTGCAAGCCCGGTGCGCTCGGCTGAACAGGCCGCAGCGATGGTCGGGACAAATCGGCAGTACGTTCTAGACGCGAAACGGATGGCCTCGACCGCACCTGAATTGATAGGGCACATCTCGGCAGGGGTCATCACAATACCCGAAGCGAAGAAACTCGCGGCTCTATCGCCTGCCATCCGGCGAGCTACGCTGATGAAGTTGGTTACCGGAAAGGTCAAGTCTTTAAAGGATGCCCAGTATCAGGCACGGCGCGAGAAGCGAAACAAAGTCCCTCGGAATCTGCCAAGAGCGATAGACAGATGCCAACTTCATGTCTGTGACATCAGGGATGCCGTTTCCCGCGCTATAATCTCTCCCCAGAGCGTTGACGCCATCATTACCGACCCACCGTATCCACAATCATATCTGCCGCTTTACGGAACGCTCGCGCAGCTTGCCGCGAACGTGTTAAAGCCCGGCGGCTCACTTCTTGTACTGACAGGCCGCTATTACCTCCCGGAAATCTTTGCGCTGATGACGCCTCACATCCGATACCACTGGACACTCTGTTACTGGATGCCCGGGGCACACAGGCAGGTCTTGGGTCGTAAAGTTATTGCCGGGTGGAAAACTGTCCTCTGGTTCGTCAAAGGCGATTACTCAGGAGATTGGAAATATGATGTTGTCAGGTCTAACGCGCCTGACAAAGAGCATCACGACTGGCAGCAATCTGAATCAGGCATGAGTGATATGGTCGAACGCTTTACCAGCGCAGGCGACATAATTCTTGACCCGTTCTGCGGCGCGGGGACTACTGGCGTTGTTGCTCTCAAGCTGAACAGACAGTTCATCGGTCTAGATGTGAACGCAGATGTTATAGAGCACGCACAGGAAAGGATTCTAAAAGTCACCCCATAGCTTCGATTCTCACCTGAACTGAACTTCAAGCTCGCCGTTACCAACTCAAAGCTGCGCCAAAACACTCTTGAAGTACTGATTTTGTCAGCTTTGAGGGTGAACATTTCTGCATTCAAGCTTCAGCCTGTCGTTTTGTCAACTAATTGTTGAAATAGTTAGAGTTACGGCAACTTTTTTCTGAACCCGGTCATCCATTAGACATATGTTCATGGGAAGAAACGGGAGGGCATATTCGAGTGATTAAGACAACGGCAGTAGCGGCAACGGCGGCGAGCATAGATAGGGCGGGCGAACCTAAGTACACCAGAGAAGAAGCCGCGAAGCTTATCGGAGTTTCGCCTATCACTGTTTGGCGAGAGGTCAAGCGCGGTAGGCTCGAATGCTACAGACTTTGTGGTGGTCGGGTGTTGAGGATAGGTCGGAGCCACATTGAAGAGTACCTATCAAAGAATGAGCAATGTGGGGAGCGCAATTTCCTTAGACATTGAAGAATAGAGCAAACCAGCATTTAGAGCTAGGAGTGTAGGCGTAACTTCGCTTGTATTTTGACAAAAGAAAGGAGACTGGTCGGAGCGTGGAGCACTGCGAGCAGTTATGGAAAGACAGATGGCTGAAGGAACATTCACCAGAGTAGATAACTATATATTCAAGGAGGGCAAATTCCTGACAGCCGAGGCGAAGTTGGTTTACGTCGTGCTGTGTAGCTACCGGAATAACAAGACAGGCAAGACGTGTCCTAGCTACGACAAAATTAGGGACAGGAGTGGCTTGAGCAGGAATAAGGTAGCCGCGGCATTGAATGAGTTAGAACACTTTCACTGGGTTTCCAGAAAGAAAGTATTCAAAGGCGGTAATCATTACCATGTCAGTTGGCCCGTGGACAATGAATACAAGCTACCAAGTACATGTCCGACGGAGCAGGCAGCGAAACAGTATGCCCAGATGATTAAAGACACCAAGCCACGATACGGCACAAGCCCGTGGGATAGTGATGCCGTTGAAGAATACGACGACCCGGAGGAGTTGGATGACGACCAAATACCATTTTGAATCATCCCGACACCGGGACTATGCATCGTCCTCACGTCGGGACAAACATAGTATTAACGTGGGGACTGCCGTGTGTCCATACGTGAGGACGTACGACAGTCCCGGCGTCGGGTCGGTAACTAGATAAATGAGGAACTAGATAAGCTTGAACTAGATAAGTTTAAATTTCATTTGCTTTTCGCCTTCGGCTCAAAGCATTTTCGGTTTGTAAGAAATAAAGATTGCGGTATGGATGCTCCAAACCACACTCCATAACGCAAAGGGCAGGCGGCGTCCTTGTTATGCCTTTCCAACGTCGCCTGCCCGACACGACATCTTTGAACAGTTCCACGCGAAGGTGGAACAGACCAGACCGGGAGAGCATAGAAGGCAAGATGCTCATTCTCCTACTTGCCTCGGTCTGGTCGTAATTTTAAGACTTCGGGCAGCGCACTGATTTGCGCTGTTCCGAACGGGGCGCATGCTGAGAGCAAACAATCGGGGCAGGCTTCTTATTCCAGTTCGTTGCCTGTCGCGCTCCTCGCTCTCAGTTGTGCGCCCCTTCCAGATTTGGAGGGTTAGAACAATGCATGATTCGATAAACACTCTGCTCAACGACCTGTCAGCTCGACTCGACTGCGACGTGCTGGCCGAGGACGACACGCAGCGCGAATTAACCGAAGAGTTTTCCGAAACGCGGTACCGTATGGCGGCTGTCGCGGACGAGGTTAGACAGCTTGCCGACCCTGCCGATGCGTTCACCTTCGCGGGCGAGTTGTCTACCTTCCTCGATGGTCAACGAGCCAAGGCCCTTGAAGGACACAGGCTGAGGGAAGCGATTGCCGAGGGAGAGTCACGCATAGCAGATGCGCGCGAAGAATTGGGCTACTTATCCGCGGGACGCTCTACGCTGGCGCAGAAGGTCAACGCGGCAATGCTCGCCCTCGAAGATGCGCAACGAGATTATGCAGACCTCGAGCTGAGGTTAGGCATCATTGAGCGTTCTATCGAGTCAACTAGGCTGGAGAGGTCAACCCTGCGCCGACAGATGGACGAGCTGACAAAGAGCAAGGAGGTCAGAAACTGATGATGTTGACAACACCAGAAACCATGGCGGAGGCGAAACAAGCCTTGCATGAGTTCATGCTGCGTGAGAGACATGCGTCCCTCGCGCGTGAGAATCGCGCTGGGGCGAACTTTCAGACAGAGGGCGACTCGGATACGCCCTTCGACAATCGGGACGGCTGGGGGCCGATTTTGGACGAGGCCCGCGAGTCGGCGCGCAGGTATATAGCGTCGAAGTCGAAGAACGCGCGACCTGTCAGGCCCGTGGATGAGTCCAGTCCTGCGGCCGTCGAGGGTCAGATTCAGGCGCTGACTTGGCTCAAGCGCAGAGGCAAGTCTCGGCTTAAGCCATGAAGCTTTGTGACTCTTGTGACGATGTGACCGAGTGATGTAGGGAACAGACGTTATTAGGTGGCAGGATTTTGTCTCGTTTCCTCGGCCGACTCGCTTGTTTGCTGTGTGCCCTGCGCATATTCCTTGACAAATATCCAGCGGGAAAGTGCTTGTGGAGGGTATATGCAGGCGGCTTCTATATAGCTTTACTTCGTGGCGCGTGAACTGTTCGCGCTGTACGTGATGAGGTAGGTATCAGCAAATGTATATAAAAGTGAGAAAGGAGCAGTTAAGAGACAAGGCGCGGAGTACAATTCTCCGATTCCAGATAGTGCGTTCTTACCGTGACCCTGTAACTAGGAACGTGAGGTCAGAGTTCATCGCATATCTCGCTTCGATAAACGCGGCTCTCTGCTCGGTGCCAGTAGCGCAGGAAAGATTCTGGCGTGAGGTTGACCGGAAGCTGTCCAGCCTGTCACTTGCTCCAGATGATGAGCAACACATACGCGAGATGCTGTTAGCCAAGGTGTCGCGGCCCCGCTCATGGGCTGAGATTATAGCGCCTTATTCCAATTCATCTCGCAGAGTCATAAAGACGGTAGGATAAATGCACATCAGTTGTAATGAATTATCTCAGTTCTAGCGTAGGTCTAGAAGGAATGCTAGATAAGACGTTCTGTATCGTTTTCTCTAATGTACTTTCAAATTTTTCAATCTTGCCCGGCTTAAACTCATAGACAATACACCTGAGGTGCTTCAAATCAAATGGCACATAATCCATTGATTGGGTAATCATAATAACTGGCTTGCCGAGAGTGTGTGCGATACCAAGCTCGTAAAAAACATTCGGATTCCGCCCTGTCATTTCTGCGATAACTACTCTCGCCCTGTTGATGCTTTCCCAAACGGATTGCATCACGCCATTTATATCATTGATGTCATCTGCTCTCTCACATCTCAGTCCACAACGATTTTGGACTATTGGCTTAACATGATTCTCGTAAATAGTTAGCAAGTCGTAATCCGAGCTGAAAGGCATCAAAAGAAAACAATAATCGGATTCCTCAAAAAACCTACGACCTTCCCAAATAGGATTAGCGACTATGGAAGTTCTCCTAAGCGATTCTGCTTCCTTCTCTGCGTCATTGAGCTTACGGCGCAATTCTGTAACATTGACATCAACATCCGAGTATCGAGCGATAGGGAGGTAAAGGTCGTTTAATGTTATTACTTCGCCTGACGCTATTGCCACAGCACGTCGGACAATTGCTTGAAGTTCGCCAACATTTCCGGGGAAGTCATACTGGTTTAGAACGTCAAGCGCATCTTTAGAAAGCTTTAATGATTTATTCCCGCGCTCTTTTTTAAGGAAATGCTCGGTCAACTCTAGAATGTCTTCTCTTCTATCTCGTAACGGCGGAACTTGTATGACAATATCCACGGGCAACACGCTTAATTCGCTAGGATGAGTCACATCCGCTGTGTATTTGTTAACTGATGCTATAACTCTAACATCAATATTATAAGTTTTTTCTGACCCTAATTTTTTATGGGTCATAGTAGTCAAGAAATCTGCTAACAGGTATTGTGTGGATGCTTCACCAGCATCTACTTTATTCAAGTACACCGTTCCCCCTTCTGCATTAAAGATTACGCCATCTTTTTCAGCGTAGGCTCCAGTAAACGCCCCTTTTGTATGACCGAACAGTTCAGACGGCCCAAGTTCTTTAGGAATGGCAGCTATATTTACGTGAACAAAACGCTTTTTTCGGCGTGGGCTTAGCTGGTGGATTGTTTTCGCTATAAGACTTTTCCCAGTACCGTCCTCTCCGCTTAAGAGCACCCTAAAATTTGTTTGTGCAATACGTCCCGAAATCTCCTTTATTCGTCTAATAGCTTCACTTGAACCTACAATATTATCCAGAACGCTCCAATGTTCAGTTTCACCAGCACTAGATGCATGTTCAAAAATTGTATTGACTAACGGTTCAAGCTCTTCATAATCAAATGGCTTTTCAAGAAACCAATAAGCACCTGCCTTCGTTGCTTCAACGGCGCGTGCCGATGTGCCATATCCAGTTATTATTATTACTTCTACCTCAGGACGTTTTTTCTTTAGTTCTATCAGAATGTCTATACCTGACATATCAGGTAATTGAAGGTCAAGAACGATTAAATGAAACTTCTCCAACTCGAATGCTGCCAAAGCCTCCTTTCCATTTTTAGCTGTCGTAACTGAATAGCCATCATCTTTCAGATAGCCTTGCAGTGCATCAAGCATTGCTGGCTCATCGTCAACAACTAATATCTGAAATGCCTTTTTCTTCTCAGATACAACTGCTTCTAGATTGGTTCTTTTATCTGTCGGTTCTATCTTTTTGCCCATATCTTACGGCCTCAGAAACGTTGGATAATGTTTGAGCTTGAGTTAAGGGAAGCCCCTAAGAAGCTTACAAGGTAAGGCTCTCGTTAGTAAGAAGCTTCTGAGTAATGCACGCCATATCTATGCTAAAGCTGACAGAGAGTCAATATTTATTTTGATGAAAGCGATTGCGACTCTATGTTTCAATGCCGCCAGCCGCGGGACACGCTGAGTGCCCTCAAGAGGAGGTGTATTGATGGATGCAGATGAAAAAGAAGACCTTAAAGCGTACTACAAGACTGCGCTAGACACGCGCAACTTTGAAATATCCTTATTTTGGCAGCGCTCGAATTACTTCCTAGTTTTGAATTCGGCGCTCGCACTCGGCTTCTTTAATTTGCAGAAACGGGAGTATCAGTTCTTCTTGGCTACGTTTGGCCTGATTGTTTCGTGGTTGTGGTTTCGCGTGAACTTGGGCAGTAAGTTTTGGCAGTCACGATGGGAGTATCGTCTCAGGGAAATCGAGAATAAAATCGCCCCCCGACTTCATTTCTTCGCCACCGACCTAGCAACCGTAAAGGAAGACGTAGAGAACGACTTCAAAAGCAACAAGCATAAGGGTTACATACGGCGCAGGCTAGACAAACTAACTTTAAGAAAACCTTCAGTAAGCGGCCAGATGATATGGCTATCCATATTGTTCCTTTTAGGCTGGGCGCTTCTTTTCGTGTCGAGTTCCCCGATTAGGTGGTCTACTTGGTACATTCTTCGTCCTAGCAGTTTCGGATGGTGATGCTAACGGCACGTAGAAAATGTGCGAGGCTCGCTTCTCCGATTTAGGGGCTTACAGTTATGTGCTAGTGTTTATTCTGTAACGAATAGCCTAGCCGCGAGATTGAAGCCACTAATTCAGGCGCAGCAAGAGACGCAATTTCTTAATGGCGCGGTGACTTCCGCCACAGTTCTCTGTCTGGTAGCGGCCTGTGCGCCCGAAATTATCAGGCATCTTTTTTAATGATGCTCCGCAGCCGCTTTTCTGCCGGGGTGCGTTTCTTGAGAAGGCCCTTGTGGCGGGTTCTTAACATAGAGCCTAACGTCTGATGCCTGACGCCAAGCAGACGCGCCGCCTTCGTTATGCTCCCGCCCGCCTCTTCCAACGCCTGCTCAACCAGTCTCGCTTCCAAGTCATGCACGGCGCTGAAGAGGGAGAAGTTTTTATCATGCAGTTCTCCGACAATAATCCTCCGCATGACTATGCGGGCGCACGCCAAAAGCCTCTCCTTATCTTCGGCGTCCTGCGTACCTTTAAGCAGTTCGTCGGCGCGACGGTACAGGCTATAAAGTTCCCCGTGCAACATCACACGCCTCGCCCCGTGTTCCTCGATTAGCGCGAGTGCGGCAAGACCCGCGTTAGACAGAGCGCCAGCCTCTTCGGCAACTTGCATGGCGCGGCGTAGTATGTTCATAGACTCTTCACTGACACCGAGCCTCGCACGCACTACGCCTTGAGTCGTCAGAGCCTCGGCCAGAAGGGCAGACTCACCACCCTTCTCTAGTGTCTCGATGGCGCGTGTAATAACACGGTCAGCCTCCCGATACTTCTTCTCCGCGATAAAGACGCTGGCGCGTGTCTCATCTACCTGTGCGAGCAGGCCAGCGTCTTTGAGCCTGAACAGAGTAGCGCCCGCCCGGTCAAGTTGTTCATGTGCCTCCCTATAGCGTCCGAGCTTGTGCAGTAGAAAGGCTAGATTGTTCTGGTTCGTCGCCTTGTAGCGTTCGTGTCCCGCCTGCTCGTAATGGTAGATGGCCGCCGTGTATTCGATGATGGCCCTGTCAAAGTAGTCCGTGCGGTGTTCCGCCGTGCCAATCCTTCTCAAGACGATGGCAAGCTCGTTATGGAATCGGCCCCTCAGGGCTTCATTCGCGCTTCGTTCAAAGAGTGGGGATGAGTCAGTCAACAGGCGAAGGGCGTCGGTGTAGCGGCCCGCGCAAATTTCGATGATGGTGAGGCGTAAGATTATTTTAGCCTTCAGTTCATCGTCGGCGGCCCGTGAATACGCTTCTGTGAGAAGGACGCGGGCCTCGTCAAAGGCTCCTGCACGCCAGTAGCAGATAGCCAAGTCACTACGCGCTGCCGCTGCCCTGTCAGTCTCCCCGATTTTCTCGAAGAGTGCCGCGCTCTCACTGATAAGGTCTTTCGCGGCCTCTTGTGCGCCCGTCACCTGACCGCTCACGCCCAACCAACCTGACAGAGCGCCAGCCTGTAAGAGCACTTCGGCGGTCACCTGCTCGTCAAGCCCTACGACGTTCGGACGTTCGCCAACGCCCCGCCATAAGTCGCCTAGCGCCTCGCGTGCGGCCTCATATTGGCCCGTGTGGATGAGGTCTGCTGCCACGCGGCAGCGCAGTAAGACGCGCTCTTTCTCCGTGAGAGAGGGGTTGTCTAGTTCCTTCAGAAGCTCATCTGTTAAATTCATGTGAGGCAAACCTTTCTCCGTGCCTGCCATCCTGTGGCGGGTACAAAAAAACCGCTACCTCTTCGAGAGGTAACGGCCAGTCCGGTGCTCAACTCCATAAGCCGATAAGGAAAAGAACGATGTGTAAAGCCTTCAGTGTCGCCGTGCTGGTGCTGGCGCTCGGTTGCCCCGTTTTCGCGGGGGAGATACACAACCCGGCCCCACAGCCCACGCCGAGCACGATGCAAGAGACGCCCACGATACAAGCGCCCGCGGGGGCCTCTGAGATTCAGAACCCGCCGTCGGTTGACGAGACGGAAGCAGCCAGCCTGACGCAAATTGCGTTAGACTTGCTCGCGCTCTTGCCGTCGTTGCTGTAAGACCCACGCTAGTCCTGTCAGGGACGAGCTGCCTAGTGGCGGCTAGGTATTAGTGTGCTTATTCTGTCGTGAGCGTCAGAATGCGGAGGTGACGCCCGCAGCCGTGAGAGTAAACCCGCACGGCGTAGAATGCAACAGCTTTTGCAGAGGCGGGAATTTTCGGCAAGCAAGCTTGTTGGTCGGAACTGTCAGGCGGCTACTCGGCTAACCGGAAGCGCGGGGCAGGCACTCCCACGCACGTCTGCAATTGGGGAAGTGGACTGTGCCGCGAGGCCGCGTTGAGCGCTGGCAGGGTGCTCACGCGGCCTCGTTGTGTATTCGGATGATGTGGATTGTTCGGCAGTAAAATAAGAATGCCCAGCAAGTTTATCACCTGCTGGGCAATCGTCTGAACTCCGGTCGGAGTCAGGCGGCTTTACACACCTTGATAATAACAGCCTTTTGATAGTATTTCTACCATCCCACATCCCCATTTATGACTGTTCTGAGGAGACAAAATTCGCCTTTTCCTCTCCCCAAATCTGACCACCTAAACATAGACAATTAAGAATAGAAACCAGTATAAAAAGTAAGCAGTGAGAAACACAACAGAATCAATGGGCGCAGACGGATAATTCTTCTTGCATGTGCAGATAATTTATGGGAGACTTGCCGCCAGTTCGGAGAGGCTCCGGGCCACTGGTGGTCAGGCGGCTTTACACATCGCTGTGGCATCCGAAAGGGTGGGGTTCGAGTCCCAGTCTCTCCGAACGAATTTTTTTTCGGAGGTTTTGATGTCATTGCCCGGAGGGGAAGCCAATCCCCTTTCGACAAAGGCGGCATCTGCCGCCGCCCGTTCGTTCACTAAGCGGTGGAAGCATCACGAATTATTCGCTAAAGGCTTCGTCGCAGTCCCTACCCTTTTTCTTCATCATTACGCGCACCTAAAACCCCACGCTTTAACACCGGGGCAGGCACTATTTGTTCTCCACTTAATGGAGTTCAAATGGGACGCGGACGCGCCTTTTCCCGGCTACACTACGATTGCTGAACGCATGGGCATCTCCGACAAGATGGCCCGGCGACACGCCCAAAGTCTTGAAGCTAAACAGTACCTTCGACGTGAAATCCGAAAAGGCCAGACCAACCGCTTTGATTTGACGCCTCTGTTTGACGCGCTTCTTAAAGCCGTTGAGGAAGAAAAGCGCAAGCCAAAGAAGCCCGTAAGAAGGGCGAAGAAAGAATATAGGGACAGCATGATTGATTGGTTCAGCCGTATGGTTGCTGCCTATTCAAAAATGCCGGAAGAGGATAGGCAGGCGCTGAAAGAGTGGGAAGCCACTAACTTGGGCGATAAGGGCATGGCAACTTCGGACTGGCCGGGATGGGAAAAGTATGTTGGTAAACCGCCAGATAAATAAGGTATTACTCACCTAGAAGCGGGAGGTTTAAAGGCTCCTCAACCTTGTAGTAAAGTTCGCCCTTCTCAATCACAAACTTGAGCGGAATTTTCGGATTGTTAAGGTGCGTTGCTCCTGCCCTCAGTTTCTCCTCACACTTATCAAAGAAAGGCTCCAAATCAGTAGGGGTGAGTCTGTATATGGCTTTGAGTTCAATACCCTCATATACAGCAAAGAACCAGTTAACCTTTCGATACTTCGCTATAATGGCATGGTTCATGTGATGGTGGGTCGAGAAGTTTTTTGTCAGTCGGGTGTTGACGGATTTTAGCTCGTACTCGTTCCCTTCATCGTCAACCGCGTCATTGCCTTCGCGTCCCGGCAGGGCTTTCAAACCGAGGACGAGCAGGACTTGTAACAGCTTACCTCCGTTGTCTTGGAATATATCGTGGATACCGTGCTTGGAAGCCAGCTCTTGATACTGGCGGATGTAAGGGAATAGCTCATCAAGAATCGCCTTGTCGGGATGCTCTTTCATCTCGGCGTTACTCCCCAAGCAAAGCTTGAACAGTGACACCTAGAGCGCGGGCGAGACGTTCCATATTGTCTATGGTGATGTTTCGCTCGCCACGTTCGACAGAGCCGATATAGGTGCGGTGCAGCTCTGCCAGTTCGGCAAGTTTTTCCTGTGAGATACCCTGTGCCTTCCGCAACTTGCGGAGGTTTTCAGCAAAACGCAGGCGGGCGCTTGTTTTACGTTTCGGCACATGGTAAGAAATAGCTGAATGATGACTTTATAGCTACAGACTTTAAGTAGCAGTTCGACAGCCGCGCCGATGCTAGAAATCCGAACAGACCACGTTTCAGGCTTGCTCCGAACCGCGACACCCGCATACACAACGCGACTCGGGGCCGCCTATCAAGGTGACTCATTAGAGCTGCTCCCCCAGCTCCCAGACTCAAGCATCAATCTGGTTATTACTAGCCCGCCTTTCGCACTTCAGCGAGAGAAAGAATACGGGAACCATAACCAAGATGATTACATCGGATGGCTGGAGCAATTCGCTCGGCTCGTACATCGCAAGCTGCGCGATAATGGAAGCTTCGTTTTGGACTTAGGCGGCGCGTATAGGAAGGGCGTGCCCGTTCGGAGTCTCTATAACTTCCGCGTGCTGATTCGGTTCTGCGATGAGGTCGGATTCCAACTTGCAGAGGACTTCTACTGGTACAACTCCTCAAAGCTACCTAGCCCCATTGAGTGGGTCAACAAGCGGAAGCTACGGGCTAAGGATTCTGTTAATACTGTTTGGTGGTTCAGCAAGACAGAACATCCGAAAGCAGATGTATCTAAGGTCTTGACGGAATACAGCGACAGGATGAAGAAACTACTCCAAGACCCCGAGGGCTTTTACACTCCGAAGAAACGACCGTCAGGCCACGACATCGGCAAAGGCTTCGGCAAAGACAACGGCGGTGCGATTCCGTCCAATCTCCTACAGATTCCAAACACAGAATCTAACGGGACATATCTCAGTGCGTGCAAGGCTCTGGACATCAAACAGCATCCGGCCAGATTCCCGGCGAAACTGCCAGAGTTTTTCATCCGTTTTTTGACCGACCCCGGCGACGTTATTCTTGACATCTTCGCAGGCTCAAACACGACCGGGCAGGTTGCCGAGACAGAAGGGCGAAGATGGTTAGCCTTCGAGGAAAGGATGGAATACCTAGCACCTTCAGCCTTCCGCTTCTTCTCCAGAGATGATGCGACAGACGACATGGCCTCCGTTCACAGTCGTATCAGCGCAAGCGAGACGGTTACGCTTGAACATCACACCGGCAAGTCTAAAACCCTGACGTTAGAGTTTACCGAATAGAACGAAGCCCGCCGCTCCTCACATATGAAGGCGGCGGGCTTGACCAGCACAGGCGGCAATACCGCGAGCCGCGACTGGCGTCTTAGCCTCTCGTCTAGTTCACCATCTCTGTTTCTACTGTGGCAGCGCTAGTAGCAGGCACCGATTCAGCATGAATCTCATTGATAATGTTCCTAGCTCGCTCCAGCGTGTCTTTGTCAGAGTTGATGTACCTATAGGACATCTCCAAAGTCGCATGCCCGAGTGTACGTGCGATTTCAGCCACGGGCATGTGATTCTTGGCTAACCGTGATGCGTAGCTATGCCTTAAATCGTGGACTCGCACATCTGGCACTCCTGCATCCCTCCTCGCACCGTCGAAAGACCGTTTTACATCCTTGATGCCGAACACCAAAGCGTCAGGATTCTGGTCTGACTCATTCCACAGGAGTTCAAGTTCGACCAGCATCCGATTACTAACAGGAACCGTTCTCGCCCTAGCAGTCTTAGTGTTCATCATGGGGATAGACAGTTCCCGCGCCTCCCAGTCTATGTCATCCCAGCTCATCTTGAGCAGTTCACCTTTACGGCAACCTGTATCAATCGCGCAGATAATGAAGGCCCGCAGATGCTTCCGCCTGCCAGTGCACTGGGCAAGTAATTTTTGCTCCTCCTCGCGGGACAGAATGCGCTCGCGTTTCCGCTCCGCAGCGTTGCTGATAAGCGGCTTGCCGTCTCCGAATGGATTACGTTGAATCCATCGCAACTCGGAACATGCGACATTGAGCATGCGTTTCAGCAAGGCAAGTTCTCTGTTGACTGAAGCGACAGCACGCTGCCCCGCTGCATTATCTTCCTCATCCACTTTGTGGCGCGTAGGCGTTTTTATTCTCATCTCGCGGAAGCCGCGAAGGTCTGTATATGTGATGTCGCGGAGTTTCTTGCGCTTGAAAAACTCGCGTAGGATTTTGAGTTGACCTTTAGGCGAGGCGAGCGAGCGCAGACCACTGACCTTAACGCCATCAACATAGACAGCATCTATCAGGTAGCTTGTCTCATACTCGACTGCCAGCTGCTCAAACGTGCGGTTCTCGTTGCTTACAGCTTTCGAGCCTCCTGCCGCAAGTTCGTCCTTGTATCGGTGGACGAGTTTCCATGCGGCTGAATCTGTCTCCTGACCCGGAAACTTCTTCTCGCGTGGTTTTCCTGTATCCTCATCCATCCACCTCACACGACCATAAAACAGACCGTCCTTACCTTGCTTGACTACTCCTTGATTCGTTCTCGACATTGCTCCTGTGTCTTTCCCGTTTCCCATTATGATTCCCGTTATTGCTCTAAACGGCGTGGGCCTTCGGGCATCTCCTCTTATTATCTTAGATGCTCAAAGTCTTTATCTATCCACGGTTTAGCTGTAACGGAAGACGGGGAAAGATAACGAGCGGTAACGAGAGAATTGACTATTTTTCGACTACGAATCAGAAGGTCGCACGTTCGAGTCGTGCCGGGTGCATCAATCCTGTTAACAACTTGCGGGCGTTCACTACAAACGCCCGCAAGGAATTCAGCCCCCTTTTCAGCCCACCGGATGCACCAACCAAAGGACTGTCTATGATCTTACAGCGCTCACTTCTCATGCCTCTCCTCCTTGTGATTGCCGCCGCCGCCGGCACTCAAACGGCCACGACGCGCGCCAAGCGTCCCGTCACCGTGCTTCTGTCCAACGGTCAATCCGTCAGCGGCTCACTGGCACAGATCAGCGCGGAAGAGGTGCAGGTGGATACCGGAGATGCGTATAAGACCATCAAGCTTGACGATGTGCAGAAGATAGAATTTGAAAGCTCGCCAAACCACGCAGCGCCACCCGCGCAGCCAACCGTAGAACGTTATCAACTTGCCGCGGCCGATGCCGCGCAGGCGCTTCGGCGACTCACCAGCGGAACTCAAGTCGGGCTCAGCCTTCTCCAGTATAACCAGATGGTCGTGGAGGTGTACGAGGCAGTCAGCCTCGACCTCACGGCCATCCCCGACGGCGATCTCCATGATGAACTGGCGGCCGCGATGGACGACTACGTCTTTGCCCGAAACTTTTGGCAGGCTTCCGTTAATTACCCCGAAGGCGCAGTCCCGACAAAATCGGACATCGCCCGCCAGTTCAACGCCCGCTATAACATCGGCCTCAAGCCGAAGATGGGGCAGACGCTCAAGCAGGACGTTGTCTTACAGATTATTTGGGAGTCCGCCGCGAAACACATGGTTGCCGCGCTGAAGCTTCTTCAATAATCACTCCCTTATCCCTCTTACCTCTTCACGGCCGCCACGGCATCAACGAAAACACCGGCGAATAGCTCCCCGTGTGGTTGACGTTCAAGGCTCCCCCTGAGTCCTGTATCACATAGACCTCCGCCCAATCAGTCGCCGCGAATTGATAGTCCGTGCAGACATGCATGACCGTCACGTTGCCGCTCACGGTTCGCCGATTATTTCCATGTCGGTCTGACGGTTGACGAGCAGCTTTAAGCCCTCGCGCATCATCTCGTGATCCTCGGCGAGGAGGACGCGCAGCTTACTCATGCGCCTCTCCCTTCTGTGCCCCGGACGGCATGGGGGATACGGACAATGACCCTCGTGCCTTCCTCCGGGTGAGATTCGACCTCGGCCGTGCCGCCCACGAGAGCAGCACGCTCACGCATCCCGACCAGTCCTAAACCTTTGTTGTTCGCGCCGGACGTATTCTCGGCGTCAAAGCCGACGCCATCGTCTTCGATGATGAGTGAGACGGCGTCCACGCGGCCTTCGAGGATGACGCTGACGCTCGCGGCACGGGCGTGCTTGGAGACATTGTTCAAGGCTTCCTGCGCGATGCGGTAGAGCACGGTGTCAATCTCCGACGTTGAAAACTCCTTTTCCACGCCGTGCGTCAGCACATCGACGGGGATGCCGAAGTGCTTCGACCAATTCTGAGCGAAGTTGGTGAGCGCGACTTGCAAGCCGAGATCGTCGAGGGCGGTGGGGCGGAGTTCCCAGACGAGGAAATCAACGTCCTCGTCGAGTTGTCTGGCAACCTCTTCCAAAGTTTCGACCTGCTCGCGCAATCCTTTCTGCTCGCCGCAATCTTCTTTGAGCATTCCCAGCTTCAGAAGTAGCACGGTCAACTGCTGCCCGAACTGGTCGTGCAGGTCACGTGCTATCCGGCGACGCTCCTCCTCTTGCGCCATGACGAGGCGGCGCAAGATCGAAGCGCGCTCACTCTCCGCCCTACGTCGTTCGACGATTTCCGCTTGCAGGCTGGCGTTCATCTCCAGCAATTCGACGGTGCGCTCGACGACTCGCTGTTCGAGCTGCTCGTTCAACTTCACCAACTCCTCTTCCGCCCGCTTGCGCTCGGTGTAGTCACGCGTAGAACCGGCGACCTCCTCCACTGTCCCGTCCGCGGCTTTGACCGGAGTGAAGATATATTCATAAAACCCTTCCGCGCCGGTCGGGCTGGTATAGGGTGTCTCGTCCCTGAGCGCCTGCCCGGTGTCAAAGACCTGCTGAATTTGTTGCTGAAGCCGCAACGCCAGTTCATCCGTGTATTGAAGGTCGAAGAAATTCTTGCCCACCGCTTCGTCGAGTTTGAGTCCCCACAGGTCGAGCAGCGGTTGATTCGCGTAGATGAAGCGCCCGTCGCGGTCGAAGATGTAGGCGAAGTCGGTGATAGATGAAAGCGTGGTGTTAAAGACGTTGGACTGCCGCTCTAATTGGCGGGTGAGTTCTACGAGTGAGTCTTCCTGCCGCTTGCGCTCGGTGATGTCGCGAATCATGGTTGTAATGTAATTACTATCCGCGACGTTTGAGGCCGAGACGGATGCTTCGACATCAATCCACGTCCCATCCTTTCGCTTGCCTTTGAACTCGTATTCCGAGGGCGATTGTTCACCGCGCAAGCGATTCCTGCCGAGTTCCAGTAAGCGCTCCTTGTCTTCGGGTGAGACGACAATCGAGACGTGATGACCGATTAACTCTTCAGGGTCGTCGTAGCCGAACAGACGCAAATAGGATTTATTAACGTAGTGGATTCTTTCGTTATTCTCAACGAGAATTCCTTCGTGCGATGCCTCGAAGATTGTCCGCAGCCACTGCTCGCCCTGTTTGAGTCTCTCTTCAATTCTCTTGCGCTCGGTAATGTTGCGAATGTGGCATTGAATGACGTGATGCCCGTCTTCCCGATAGACGTTACTGATGAACTCCACATTCCATTGCTTTCCCGCTTTGGTCTGAAGCGGCACATCCTCGTAACGGATATAGCCTGTCGCCAGTAACTCACGAAACGCAGTCTGGCTTTCATCCTTATCCTTGAACAGACCAATCTCCCACAGTTCCTTACCTAAGAATTCATCCTGCGAGTAGCCCAAAAACTCCACCATAAAGGGGTTCACGTCGGTAATCTTGCGGCTGGCGGCATCAAGCATCAGGATGCCGTCTCGCGCGGATTCAAAGAGCCGCCGGTAGTGGAGTTCGGAAGCCCGTAAGTCCTCGGGTACTGTCTGCCGCCGGGTTACTTTGTTGTTCTCATCGGTCACTTGAGAAATCCCCATTAACGTCGGTTGACGTGCGAGGGCGCGGCCGTGTCCGTTGAAGTTAAGAGAAGCGAGTCTATCGAAGGGACTTCCCTGCCGACGAGGCGCGTGTTGTAGCGTTCGAGGTAGGCGCGGTGTTCGTCCGTGAACGGGTAGGCTTCGGGCGCGACATAGGGGTAGCCGCTCATGCCGTGGAAAGGAAGCGGGGAGAGTTGGTCGGGGCTGGCGGAGTTGATGTCCATCTCCTTACTGAAGCCGTCGGCGTAGAGCAGGAAGGTGCGCGTCCAGCCCGCCGCGAGCGGGGGAAGTTGCGCGGCGTCGAACGAGAGGCTGATCTCGTCGCCGGGGCGCGAGACGACGAACATGTCGTCTGAGGAGATGAGCAGCTCGCGCACGTCGCCTTCGCGCGTGTAGCGGCCGGGTATCACCTTCCAAGGCGAGACGTAAGAGATGCGCCCGTAGTCGTACCCGAAGGGCTCGCGCCCGTCCGGCGTCGTCTCGCGCGAGAAGCCGCGCCAGCGCAAAGCAGCATTCACGGGGTCGAGCATCGTCAGTTGCGCGGGCGAGTCGCCGCTTGAAGTGTCAACGAGAATCTGATCCCAGAGTATGCGCATGTTGGTGACGATGCGCACTTCGCGATTAGCCGAGAGGAACTTATCCGCGAGGTCAACCGTCACCGTCTGCGGCCGACCGACGGGGATGCCGATGTCTTCGATGACGGTCTTCCACTCGCCGCTTTTATCTTTGACTTGCAGCGCGGGAAGCTTCATCTCCTTCCGCGCCTGCGACGCGGCAACGTTGTCGCTCGACCATGAGTAGTCCGTCCAGCCGGTCAGGAGCAGAAGCACGCGCCCGTTCGACGGCGCGCCATCTTCGGCGAGCTTCAACGTGAGCGTGTGCTCTTCGGCGTAGCCGCGCAGCAGGGGGTCGCGGCGAAAGTCGTCCGGGTACTGTCTATCCATCCGCGCGACGCGCGCAAGTACGTCGTGCCCGTGCTCGTCCGACGCCGAGAGAGGCGGGCGCGCGCCACGCGTCTTGTAGAGCACGAAGGGGCGCGGTGGGTCGGTCATGCCTTCGTTCGGATAGACCTCCGTGCCGCGCGGGTGCGCGACGGCGATGAGTTGAAAGCGGTCTGCGAAGAGAGCCTCTTCCAATTCGTTCGTCACGCGCAGCTCGTAGCGGCCGCCGCGCTCTCGCAACTGGTCGCCGCGTATGCGCACGTACTCGACGGGGTCGGGCTTGTTGTAGCGCCCCGGCTCCTCCAGATAGCCCATCTCGCCCCCGCCCATGAAGTCCGTGATGAACTCGAAACGCTTGCCGTTCCACGCGTACAGGTAAGGGCAAGAGGAGGGCTTGCGGTCAAGCTCGTTGATGGGAAGAGTAGCGCCTGCGGACTGCGCGCGGCTTCGACCATGATTGCCGTGAGCAACGACCTGCGGCGACCCCGTTGCTTCTATCTCGGCCTGCATGACGCCCGAGGGCCAGAGGACGCGCACGGCGTCGGCCGATTCGTGTGTCCCAAGTCCGAAGAGTACGTCGGCGGGCGCGGGTGCGGGTGTCGAGGAGTATGTCTCAAGCTTCTGCCGGAGGCTGCCCGCGCGCAACTCGACCTTACAGCCGACGCCGCCGCGGTTGCTCACCTTGCCCGCGAGCGAGACGCGCAGCGAGCGGTTGTGATTGCCGCCGTCGTTGCGCGCGAAGACGAGATGCCTGCCTGCGTCGCCTGGAAGTATAGAGGCGATGATGAGGTCAACGTCGCCGTCGCCGTCCACATCGCCCGATGCAAGAAAGGTCGGCTGCGGCTTGAAGTCGCGCGTGTCAACGAACAGGTTGCGCGCGGCCGTGTCGCTCACGTCCTCCCAGCCGTCGCCTGTGTTGCGCAGCACGCGCAGCACGCGGCCGCTCCCCTTCCGCCCGTAGACCGTCAAGAGGTCTAACAGCCCGTCGTTATCGTAGTCGAGGAACTGCGCTGCCGAAGTGTCCCACGGCTGAGCCTGCGTGTTTGTTGTGGCGGGTGCGGGGACGACTTTGAAACGGCCCCTTCCGTCGCTCATGGCGAACTCGCCGGGGCCGTCTTCGTGGCCGAAGTAGAAATCAGTGAAGCCGTCCTTGTTCACATCGCCCGCAGCGACCGCGCTGAACCCACTTCCCTTGAGGTCGAGCCCGGTCTCCACCGCCACGTCGCGGAACGTGCCGTCGCGCATGTTCTTCCAGAGCACGGGCGGCGCATCAGAGCGGACGACGAGCAGGTCAACGTCGCGCCGATTGTCGAAGTCGGTTGCGACGACCGCGACCGCGTGCCCCGCGGGCGAGTCGAGCTTCGCTGCCGCAGTCGCGTCGGTGAAAGTGCCGTCGCCGTTGTTGCGCAGGAATAGGTTCGGCGCGGGCGGGTACTCTGTCGTCTCGCGTGGTGAGACATCCGCGACTCGCCGCGACGCGGCCTTCGATACGGCCTTTGATATATCCGCGCCCCCCGCGACGAAGATGTCGAGGTCGCCGTCGTGGTCGGCATCAACGAACGCGGCCGCGCGTGAGCTATAAGGATAAGAGGGGATGTGCGCGGCCGAGTTCACGTCACGAAAACGACCGCCGCCCTCGTTGTGATAGAGGGCGAGCGCGTCCGAGCCAACGATTAAAAGGTCGGGTCTTCCGTCGTTATCGTAGTCGCCCGCCAACGCGCCCATCGCGACGCCCTTAACGCTGCCGCTCGGAAGACCGGAGCGCGCCGTCACGTCCGTGAACTTGCCGCCGTCGTTGCGGTAGAGCTTCACGCACGGCGATGTGCCTACCAACAAATCTAAGTCGCCGTCGCCGTCGAAGTCGAAGAGCAGAAGGACGCTGCCGAGGTACTGCGCCCCGCACCCGTTCATCTTCTCATCCATCTTCCCCGAGCCATTCCGGCCGACAGTTTTCAGTCCCCCGGCGGTCGCTCCAAACTCGTTCGCCGGTATGACTCCCGCCGTCGCGTTGGCAAAAACGACATCGGGCGTGCGCTTGTCAACAAGGTCTGTTTCAGCGCCCGTAGAGGCGACGGCCTCGGCGTAGCGCCCCTGCTCCATGTAGTTCTGCCCGATGGTCGTCCCCGAGCCGCGCTGTCTGAATTCCTGAAACCGCGCGATAAAGCGTTGTCCCTCTTCGCGCTGGCCCGTGCGCAGCAGAGCCGTGCCTAGATTGTAGAGCGCCGTCCCGTTGTAGGGCTCCGAGGCGAGCGCGTTGCGGAAGAGGGCAATGGCCTCGGCGTACTTGCGCTGTTGCGCGTAGACCTGCCCGAGGCTGACGTTAGCGCCTACGTCTTCGGGGTCGAGCGCAAGCACGCGGCGAAAGGAAGCGATGGCATCTTCGGGCCGGTTCTGCGACTTGGCAAGCAGGCCGAGGATGTAGTGCGGCTGCGCGGTGTCGGGAGCGTCGGCCGCGGCTGCTTCGGCCTCGCGCCGCGCGCCTTCGGGGTCGGGCACGTTGAAGAGCGCGATGGCGAGGTTGATGCGCGCAAGCGCGAGATGCGGCTCGATGCGCAGTGCGCGCTCGAAAGCCTCCGCGCCTTCCCTGTACTTGAACTGCTCAAGCAGAGCGACGCCGACGTTGTTGGCGCGATACGCCGCCTCGCGTGTGGAGGCGTTGGCCGGGGTCTGAGACTTTTGCCGTGAGCGCGCGGGTCGCCTCTGCGTTGCGTGAAGCGTCGCCGCCGCCGACACACAGGCCGAGACGACCAGCAGGACTAGAAAGTGTCTGAAGCTCTTCATGCCATGAGCGCGAGCCGAGGGCGGTTCGCTTCTTCAAAATGTGTTGCCGAGTTGAGAGCCGGGAGACTCGTCTTGACTATAGAGCGCGAAGCCGCCTTGTCAAGCAGCCGTGTCGTCTTTGCCCGCGCACGATTTTTCGGCCTCTCAAGCCGTAAAAAAATGCTTGAAGAAAAGCGCCGGATAAAAGAGAATGTGCCGCACAAGTTCCTGCGAAAACTCTTCCTTAAGGACAAGCTGAGCGGCCATGAAAACGATTGCTATCGCGCTGGCGACTACGCTGTGTTTCCAGACCTTTTGCCTACATTTGCAACAAACCCGCGCGGCCACACCGCCGCCTGATGAGAGGGGCGTCGTCAGTACGGACGTGGCCGACAGCGACGCTTTCTTCCAACAGGCAGTGCGACAGCGACCCGCGCGCGATTACACGCGCCGCATTGATGCGCTCGTTGCGCGCATGACGCTCGAAGAGAAGGTCGGGCAGATGACGCAGTTGGAGATCGGCATGGTCACAACCGGCTCCAACCAGTCAATCCGCATTGACCCCGCGAAGCTTGAGAAGGCAATCGGCAAGTACGGCGTCGGCTCGATACTCAACGTCAAGGATCAGGCTCTCTCCGTTGACGCATGGCACGACATCATCCGGCAGATACAGGAGGCAGCCGGGCGCACGCGTCTGAAGATTCCGGTCATCTACGGCATTGACTCGATCCACGGCGCAAACTACGTGCAGGGCTCGACGCTCTTCCCGCAGGAGATCGGCATGGCCGCGACGTGGAACCCTGCGCTCATGCAGCGCGCCGAAGAACTCGCCGCCACAGAGACACGCGCCGCCGGAATCCCGTGGTCTTTCTCACCCGTGCTCGACATCGGCCGCCAGCCGCTCTGGCCTCGCTTCTACGAGACGTTCGGCGAAGACCCTTACCTCGCTTCGGTCATGGGCGTGGCCTTCATTCGTGGACTCGAAGGCGATGACGTTTCGTCAAACAACCACGTCGCCGCGAGCCTCAAGCACTACATGGGCTACAGCTTCCCTCTGAACGGTCGCGACCGCACGCCCGCGTGGATTCCCGAGAACTACCTGCGCGAATACTTCCTCCCCACATTCGCGGCGGCCGTCCGCGCGGGCGCGCACACCGTCATGGTCAACTCCGCCGAGATCAACGGCGTGCCCGGCCACGTCAACCGGCACATCCTGACCGACATCCTGCGCGGCGAGCTTGGCTTCAAGGGCTTCGTCGTCTCAGATTGGGAGGACATCAAGAAGCTTGTGACGCAGTGGAGGGTCGCCGCCGATGAGAAAGAGGCGACACGCATGTCGGTCATGGCCGGTATCGACATGAGCATGGTACCAAGCGACTACAGCTTCGCCGACATCCTCATCACGCTCGTCAAAGAGGGCGGCGTGCCCATGTCGCGTATAGACGAGGCCGTGCGCAGAATCCTGCGCGTCAAGTTTGAGCTTGGTCTCTTCGACAACGCGATGCCCGATTCGTCTTTGAAGTCGAACGTGGGGCAGAACTCTTCGCGTGACGTAGCGATTCAGGCGGCGCGCGAGTCGCTGACGTTACTGAAGAACGAAGCGAACCTGCTCCCGCTCGCGCGTAACCGCAAGGTGCTCGTCACGGGGCCGACCGCGAACTCTCTCGTCCCGCTCAACAACGGATGGACTTACGTGTGGCAGGGCTCGGAGGAATCGCTCTACCCGAAAGACCGGCCGACCATCTTGCAGGCGCTCGAAGCAAAGCTCGGCAAGAATCTCTCTTACGAGCCGGGCACGCGTCTCGTCAGACCTCCCGGCTCGCCCGCGAACAGCACGCCGACCGATGTTGACGAAGAGGTGGACATCGCGGCGGCCGTGCGCGCGGCGCGCGATGCGGACGTGGTCGTGCTCTGTCTCGGCGAAGGCTCGTACACCGAGACGCCGGGCAACATCACAGACCTCAACCTGAGCGACGTGCAGTTGAAACTCGCCGAAGCGATACAGGCGACGGGCAAACCCGTCGTCCTCGTCCTCGTCGAAGGGCGTCCGCGCATCATCAACCGCATCGCGGAGAAGTCGCAGGCCATACTGCTCGCGCTCAACCCCGGCAACGAAGGCGGCATCGCCGTCGCGGACGTTCTCTTCGGAGACTACAACCCGTCGGGGCGTCTCCCCTTCACATACCCGCGCACGGTCAACGGGCTCGTCACCTATGACCACAAGCTTTTCGAGACCGAGGCGACCAGCTATGGCAACATGGCCTTCAACCCGCAGTTCGAGTTCGGCCACGGCCTGAGCTACACGACCTACGCTTATTCAGACCTGCGCCTCGACCGCAAGGCCGTGCCGTCGGGCGGCACCGTCAACGTCAGCGTGACGGTGAGGAACACGGGCGTGCGCGCGGGCAAGGAGACGGTGATTCTTTACGTGCGCGATGTGGTGGCATCGCTCGCGCCTCCGGGCAAGCGCGTCCGCCGCTTCGCAAAGGTCTACCTTGAGCCGGGACAGAGCCGCACGCTCAGCTTCACGCTCCGCCCCGAAGACCTCTCATTCATCGGTGCCGACAATCGCTCCACGGTCGAGCCCGGCGACTTTGATGTGATGGTCGGCGACCTCAAGGATACCTTCACGCTACAGCCCGGCTCGCCATCGCCCGCGCGCGGTCGCACGCAAAGACCCGCGCGCAGGTAACTGCGTAAGGATAAGGACGGAAGTGAAGACTACGCTTCCTTCCGTCCTTATCCATCTACTTCTACCCTTTGCGCCGAAACTCGCGCGGGTGTAATGTCACGCCCGGAGAAGAAGCTGTTAAGGAGTTGAGCCGTGAAGAGACTTCGCACACAGAACGTTAAAGACGCATGCCGCGCCGTGATCGCGGTCGTCATGCTGCTGCTCGCCGCCGCGAGCGCCGCGCAGGCACAGGTCGGGCCGCCGCCGGGTATGGGCGCGCCCGGTGTCACCAATCCGAAGGCCGCGGCGGACGCGCAGATGAGACGCGAGGCGGCGCTGCGCGGCGCGGGGATGAGACCTCCAGCCGTGCAGTTGAACCCGCAACAACTCGCCGCTGCCATCGGCCAGACGAAGAACGACTTCAAGCGCATACAACTGCTGCGCAATGAAATGGTCGAACGCCTCGTCGCCAAGCAACCGCTCGACTACAGGCAGCTCACCACGCAGTCCGAGGAGATTAACAAACGCGCCAACCGCTTGAAGTCTTTCCTGATGAAGCCCGCCTCCGAAGACGCGCAGAAGGGCGAGGCGAAGAAGTCTGAGAAGTCCCCCGTGGAATACGACGAGGCGGGGATGAAGTCCGCGCTTGTCAAACTCTGCAACACTATCTATAGCTTTACCGGCAACCCGATGTTCACGAACCTCGCCGTCGTCGGCGCTGACGAACCGGCCAAGGCGGGCGGCGAACTCGTCACCATCATCGAGTTGAGCGAGAACATCAAGAGGAACGCGGAGCGACTCGCCAAAACGTCGAAGTAACTACCCTTCAGCCGGGAGCGCGGGCATCCTTGCCCGCCTTGAACGCGTGAGCGCGAAGACTGAGAGTCGCTCAAGCTCAAGCTTGAGATAAAGCGAAACTATAGACGCGTGCTTCGCGCACGCTTTGGCGGGCAGGGATGCCCGCGCTCCCGGCTTTTGCGCACTTCACTTTCGGCCCTCGCCTTCGACGACCTTGACGTAAGCACCTGCGGGAATGTTCGAGAGGCGGTCTACCTTGCCGCTCGGCCAGCGTATCTCGACCCAATCCACCTTCGACGCGTCGCCCAATCCCAATAGCTCGCGCGGATCGTGCGAAGCAAGGTAACTGCCGCCCCCTGTCTTCAAGCGACTCCGCTTCACCCCATTCGCCTGCCACGTGATACTCGCGCCCACGCTTGCCGGGTTGCTCTTCGTGGCGACGAGTTGCAGTCCCAACCAGTTGTTGCGGTTCCCGCCCTCGTTCCTGAGCAGCAAGGGCGGCTCGCCGTTGTTCGAGACGAGCACGTCCAGATCGCCGTCGTTGTCATAGTCGCCGACGGCCATCCCGCGCCCCGAGAAGTCGCGCGCGAAGACCGCACCCGACTGCGCCGATACGTTTCGGAACCCGCGCCCCGTGTTCTCGAACAGCAGCATCGGCTCGCGGTACTTCACGCGCGCCAGCCGCATCTCGATGAGGTCGTCCGGGTGGCCGTTCACCAGCAGCAAGTCCGGGTCGCCGTCGTCGTCGTCGTCGAAGAACTTCAGACCCCATCCGCTCAAGAGCTGCGTCGCCGGGCCGATCTCGCCGGGCTCGTCCGTGAAGCTCAAGTCCTTCTGGTTGTGGTAGAGGCTGAAGAACTCCTGATCGATGTTGGCGACGAAGAGGTCTTGCCATCCGTCGCCGTCGTAATCGCCCGCGTCCACGCCCATCCCCGAACGCGGCTTGCCCGCCTCGCTGTAAGCCACTCCGGCCGCGAGCCCCACTTCCTCGAACTTCCCCGCGCCGCGATTGACGAAGAGAAAGTTGGGCATCGTGTCGTTGGCGACGAAGAGGTCGATGAGTCCGTCGTTGTTCACGTCGGTTGCAACCGCGCCGAACGACTTGCCCGGCGAGTCGGCGATGCCGGACTCCTTGCTCACGTCGCGGAACGTGCCGTCGCCGTTGTTGTGATAGAGGCGCGAGGGCTGCGGCTTGAAGAGGCGCGGGACGCAGTAGTAGCGCCGCTTCGCCTCGTCAACGCAGAGCGGGTTCTGCGTCTTGTCGTAGAAGACGAAGCTTGAGACGAAGAGGTCGAGTCGGCCGTCGCCGTCATAGTCGAACCAGACGGCGCACGTAGACCAGCCCGGCGCGGCCACGCCTGCTTTCATCGTCACGTCCGCGAACGTGCCGTTGCCCTGATTGCGATAGAGCGTGTTGCGGCCGTAGGCGGTGACGTAGATGTCCATGAAGCCGTCGCCGTCGTAGTCGCCCGCGGCCACGCCCATGCCGAAGGTGCCGCCCGCCACGCCCGCTTTGTCGGTCACGTCGGTAAAGGTGCCGTCATGGTTGTTGTGATAGAGCGCGTTTTTGAGCGGGGAGGCAGGCGTGAAGAAGTCGGATGCGCCGCTGTTGACGAGATAGATGTCCATCCAGCCGTCGTTGTCGTAGTCAAAGAAGGCGCAGCCCGCGCCAACGGTCTCGGGCAACTGTCGCTCGGGCGAGTGCGCGTTGTTGTGAACCCACGTGATGCCGCTCGACTTCGCGGGCACTTCGATGAAGGTGACGGGACTCTTCTTTGCCGCCGCCGGTAACTGGCGCGCGCCCGCCCCATGCGCGAGGGTCAGGACGAAGGCCAGCGAGATGATGACGAGCTTTGCTTTCAAGATGTTTAAGTCCGACGGCTCAACGCGGGCTCGAAGGTGGTGGTGTGTCTTCGCCTTGCGGCTGACTTGTGCCCGCGCTCTTGAGACGCTCGACGATTGCCATCTCGGCCTGCGCACGCTGCGGGTCTTTGAGTTGCGCGTAGAGCCGCGCGAGGTTGTAGTGCGCCTTCGAGTCGTCGGGGTTGAGCCTGACGCCCTCTTCGAGCGACGCACGCGCATGCGCGTAGTCCTTCTGCTTCAGATAGGCCGAGCCGAGCGCGACGTGCGCGTTGGCGAACGAGGGCAGGAGCTTCACCGCCGACTCGAAGAACTTGACGGCGCGCGCGTCTTCGTTCTGTTCCTGCGCGACGAGGCCCAGATAGTAGAAGGTCTCCGGCGTGGATGCATCACGCTCGACGCTCTTCTCCAACCACTCGCGCGCCTCCGGGTACTTCTTCTGTTTGAGGAGCGTGTAGCCCAGATACATCTGCGCCTGCGGGTCGTCGGGCCGAAGCTCAAGCGCGCGTCGGAAGACACGCTCGGCCTCGAACAAGTCCGGCTTCTTGAACCAGACCGCGCCGAGCGCGACGAGGTATGCGGGCTCGTCCGGCTTCAGTTGCACGGCACGTTCGAGCGCACTCTTCGCGTCGTCGTAAAGTCCTACCTTCAACGCGACGACGGCGAAGCGATAGAGTCGCTCGGGCACATCGCCGACGCGACCGCGCGCGCGCCTGAGATAGACCGAAGCAGCACGCGCGTTACCCACCGACAGCGAGGCGGACGCGGCGCTGACGAGAGCTTCCGCGTCGTCGGCGCGCGAGCCGAGCGCGAGCAGGTAGCTCTCTTCAGCCTTCGACGCGTCGCCCTTCGTCACGTATGCGTCGCCGAGCAGTAGCGCAAGCGGCGCAGTGAGCGCACCCGAACGGCGCGCGCCCTCGACGACCGACGCGCACTCTTCAACGCGGCCCACCGAGCAGAGCATGCGCGCGAGCTTGTAGGCGGCGTCGGCGTTGCGCGGGTCGAGTCGCAGCACCTCGCTTAACTCGGCGGCCGTCTTTTCGGGCGAGCCCTTGAGCGTGTAGAGGTATGCAAGGTTCATGTGCGCGCCGACGAAGCTTGCATCCACACGCACGGCGCGCGTGAACAAAGCCTCTGCCTCGTCGAGCCTGCCCTGCTTCGCGCGCACGGTGCCGAGAAGGTTGAGCGCGAGCGCGTCGTCCGGCTTCGTCTTCAGGATAGAGTTCAACTGCCGCTCGGCCTCGGCCAGCCGGTCACCGCTGATGAGCGCCGCCGCGCGCTCAAGCCCCGCCGCGTCCGCGCCGACAGTAGCCTGCGCACGCGCATGCATCGCGCCGGAGAGCGCGACGAAGAGCACGATGATAAAGCTTAAGATGGGCTTCGGTTGCATGTATGGACGAATCCCGGCGGCTTAATCTAACCCGCGCCCTTCAGCGACGCGCCACCGTCTTGAAGTCCTTCTGCTCGACGAGCCCCTGCCCCTCTTTAATAATCAGAATCTTGTTCGCGAGCGCGCTTGTGACTTTATCGATTACGCCGCTCGGCCAGCGGACTTCTATCAGGTCAATCTTCGTGCGCTTCTCAAGTCCGAAGTGCAGGCGCAGGTCGTTCTGCGAGACGTAGCTGCCGCCGCTGCGCACCTCGTCCACCTGCGCGAGGTCGCCCGAGACGACACGCACGCGCGCGCCGATGCCGTCACGGTTACTCTTAGTGCCAACGGTCTTGACGATGATGGAGTTGTTCGAGTTGCCGCCGTCGTTACGAAGAACCTGCGGCGGGCCGTCGAGGTCGCCGACGACCAAGTCCACGTCGCCGTCGTTATCAAGGTCTCCGACGGCGACGCCGCGTCCCACGCGCTTCTCGGCGAGCGGCGCGCCCGACTGTAAACCGACCTCGGTGAAAGTGCCGTCGCGGTTGTTGTGATGCAGAAGCTTGCGCTGCCGGTAGTTCTCAAGCTGCGGGTAGACGTGGCCGTTGGCGACGAAGAGGTCAACCCATCCGTCGTTGTCGTAGTCGAAGAACTTTGTCCCCCAGCCGACGAGGGGAAGCGCGACCTCCGCGACCTTCGCCGCGTAGGAGACATCGGTGAAGGAGAGGCGCGCGCCCCCTCGATAGAGCGTGTTGTACTCGTCGGCGAAGTTGGTGATGAAGATGTCGAGTCGGCCGTCGTGGTCGTAGTCTCCGGCGGTCGCGCCCATGCTGCCCTGCTCGCTCCCGTTCTCGTTGACGGCCGTGCCCGAGATGAACCCTATGTCCTTGAACGTGCCATCGCCGTTGTTGTGATAGAGAAAGTTCGGTGTCGAGTCGTTGGCGACGTACACGTCCGTAAAGCCGTCCTCGTCGAAGTCGGCGCAGAGCACGCCGAGACCGTAGAAGCCTTGCGGGTCGGAGACGCCCGCTTTCTTCGACACGTCCGAGAAGGTTCCGTCGCCGTTGTTGTGATAGAGCGAGTCGCCCGCGCCGGGAAGACCGCGCGGGCCGCACTGCACGGGGACGCCCTTGTACTGGCACGTTCTGCCTTTGCCGAACTCGGGCAGGTGGTTCACGTCGAAGTCAACGTAGTTGGTGACGAAGAGGTCGAGGCGGCCGTCGTTGTCGTAGTCGAAGAAGGCCGCGCCCGTAGACCAGCGCGGGTCGCCGACGCCCGCCTTGTCGGTCACGTCTTTGAAAGTTCCGTCGCCGTTGTTGCGGAGCAGATGGTTCGCGCCGAGACAAGTGACGTAGAGGTCGTCGAAGCCGTCGTTGTCGTAGTCGCCGACGACCGCGCCCATGCCCCAACCGATGTCTCCGACGCCCGCCTTGTCCGTTACGTCGGTGAATGTGCCGTCGCCTTCGTTGTGATAGAGCGCGCTGCGTGTCTTGCCGCCTGACTTCACCATGTCAACCGTGATGGAGTTGACGAAGTAGATGTCGAGGCGGCCGTCGTTGTCATAGTCAATGAGCGCGACGCCGCCGCTCATTGACTCGACGATGTATTTCTTATCTGGTGATGCGACGTGGCGGAACGTGATCCCGGCCGCTTCCGTGATGTCGGTGAATCGCACCTGCTGCGCGGCAGCGCCGACGTTGAGAAGCTGTGCGATGAGCAGTGACGCGCACAGGATTTTCTTAAAGGGCAAGCAGTACACCTCTTGAATGCTCGGAAGCGATGTCCGAGCCTTCGCGCCGCGCGGCGCGGAGACTTAACAGATTCAGGGAGTCGTCTGGCTCCGCTCCTTCTCTTTCAGTTGCCTGTAGACTTCAAGCTCGCCCTCGCCCTCGGCCTTGCGCCCGGCGGCGAGGTAGGCGCGGCCGAGTTGATAATGTATGTGCGACTTGTCGGGCGCGAGGCGTGCCGCCGCCTGTAGGTTCTCAAGCGCGTCCTTCACTTCGCCGCGCTGGAGCAGCGCCTTGCCCAACTCGTAGCGCGCATCAGCGAAGTCAGGCTTGAGCCCGACGACCTCACGCATGAGCTTGATACCGCGCTCGGAATCCTGTTGTGCGAGCAGAACAAAGCCGAGGTGGTAACGCGCCTGTAGGTCTGCGGGATTGAGTTGAAGTTCAGCTTCGAACTCGCGCGCGGCCTCGTCGAAAGCGCCCGCCTTGAGTTGGACGAGCCCCGTGTAGTAGTGCGCGAGCGGCGTGCGCGCGTCGAGAGCAAGCGCCGTCTTCAACTCTGCGAGCGACTTCACCGTGTCGCCCTGCTCGTAGTAAGCCTGACCGAGAACGATGTGAAGTTGCGGGCTGTTGCCGCCCGCCGAGACCATCTGCCGGATGCGTTCGTTCGCCTCGTCGGTCTTGCCCTGCTTGATAAGAGCGAGCGCGAGCGTGTAGTTGAGACCGACGTTATCGGGACTCGCGGCGACAACATCCTTGAGGAGCGCGGAGGCGCGCGCGTAGTCGCCCGTGGCGAAGTAGCTCATGCCGAGTAGCTGCCGCGCCTTCAAGTTCGACGGGCGCGCGGCCAGCTCGCTCTCAAGCGGCGCGATGGCGTCGGCGTAAGCTTCGGCCTTGTAGGAGGCGAGCCCGAGGTTGAAGTCAACGCCTTCGAGTCGCGGGTTCAACTTCGCGGCCAGACGGAAATGCTCGGCCGCGCCGTGGAAGTCACCGGCTTCGGCGCGCAGCAGCCCCGTGTCGTTGTGCGCGCTGGCGAGCACCTGCCTGAGATAAGATTCGCTCCCGGCCAACTCCCTCTTCGACCGCTCGTCTAAAGCCGCGGGCTCGGCGACGATGCCCTCTGCCGACGCCATCTCGGGGGGCTTCGCATTCGGCTCGTCGAGGCTCGCTGTGCCGAGATAAGACTCGGCCTTCTGCTTGTCGCGCGTGAGCGATTGCGACTTCAACTCGGCGGCCAACTGCAACTCCTGCTCGCCCTCCTGCTGTCGGCCAACCTTGACGAGCGACTGGCCGAGGCGATAGTGCGCGGTCGCCACCTGATAGTCGTTGTGGCCGAGCGAGGGGTTGAGAGCGATTGTCTTCTTGAGCGCCTCGATGGCCTGCGCGTGATGCTCAAGAGATTGATAAGCCTGCCCGAGATGAAAGTATGGGTCGGGGTTGGTGGGCTGTGCGCGCGCGGCTTTTTCTAAGAGCGCGACGGCCGGTTCCCACTTCCTCTGAATGACGTAGACGACGCCGAGGTAGTAGTTGGCGAAGAACTCTTCGGGGTTCGAGTCGAGTTCGATCTTGAACTCGACGGCTGCTTCGTCGAGCCGCGCCGCGCCGTCCTTGAGCAGATAGGTGAGACCGAGGTAGTAGTGTGCGCGTGGGAAGTGCGGGTCGAGCGCGAGCGCGCGCTTGAACTCTTCGATTGACTCGGGCAGGAATCCGGTCTCGCGGTAGGCGCGCCCCAAAAGCACGTGAAGCTGCGGGCGGTCGCCGAGTTGCGCGAGCATCTGCTGGTAAATCTCGCGCGCCGGAGCAAGCTGCCGCTGCTTGAGGTAGGCGAGCCCGAGCGTGTAGGCCACGTCGTAGTCGCGCGGCGAGAGCTTGAGTGCCGCGTCGAGTTCCGTAACGGCGCGCTCGAACTCGCCGAGCATGAAGAGGCTCTTGCCCAGCATGTGATGCGCCGCCTCGTCCTTCGGGTCGCGCTCAAGCACGCGCCCGAGCGGTTCGAGCGACTTCTTGTACTGCCCCGTGTGGAAGTAGGCGATGGAGAGAGCGACGAGCGCCTCGGGCGAGTCGGGATTGTAGCGGGCGGCCGCTTCGCGTGCCTCGACCTCGGCCTTATAGTCGGCCTGCGCCGCGTAGACTCGCCCCAACTCGCGATAGCCTTCGGCGAGGATGACTCCAAACTCGGCTTCGGCCGCCGCCGTGTTACCGGCGCGCCGGTACGCCTCGGCCGCCTCGTAATGCCGCCGGAACGAATCGCCCGAAGACTGGAAGGGGACGAACAGGAGCAGGAGCGGGAGGAAGGCCGCGCGCAAATACATCTTCACCTTGACTGCCCGGACGGACTCGGCAAAAGAGCAGGACGGAGGGCCGAAGTTTTACCTTTCAGCCCCCCGTCCTGTTTAGCCTGGCCGGAGTATATCAGAAGTTGAGCTTGAGCCCGAACTGAATCTCCCGGTGGTTCTGTGTTGCGTTGAGCGTGCCGAACGCGCCGTTGGTCGGCTGCCCGAAGTTGGGCTGCGTGTGGTTGCCCTGGAAGTTGATGCCCGTGTTGAACCCGACGAAGTTCGGGTGGTTGAGCAGGTTGAAGAACTCCGCGCGGAACTGTAGGCTCGTGCGCTCACTGAGGCCCCAGTTCTTATTGAGCGAAGCATCCAGCGTGTTGATGGGCTTGCCGCGCACCATGCCCCGGCTCAGGTTGCCCATCTGCCCCGGCGCGGGAAGCGCGAAGGCTTTCGGGTTGAGCCAAAGCGTCGAGTCGCCCGTGTTCAGATAGATGGGCTGGCCGGGCACGAGGTTCGGGCGCTGGCCGACGCTCGAAGCCGTGCCGATGGTGTTCACACCCGTGGTGATGTCAACCGGCGTCGTGCCGAAGTAGGAGAAGATGCCGTTGACCTGCCAGTCACCAATAACGCCGCGCGCCACCGGGCCCCAATGCTTGAACGAAGGCATCACGTAGACAAGGTTACTGACGAACGTGTGCCTGCGGTCGAGGTCGGCATCGCCGTAGTCGAGATGGTAGTTGTACGGGTCACTCGTCGTGTTCGTGAACGCCGTCAACGCCACGTCGGAGAGCGTGTGCCCCCACGTGTATGACGCCTGATAGGCCAGATTGCGTGCGAAGCGACGGTTAAGCCAGAGCTGGAGCGCGTTGTAGTTCGAGTTGCCAGTGGACTCGCTGACCGTGATGTTGCCGACGCCGCGCAGCGGCCGCGCGTTGTTGACGAGCGTGGTCGTGTCCACCCCGGCGAAGACTGCGTTGGCGATGGCGAGCCGCGCTGCGCCCGGCGCGATGTCGTTCTTGTTGACGTTGCGCCGCCAGATGTGATGCCCCTCGTTACCGATGTAAGAGGCTTCGAGCACCGTGTCCTTCATGATCTCGCGCGAGACCGTCAGGTTCCACTGGTAGCTGTCGGGCGGACGGAAGTTGGGGTCTACGGCGGCGAAGCCCGCGTTCGGGTCTACGCCCGCGACCGAGTTGCGCAAGCCCGGGTTGATGGTGTCGAGGCTGCGGCAGGTCGGGCAGTCGGCCAGCCTGTCGGTCTCGCCCTGCCAACCGGGTGAACTAACGGTCGTCGTAAAGGGCGGGTTGGCCGACATGCGGTTAACGTCTTCGATGACGTTCGAGCGGCTCAGGTAGCGGCCGAAGCCTGCGCGCACCGCCATCTTGCCATCGCCATGCACGTCCCACGCGATGCCGACGCGGGGCTGGAAGCCCTTCTTGTAAGTGTTGACGAGCGAGCGGGGCAGGCCGAACTGTGCGGCTTGACTCGCGAGGACGAGACCCGTCCGGTAGTCCGTGCCGTTGTAGAGGCTCGGGATGAAGTTCGAGATGCGGTTGTTGTTCTCATACGCCTGCGGGAATTGCGAGTAGCGCATCCCGAGCGTGAGCGTGATGTTGCTACGCATCTTCCAAGTGTCGTTGCCGTAGAACTCGTAGTCGCGCCAGCGGCCGTTAGCGACGGGCTGCGCGTCCTGCTCCATATAGTTGACGAGCGTCGCGTCGCGCAGCAGGAAGTCGGCGATGCAGTTGCCCGTGTGAACGCCGCAACCCGAGATCGCTGCGGGCTGGTTGCCGCCTGCGGCACCGTTGCCCTCTTCGTTCTTGATGTTGTGGCTGACGAGCACGCCGAACTTGGTGTCGTGCGAGCCCAGAACCTTCGAGAAGTCGTCCTTCCAGATGAGCAGGTCTTCGTGATTCTGCCACGGAGCCTGATGCCAGAGAGTATCGTACCCGCCCGGGCCCCAGAAGACACTCGGGACAGCGCCGTGATTCGCGGGAAAGACGGTCGGGAAGAGCGAGCCAACCTGATCGGCGAGCGCCTGCGACTGCGCGCTGGTCTTGACGAAGATGTCGTTACCGGCGCGCGAGAACTGAAACTCATTGACCGCGGTCGAGCTGAGCGTGTTCGATAGCTTCAGCGCGAAGCTGTGGCTCGGCTGATCCCAGTCGGACGAGAGAGTCGGGAACGGCGAGTCGCCCCAGAAGTTGCCCGCCGCCACGCCGTGCGTCCAAGTCTCGTTGATGTAGCGCACCATGACGTTCATCTTGTCGGTGACGTTAACGTCACCGCGGATGAGGTCTTGGCGCGTGTCCACCGGCTGCATGGGCGCTGAGGCCCAGTTCTGACCGGCGGTTGGGTTGGCCGTGTTCGGGTTGGGGTAGAGTTGCATCAGCGCGAGCCCTGCGGGGCTCAGCTGGCTCTGCGGGATGCGGTTGCCGGGGAAGCAGCCCGAGGTAACTGTGGGCGGGTTGCACACGCCGCCCGGAATGTGCGGCAGCGGGCCCGTCAGCGTGCCGCTGAAGTCGCCGATCTTCTCGGCTGCGGTGGGCACGCGCCCCGTGAGCACCTGACCGCGACGCTCGCGTCGCCACTCCTCAGACCAGAAGAAGAAAGCCTTGTTCTTGCCGTTCCAGATCGAGGGGCCGCCCTCGCCGAAGCGCGGGAGTTGGATAGGGCCGCTCAGATTGCCACCGTAGTTGTTGTAGCGTAGCGGGCCTTTCTTCTGCCCCGCGCGGTTGAGAAAGAAGTCGTTGGAGTTGAGCGCGTCGTTGCGGAAGAACTCGAAGAGTCCACCGTGGAAGCTGTTGCCGCCGCCCTTCGTGACGAGGTTGATGACAGCGCCCTGCGCTTGACCGTACTCGGCGCTGAAGCTGTTGCGCTCGACGCGGAACTCAGCGATTGAGTCTATCGAGGGGAAGACCAGAAGCGTGCGGTTCGAGCCAACGTCCATGTTGTTGACGCCGTCCACCGTCCACATGTTCTGGTTCGAGCCGTTGCCGTTGACCGACATGTCAACGCCTGAGTCGAGCCCCGTGCCACCCGTCTTGAAGGCACCGCCCGCGCCCGACTGCGTGACGGGCGAGACGCCCGGCACCATCAGCGCAAGCTGCGCATAGTTGCGGCCGTTGAGTGGCAACTCCCTCACCTGCGTAGATGAGACAAGGCTGCTCACGTCGGCACTGCGCGTCTCGACCTGCTGCGCTTCGCTCGTCACCGTGACGACCTCGCTGACGTTGCCGACTTCGAGTTGGAGGTCAACGACGATCTTGTCGCCGACGTGCAGTTGCACGCCGCTGTTGACCGTCTTCTTGAACCCCTGTGGTGCCGTGCTCACGGTGTAGCGGCCCACGGGCAGCGACGACACCGTGTAGGTGCCGTCGTCGTTGCCGACCGCGGTGCGCGACACGCCGGTCGTCTCCTCGGTGATGGTGATTTCGGCCTTCGGAACGGCGTTGCCCTGCGGGTCACGCACTGTTCCGCTGATACTGCCCGATGTGCTCACCTGCGCGTGAACGCTCGCCGTCAGGCCGAGCACGAGCAAGAGCAGTAACGCTCGCAGTCCAAGCTTTCTCGTCATAAACGCGTCTCCTCGCTTCCGCGCTTTCAACCTCCGCGCGCCACGCTACGGCGTGGCCGACCGCCGAGACAAATGTCCGGGTTGGATGTTCGGTTCGAGCCTGCCTTCAAAACGGCACCGGCCGTAGAACGCTTAAAGCTTCGGCGGCCCTGACCTTCGGACGAGGCCGGGCGCTGAAGCACCAACCGAACGAGTGCAATTAAATTTTCTTTAAGACTAAAAGACTAATTTGCGTGACTGGGTACTTTGTTGCAAGACCTAGCAAAAGCGGTTTTATTACTAAAACCCTTTCTTGTCAAGAGAATTTTTTTGCCGTAAAGCAATTCCTTGTAAATATTTAGCGGAGCGACAAAGTTGTCCATCCCAACAAAGTCCGTGCCGCCTCTTATGCGAACGCGACGTGCATGAACTTGGTCGTGAGCACGAGACTGAGTGCGCCCATCAGTGTCGGCTGCTCGCCGAGCGACGAGGCGAGGATGTGCGCGGGCGGCAAGCCACGGCAGATGCCTTCGGCGACGGCCGCCTTGATGTCGCCGACGATGAGCGGCCACGCGCGCACGATGGGGCCGCCGACGATGACCGCCTCGGGCGAAAGCCCCTGCGTCAGATTCGCGATGCCTACGCCGAGGTAGTGAGCCGTCTCCTTGAGCGCCGTGAGCGCCGCCGCTTCGCCCGCGAGCGCGAGGTCTACGAGTTGTTTGAAGTCAACGCGGCTCGCGCCCGGGCCTTTCGACTGCTCGTAGCGTGCGAGCGCGGCACGCTGCGACGAGAAGGCTTCCCAGCAGCCGCGGCTGCCTGCGGCGCACGTGACGGGCGCGCCCTGCCCGATGGTCATGTGGCCGAACTCGCCCGCGGCTCCGCTCTTGCCGCGATAGACCTGACCGTCGAAGACGATGCCTGTCCCGACGCCCTCCTCGACGAGCACGATGATGAAGTCGCGCACCTCGCGTATCTCGGGGCGACCGAACCAGAGTTCAGCGAGCGCCGCCGCGTTAGCATCGTTGTCGGCAACGACCGCAAGCCCCAGAGCGGCCCTCAACTCTCCGGCTACCTCCCAGTCGCGCCATTTGAAGTGCGGGATGAAGAGCGCGGTGCCCGTCTCCTGATCGACGAGTCCGGGGAGGCTCAAGCCCACGCCTTCAATGGTGCCGCCGCTGCGCGCAATCAACTCGCGCGCGCATTCGATGATGAGCGCGGTGGTCTTGCGCGCGTCGTGGTCGGTCGGGAACTCTTCCTGTTCGAGCACGCGCCCGGCGAGGTCGCTCGTGGCGACGACCGTGCTGATGGTGCCGAGGTCTACGCCGATGGCGACCGGATCGGCCGTCCTCAGCGAGAGCAGGATGGGCGGACGGCCGCCGCGCGATTCGCCCGAGACCTCCTTGATGAGACCGCCCTCCTTCAACTCTTCGACGATGAGCGAGACGGTCGAGCGTTGAAGCGCAGTCTCCTGCGCGATCTCGGCGCGCGAGATGGGCCCGCGCTCGCGAACATAGTTGAGTATGATCTGGCGATTGATGTCGCGGATCGTGTTGGGGCGCGCGACGTTTGCTTTTTTGAGGTCTATTCGTCGCATTTTTGCTGGACAGCGCGAAGAAAAAACTTACCCGCCCCCGGCGCGGAGGGATTGAAACGGGCCGTGCTTTGACTTAAAAGTGATGCGTTGCAGAAAATCAGCCGAACGAATATTAAGTAGTACAGGTGTGACTCTCAGTCAACACTTTTTCTTTTGAGCGCGTGTGAAGCCACCTGAGACCGAAGCCCCGCGCCGGATTTTCGCGCGCGCACATGAAGGTTGACGGCTTCGGCAAAATGGCGAAAGTTATGGCGGCCCGGAGGTCACAATCCACATGAGAAACGTCTGGCGCGCTCTGGCGCTTTTGTTGTCGATGTCGGCGACGCTGCACGCGCAATCTTCAAACGTTGCGGCGGGCGGCGGGTCGAGACTCAAAATTTCACTCGACGGCGGGTGGCAGTTCCGCGAGGCGAGCAAGGGCGCGTGGCACAGAGCGAGCGTGCCGGGCTGCGTCCACACAGACCTGCTCGCGAACGGGTTGATCGAAGACCCCTTCTATCGCGACAACGAACAGAAGCTACAATGGATCGGCAAGACCGACTGGGAGTATCGCACGACCTTCGACGCGCCCGTCGCGCTCCTCAAGCGCCGACATGTTGAGTTGGTCTTCGACGGGCTCGACACTTACGCCGTCGTCACGCTCAACGGCCGCACGCTGCTCGAAGCCGACAACATGTTCCGCACATGGCGCGTTGACGCAGGGGGGGCGCTGCGCGCAGGCGCGAACACCCTGCGCATACTCTTTCGCTCGCCCGTCAACGAAGTCCTGCCTTTGATGGCGAAGATGAGTTATCAACTCCCGGCGTCCAACGATCAGGGTGAGAAGACGAGCCCGCACACGCGCAAGGCTCCGTACCAGTATGGATGGGACTGGGGCCCGCGCTTCGTCACGAGCGGAGTGTGGAAGCATGTCCGGCTCGAAGCGTGGGACGACGCGCGCCTCTCAGACCTGCACGTCATACAGAACCGGTTGGGGCCCGGCGCGGCGCAACTGACTGCTGAAGTCGAAGTCGTTTCGTCGGGCGCGACCGACGCGGAGGTTGTCGTCGAGAACGTGACCGACAAGACGGAGGCCGTGCGCCAGCCGGTGAAGCTCGCCCCGGGCATGAACAAAGTCGCCGTCAACTTAACCATCAACAAGCCACGGCTCTGGTGGCCGAGCGGGATGGGCGCGCAGCCTCTCTACGACATACGCGCGCGTCTCCTCGTAGCACGTGGAGAGCCCGACATCTTCCGGAGAGTTGACGAACTCTCAACGCGCATCGGTCTTCGCACGCTTGAGTTGCGACAGCAACCAGACGCCGACGGCAAGAGCTTCACCTTCGTCGTCAACGGCGTGCCCGTCTTCGCGAAGGGCGCGAACTGGGTTCCCGCCGACAGCTTCCCCACGCGCGTCACGCGCGAGCGTTACCGACGGCTCATCGAGTCGGCGCGCGACGCGAACATGAACATGCTGAGAGTGTGGGGCGGCGGCTTCTACGAGTCGGACGACTTCTACGAGTTGTGCGACGAGCTAGGCATCATGGTCTGGCAGGACTTCATGTTCGCGTGCAGCATGTATCCGGGCGACGAGAAGTTTTTAGAGAACGTGCGCGGCGAGGCCGAAGAGAACGTCACGCGGCTACGCAATCACCCGAGCATCGTCATCTGGGTCGGCAACAACGAGGTCGAGACGGCTTGGCAGCACTGGGGCTGGAAGCAGAGCTTACCGCCCGCGCTCTGGGACGACTACAAGAAAATCTTTCACGGCGTGCTGCCCCGCGTCGTCGCCGCGCTCGACCCCGCGCGCCCTTACTGGCCCAGCTCGCCAAGCTCGAACCTTGAGGAAGACTCCGACTCACAGCGCATGGGCGACGTGCATTACTGGGAGGTCTGGCACGCCGCGAAGCCCTTCAACGAATACGAGCGGCAGCACCCGCGCTTCATGAGCGAGTACGGCTTCCAGTCCTTCCCTTCAAGCGAGACGGTCAACGCCTACACCGTCCCCGCCGACCGGGACATCCAATCGCCCGTCATGCTCGCTCACCAGAAGCACCCGCGCGGCAACCAACTCATACGCGAGTACATGCTGCGAGAGTACGCGGAGCCCAAAGACTTCGCCTCGTTCCTCTACGTCAGTCAGGTCTTGCAGGCCGAGGGCATACGCATGGGAGCCGAGCACCTTCGCCGCATCATGCCGCACAACATGGGCTCGCTCTACTGGCAACTGGACGACTGCTGGCCGGTCGCCTCGTGGTCGAGCATTGACTACTTCGGCCGCTGGAAGGCGCTGCAATACTACGCGCGACGTTTCTACAGCCCCATCCTCATCAGCCCACACGTCGAAGGTGACCGGATAAATTTCCACGTCGTCTCAGACCACGCCGAGCCTATTGCCGCACGACTGGTCGTGACGCTTCTCGACTTCGACGGCCGCGTGTTGACGAGCACCGCGAAGGACTTGAACGTCGCGCCGCTTCGCGGAGACTCTTACTTGAGCCTGCCCGTCAGCAGCCTTCTCGAAGGGCGCGACCCGAAGGGAGTCTTTCTGCTCTCAGAGCTTTTGCTCGACGGGCGCGTGGTGTCGAGCAGCGAGCACTTCTTCCGTACCTTCAAGGAGCTGATGCTGCCCTCTCCGCGCGTGAGCGCGAGCGTCGCAGCCGCGCGCGATGGCTTCAAGCTCAAGCTCGACACAGACAAGCTTGCGCGCGCCGTCTATCTCTCCGCCGAAGGCATCGAAGGAGACTTCTCCGATAACTACTTCGACCTCATCCCGGGCCGCCCCGTCGAAGTCGAGTTCCGACCGCAGGGCCGCGCGCGCGTCGAAGAGTTTCGCAAGAGGTTGAAGGTGAGATCACTGGTTGACGCCTTCCGTTGAAGACGGCCGAACGGTCGAGCTAGATGGCGGCGACGGGCGCGAACTTGTCGGCGAGGACGAGGCTGAGTGCGCCCATCAGACTGGCCTGTGCGCCGATGGTCGAGGGGGTGATGCGCGCCGGGGGCAGGTCGCGTCGGATGCTGCGCTTGACGGCTTCGTCGAGGATGTCGGAGACCAACTCCCACGCGCGCGTGATGGCTCCGCCGACGACGACTATCTCGGGGCTGAAGCCGACGATGAGATTCGAGATGCCTTTGCCGAGGTAGTGCGCCGTCTCACATAGCGCGTCGCGCGCCGCCGCTTCGCCCGAGAGCGCACGGTCAATCAACTGCGCGAAGCTCATCGGCCGCGCGCCGTCGCCCGTTCGCTCAACGTAGCGCGCCACGGCCGCGCGCCCCGACGCGAAAGCCTCCCAGCAGTCGTAGCCTCCGCACGAACAAGGCACGGGCGCGCGCTCGCCGATAATCATGTGGCCGAACTCGCCCGCTGCGCCCCCTTCGCCGCGATAAATCTGCCGGTCGAGAATGATGCCGGTGCCGACGCCCTCGGCGATGAAGACCATGATGAAGTCGCGCGCCTCGCTCACCTCCGCGCGCCCGAACCAAAGTTCTGCCAAAGCCGCCGCGTTGGCATCGTTGTCAACCGCCACCTTCAGCCCCGTGGCTGCGGCCATGCGTCGCCCCACGTCGAGGTCGCGCCAGTTGAAGTAGGGGACGTAGATGAGCCGACCCGTCGAAGGGTCTACGAGTCCGGGGAGAGAGACGCCGATGCCCTCTATCTGCCCCGGACTTCCTGCGGCGAGGCGACACGCGGCCGACGCGGCGCGCTTGATGGTCTTCTCGAAGTCGTGGTCGGTCTCGAACTCCTCGCGTTCGAGCACGCAACCGGCGAGGTTGGAAGTGGCGACCGTGGTGTGCGTCGGGGCGATGTCAATGCCGATGGCAGCCGCTCCAATGGCGCGCAGCGCGAGCAGCGTCGGGCAGCGCCCGCCCGTTGACTGCCCCGACCCGACCTCTTCGATGAGCCCTTCGCCGAGAAGCGAATCAACTATCTCCGAGATGGTCGAGCGTTGCAGCGCGGTGCGTCGCGCCATCTCCGCACGCGAGATGGGCCCGTGGTCGCGCACATAGTTGAGCACTATCTGCCGGTTGATAGCGCGCATCGTGCCGAAGTGGGCCGTGTGTATTCTCTTGAGGTCTATCCTACGCGTCATCGGTTTGGGTTCTGTCCGTTCTCCGCGCGGCGGAGCCTGAGTATAACCGCACGTTGGCGAATGGTGAATGGCGAATCGCGCTTCAGACCTTGATGAAAATCCGCCGCCGGTAAAGCAGCGACATCACGCCGAGCCAGAAGAGCACAGTGCAGATGGCGAAGGCGAGCGAAGCATTCTTTGGCGCGGCCCACGAGGCGAAGAGATTATCGTAGATGAGCGTCTGCAAGGCTATGCGGCCACCGCCCGCGCTTGCGAATGAGACGACCCCGATGACGTTCGCAAACAACTCCGCGAGGAAGTAGAGCGCGAGCGCGTTGGTGCCGAAGATGATGAATGGCTTCGCCCAACGCCTGTAGCCCTTCACGTCCACCAGCCAGTAGCACAGCGCGAGCATTTGCAGCGCAAGCCCCGCCGCGAAGAGAACGTATGAACTCGTCCACAGAGCCTTGTTGATGGGGAACCAGTAGTTCCAAATCCACCCCATCATGATGCAGCCGACGCCCGCGACGAACATTGCCGCGACCTTCTCCAACGGCTCGCGCCGTGAGCGCAGCAGATGGCCCGTGAGCACGCCCGCGAGCGCCGTCGAGATTGCGGGCAACGTGCTCAAAAGCCCCTCGGGGTCGTAGACCTTCGCGAACCTCCAGACGTGCGGGCCGAAGACGGCGCGGTCAACATACGCGGCGAGATTTCCCTCCTTGCTGCCCAACACGCCCGCGCCGAAGCCCGGAACCGGCACGAGCGTCATCAGCGCCCAGTAGATGAAGAGCAACGCGGCGGCAATGTATACCTGCCTGCGCCAGTCCGTGTTGAGGAAGATGATTGAAGTGACGAGGTAGCAGACCGCGATGCGCTGTAGCACGCCGGGGATGCGTATGACCGAGAGGTCGAAGTATGGAAACCCGCCGAGGAAGACTCCGAGCGCGAAGATGATGAGAGCGCGTCGGATTATCTTCAAGTAGAGGTCGCGCTTGCCGCCGCCGCTTTCAGCGCGGCGCGAGAGCGCGAGCGTGATCGAGACGCCGACGATGAAGAGAAAGAAGGGGAAGACTAAATCGGTTGGCGTCCAGCCGCTCCAACTTGCATGCTCAAGAGGGCTGTAGATGGCTCCCCAGTCGCCGGGGTTGTTGACGAGTATCATGCCCGCGATGGTGATGCCGCGAAACACGTCGAGCGACTGCACGCGACTGGCCGCCCCGCCCTCTATCCCTGTCAAATCACTCACGTCCTCATCTCCTGTTAAGGTTGTCGAAGTTCGAGGGTTCAATCACCCATGCACGACTCGACGCGGCGGCGCAGGTCTGCGACGAGAGCGCGCGCCGCCTCTTCCGACTCGCCTTCGGCGACGAGTCGGATGATCGGCTCGGTGTTCGAGCCACGGACGAGAAACCAGCCTTCGGGCGTCATCACCTTAACGCCGTCGCGCAAGTCCTGCGGCCAACGCGCGTACTCCTCGCGCACCATCTTCAAGACGCGCCCCACGCGGTCTGAGCGACAGGCCAGCTTCTCCTTGAACATGAAGGCGCGCGGAAGCTCGTCTAAAATTTCCGAGACGTTGCGCCCCGTCTCCGCGAGCAGGTGCAGGATGAGAGCCATCCCTGTGAGGCTGTCGCGCGCGAAGTTTATGCGCGGGTAGATGACGCCGCCGTTGCCCTCGCCGCCGATGACCGCGCCGTGACGGCGCATCTCCTCGGTCACGTTGGCCTCGCCTATCTTCGAGCGATAGATGGGGCAGTCGAATGAGCGCGCCACGGCGTCGAGCGCAGCCGTCGTCGCGAGGTTCGCAACCACCGCCCCACGCTCGCGCGCAAGCACGTAGCGTGTCGCAAGCACCAGCGTATACTCCTCGCCCACGGGCACGCCGCGCTCGTCAACGACGGCCAGCCGGTCTGCGTCCATGTCCTGCGCGAATCCTATGTCAGCGCCGCTCTCACGAACCGCGCGGCACAACTCGCCTAAGTTCTCGGGGACGGGCTCCGCGCCGCGCGGGAAGAGTCCGTCGGGAGTCGTGTTGATTGGTACTACGTCCGCGCCGAGCGCGGCGAGCAGGCGCGGCGCGACGATTGAACCCGCGCCGTTGCAAGAGTCAACGGCCACGCGCAGACGCCGTGCGCCCGAGGGCAGCGGCCCGAGCGCATCGATGATGGCTTTGATGTGCAAGTCTATCGCGCCCGCTTCGTGCGAGACTTCGCGCATCTCCGCGCCCTGCACTTTCGCGTACTCGCCCTGATGATAGATGTCGAGAAGCTGGCGGGCCTGAGCGGCGGCGAGAAAGAGCCCTGCGGAGTTGATGAACTTGAGCGCGTTCCATTCAGCCGGGTTGTGGCTCGCGGTGATGCAGATGCCGCCGCGCGCCCGCCGCTCGCGCACGAGCAGTTGCACGGTCGGCACAGGGCACACGTCGAGGTCAATGACGCGGCAGCCCGACGAGAGCAGCCCCGAGATGACCGCCTGCCGCACCATCTCGCCCGACGTGCGCGTGTCTCGCCCGATGACGATCTGCCCCGGCCCCACGTAAGTCCCGAACGCCTGCGCGAAACGCACCAGCAGCGTCGGCGACAGAGACTCGCCCACCACGCCGCGCACGCCCGAGATGCTTATCTTGAGTGTCGGTATCGCTCGCATAAGAGTTAAGTGATGAGTGATGAATGATGAGCGATGAATTTGATCCAAGTTGCAAGTTGAAAGTCAACGTGTCTTTTATTCATCATTCATCACTCATTATTTATCACTCCATTTAAAAGTTGCACGGCGAGTCGAGCGCGGGCACGGGCGCGGGCACCGTGTCGCGGAAGCTGACGGAGCGGCGGCGCAAAGAGGCCACGCGCGATTCGACCTCGTCGGGCGCGAGCGTCGTGCCCGGCTCGAAGAAGACCCAGTCAATGTCTTCGTGATAGCTCCGTGCCGCTTGCGCTTTCGACATGCCGTCGCGTATGAACCAGAGGTTGAAGTTGATGGACATGAGCGACTCGGGATAGAAGCGTTCGCCGTGCTCCGCCAGCCGCTGGCCGTCAACGAAGTAGCGCACCTTCGCCGACGCGACCTGCGTGACCAGCGTGTGCCAGCCCCGTCGGCTCCCCGCCCAAGTGTCGAAGACGTTGTCCTTCTTCCAGTTCGGCTCCGGATAGAAGGTCTCCCACGTCGTCGCGTACAAAGTAGGCCCCGCGATGCCCCAGCCGCCGTTCGGCAGATACTCGAAATCAAGCTCGCTGTAGTCCGCATCCCACGGAGCCTTGAGCGGGCTGATGGTGTAGAAGCTCTCGACAAGTTGATCGCCGCCCGGCCCCGCGAGCGGCTCATCGGTGAAGCGCACGCGCGCGGCGTATGTGCCTTCGAGGTACTTGCGCTGGTGGCAGACCTGCGTCTGTCTGGTGCCCGCACTGGTACCATCGGTCGAGGAGGTCATGCGCAGCACGCGGTTGCGCGGCGCGGCCTCGTCGCGTGGGAAGGTGACGCCCTCGCGCCACCACGTCG
>JAVXWN010000116.1:0-9582 GCA_032230645.1 Acidobacteriota bacterium | reverse complement strand
GGCGGCTTGAACACCGCCGACGCCGCGCCGCATTTTTACCGCGCGATGCCAAGCGCCTATGCGCCAATGAGTAACCCCGCGCCGCTTAAAGGTTTGGTTTGACAACCCCGTCTGTGCCAACATATAGTGTGCCTCTCCCGCAAAGCCTCTAGGGACTGTGTTTCCCGAGGGCACCCGAAGAAAGCCGAAGACGCGTAGCATGTTCAAACTCCAACGCCTCGAAATCACCGGATTCAAGTCCTTCGCCGACTACACAGACCTCGTCTTCACCGGCAACGGCATCACCGGCATCGTCGGCCCCAACGGCTGCGGCAAGTCGAATGTGGCCGACGCCATCGCATGGGTGCTTGGCGAGCAGAGGGTCAAGAACCTTCGCGGCGGCGAGATGAAGGATGTCATCTTTCAGGGCGCGAAGAACCGCATGCCCTCGGGGATGGCCGAGGTCGTGCTCCACATGGTGCGCGACGAGACGGTCGAGGAAGAGCCGGACATTGACGACATAGACGCGACGCTCGAAGAGCTTGACGATCAGGCCGGGGTCATCGGTGAACGTCTCTTGCCGGAACTCGACGATGCCGCGCCACAGCCGGAAGCTTCGGCCGCAGTCAACGCGCCCGACGACACAGGCGCGGTCGCAATCACTCCCGACACAAACAACGCAGCCGACGCCGCTCAAACAGAATCGGCCGAAGCTTTGATTGCGGAAGAGGGCGTGACACAGGCGCTCGCCATTGCTCCGACCGAAGTCGCGTTGGATGCGTCCGCGCCAAAGTCGCGTCAGCAGCACAAGCGCCACTGGCGACCGCGCCGCCTCGCGCTCGACTTCGCGCCGGGCGAGAGCGTTTCGGTGACCCGACGCCTCTACCGCGACGGCGAGAGCGAGTATCTTTTGAACGGCCGCGTCTGCCGACTGCGCGACATACAGGACTTGTTCTCGGGCACAGGTCTCTCGGGCGCGCACTACGCCATCATCGAACAGGGGCGCATCGGCCAGATACTTTCGGCTAAGCCGATGGATCGCCGCACGCTCATCGAAGAGGCCGCAGGGATAACCAAGTTCCGCGTGCGCCAACGCGCGGCCGAAGCGCGACTCGAATCCGCCCGCATCAATCTCAGCCGCGTCTCCGACATCATCTCCGAGATCGAGCGACAGGTCGGCAGCCTCCGCCGTCAGGCGGCGAAGGCGCGCCGCTACCACCAGATTCGTGAAGAGCTGCGCGAACTTCTCCGCATGGTCTACGCGGCCGACGAGCGCGACTTGAACGCGCGGCTCGAAGCCTTACGCGTTGGACTCGACTCCGCGAACGAAGAGGTCGAGAGTCTCGCCGGAGAGCTTGAGGAGCATGAAGAGGAGGCTCGGCGCGCCACGACCGAAGCGCGCGCGCGCGAAGAGGAGTTGTCCGAGGCACGCGCCGCAGTCGCCGAGTCCGCGCTGCGTCTCGACCGGCGCGAGCGCGAGCGTGCCTATCAGGGCGAGCAGACCGCATCGCTTGAGAAGCGTCTCTCGGAAGTGCGCCGCGAAGCCGAGACGGTGCGCACGCGCCTCTCTGCGGTCACGGCTGAGAGCGAGTCGCTCGTGATGCGCGACGTGCAGATGCGCGAGGCCAGCGAGCAGAGCGCGCGCCGACTTGAAGAGGCCGAGTCGGCCTACACGCGCCGCTCCGCCGAAGTGCTCGAAGCCGAAGCCGCTATCGAGACGGCGCGCGCCGAGCTTCTGACGCACACCGCCGCATCCGAGCGTTTGGCGGAGATTGGCAGGCAGCTTGAAACCGCTCTCGACAAGCTCGCCGCGCAGGCCGAAGGGCTTGCGCGCGAGGGCGAGCGCGCCTCGGCCGCGCACGAACAGGCGAAGGCCGAGTCAGAGAAACTTCAAGGTGAGATCAAGTCCGCGCGCGCGCACCTCGACGCGCTCTACAGCGAGCGCGAGGCGCGCACGCGCGAGCTTGCCGACGCGCGCGCCGAAGTGGCCGCCGCGATGGCCGAGCACGCACGCGCGCGCGACGAGTCGGCGCGCGTGCGCCACCGTCTGGACACGCTCGCCGAGATTGACACGCAGCACTCGCTCTACTCGCAGTCCGTGCAGCGCATCTTCGCGCCGGTCGAGGGCGATGCGCCGCGCGACTTCCACGTCGTCGCCACGCTGGCCGACGTGCTGCGCGTCGAGCCACGTTGGGAGCGCGCCGTCGAGAGCGTGTTCGGCCCTTACCTGCAAGCGGTCATCGTGCCCACGCCGGACGACGCCGTGCGCGCCGCCGCCTGGCTTCAGAGGACGAGCGCGGGGCGCGCGACCTTCCTTGTCGCAGGACTCCACGGCGGCGCGGAGTCGGACGAGGCCGACGACTCGCCGACTGGCGCGACGCTCGCCGAAGAGGTCGAAGCCGCGAGCGTATTCGCGTCGGCCGACGAAGTTGATGATGAGATTGATGCTGTCGTTAACGACGGCTTGCGCGTCTCGGGCTTGCTCGGCGCTCCGCGCGAGATAGGCGCGGTGCTCGGTCGCACGCTCGCGCGCGAGATGAGTGCGCGCGTGGCGGCAGACCTTGAACGCGCGATGCTTTTGACGCTGCCGACGGGCGAGATGTGCGTGACGGCAGCGGGCGAATGGGTCGTCGCGGGACAACTCATCGCGGCCGGGGGTCATCCGGTGTCGGAAGAGGGCGCGGGACTCCTCGCCTTCAAGCGCGAGATGCGCGAGCTTGAGTTGCGCATGGTCGGGCTCGAAGCCGACCTCGTCTTCGCGGACGAGGTAGCGCAGCGCGCACGCGCGCGGCTGAGCGAGCTTGAGGACGCCTTCGTCCACCTCAACGATGAGATAGGACGTGAGGAGCGCGAGCACGTCGCGCGCGAAGTGAGCGCCGCGCAGCTTCGTCAGGAGATCGAGCGCGCCGAACGACACATGCGCGTCGTGGCCGACGACGCGGCTCGGCTCGCCGACGAGCGGCGCGAAGTCGAGGAACGTCGAGCGCGTCAACTCAACGAGTCGGAAGCCGCGCAAGGAGCGCGCGCCGCCGCACAGCGTGCGGTCACGGAAGCCGCGGAGGCTCTTTCGGATGCGCGCCGCGCAGCCGAGGCTGAGAGCGAGAATCTCGGCGCGCAACGTGCGCAGGCCGCGACCGCCGCCGAGCGCAGGCGTTCGGCCGCCGCCGAGTTACGACGGATGGAGTCGGAGGCCACGGAGCTTCAAGCGCGTCTCGAACGTCACGAGCAGGAGGCGGCGGAGGCGGGCGAACGGCTCGAAGCGTTGCGCCGCTCGCTCGCAGACCTCGACGAGTCTTCGGTAGGAGTTGAAGATGAGCGCGCGTCGCTCGAACGTCGCGTCGGCGAGGCTTCGTCGCGACTCGCCGAGGCAAGGGAGCGGGCGGACGTGCTCTCGCTCGAAGTGACGGAGCTACATCAGCGCGCCTCTGCGGCGAGGGACGCGCGCGCGGCGCTTGAAGTGCAGAGAGCGGAGGCCGCCGCGCGTTTGAACTTCGTGCGCGAGTCGTGCGTGAGCGAGTTGAATCAGACGCTCGAAGAGATTGCGGCGGCGCACCCGGCCGCAGATGGCTTCGACCTTGAATCGTCGCGCGCGCGGCTCGAAGAGCTTCGCGCGCGTGCGGAGAGCTTCGGCGCGGTCAACATGATGGCGCTCGAAGAGCTGGCCGAGAACGAGGAGCGCCTTGAGTTCCTGACCACGCAGCGGCTGGACATCACCGACGGCATCAGCTCGACCGAAGAGGCGCTCAGAGAAATAAAGCGCCGCTCGCGCGAGCGCTTCCGTCACGCCTTCGAGGAGGTCAACCGCAACTTCGGACAGTTCTTCGTCGAACTCTTCGGCGGCGGTCGCGGCGAGATGAGCCTGCTCGACACGGACGACGTGCTTGAGTCGGGCATAGACATCGTGGCGCAGCCGCCGGGCAAGCGACTTCAGAACGTACTGCTGCTCTCGGGCGGCGAGAAGGCGATGGCGGCGCTCGCGCTCGTCCTCTCCATCTTCAAGTATCGGCCGTCGCCCTTCTGCCTGCTGGATGAGGTGGACGCGCCGCTCGACGAGGCCAACGTCAATCGCTTCACGACGAAGATCAAGGAGTTGTCAGCGGACACGCAGTTCCTCGTCATCACGCACAACAAGCGAACGATGGAGATGGCGCGCGCGCTCTACGGCGTGACGATGGAGGAGGCGGGCATCTCGCGTCTCGTCTCCGTCAGGTTCGAGTGAGCATGAGGGGAAGAGAACTGAGGCTGTCAGCGGTCGCCGCGCTCGTACTTACGGGCGCGGCGCTTCGCACTTCGGCGCAGCACACTGCGCCGCGCAAGACGACAACGCCACACACCACTGCCGTCGAGCAGAGCCAGCCGCAGAAGGTCTCGGCCAGACCCGAAGAGGTGAAAGGGTCGGAGGAAGTGAAGGGGTCGGACGAGGTGCCCGCGTCCGTGAGGGCCGGTGCTCCGGCCCGGCCGAAGGAAGACCCGAACGCCGCGCACTACGTCTACGAGTTTCGCCAGCCCGACTTCTTCGTCTACTTCATGCACATCGAGCACGACGAAGCGGGGCACGGCCTGATACGTTTCGAGCGGCGTGCCGACACCGAACAGATCACCGAGCCGCTTGAGCTTTCACAGGCCGCCATGGCTCGCGTGCGCGCGCACTGGGAGGCGCTCAACTTTCTCGACTCGCAGGCCGAGTATCAGGGCGTGCGCACCTACCCGAGCATGGGGCAGACGCGCCTGACGATGCGCCGTGGCGGGCGCGAGCGCACGACCGAGTTCAACTATAGTCAGGACAAGGACGCGCAGGGGCTCGCCGAAGAGTATCGGCGCGCGGGCGAGCAGGCGCTCTTCGTCTTCGACGTGGGCGTGGCGCTTGAGAGCCAGCCGTTAGAGATCCCCAAGCTCCTCGAACGTCTCGACTCACTCATCGAACGCAAATACCTCTCCGACAGCCAGCAGCTCATCCCGCTCGTGCGCACGCTCACGGAAGACGAGCGCGTCCCGCTCATCGGCCGCAATCAGGCCGCGCGCATCCTCAAAAAATTACAGAAGCAGACGCAGTAAGTTTATCGCCGCTGTGAAGTTGCGTGTCGGCGAAGGCGATGAACTGCTCGATGCGTGAGAGAGGAATGTTCGCGGGTTGCGCGGCGGCGTCGCCTGTCGCTTGCGCTTGCAAAGTCGCCTTCTACGATAACAATTGCGCGACAATGCTCTTGACGTGAATCCGGGTCGTATCCAGAAACGGAATCCCGGCGTCCTTAACGTCGGTGTCCCGCAAAATCAAGGGCAGTTCCGTCCCTCCCAGAATCAATCCCTGAATACTTTCATCCCGCTTCAACCGCTCTGCTATCGCCAGCAAGCGTGCGCGCGTTTCAGGAAGAAAAACACCTTTCACTAACTCGTCCATATACCTGCTATGAATATAATCGCGCTCGGCGGCGTCGGGTAAGACGAGCGTTATCGCTTCTTCGGAAAATACTTGCTGGTAGAAACCCGATTGCATCGTGAAGCGTGTGCCGAACAGACCGAGCCTCTTCAACCCTGAGTCCCGGGCGGCTTCGCAAGTTGCACGCACGATGCTGATGAGAGGGATGGGCGAGTCGCGACGAACTTCGTTAAAAACTATGTGCGGCGTGTTGGCGGCCAACAGTCCGAAATCCGCGCCCGCTCTCGCAAGCTTTCGTACTTCACCGAGCAGATACACGGTCGCCTCGGCCAGTTCATTCGCCGTAATCAAATCAACCAGCTTCGTCAAGTCAATGCTGTCGATGATGATTGAAGGATAGCTTTCATCCCGCTTCTGCTCGCGGTACGACTCGATAATCAAACGATAGTACTCGACCGTCGATTCAGGCCCGATGCCCCCGATGATTCCAACCGTCTTCATGTCGAGTTCTCTGATTATTGGGGTCGGAAAGCTACTCGAAGAAGTTGCGGTCGCGTCCCTTATGCTCTTTGCGCCAGACGCGGAAGAAGATGACGACCGCGATGACGGCGAGGACGAGTAGCACCGCCATCATGAAGATCGTGAAGATCAACTCCGTGTTGTCGCCCGCTTCGCCGCTCAACATCTCGTCACCCCTTCCGCACGTCTGAAGAATGCACTTACGCGGCCTCCTGCTCCTCCGGCTCCTCCGTGGGGGTAGGCGGCGGCGTGTAGCGTATGCGGCGTATGCGACGACCCTCGACCTGTTCGACCAGAAAGAGGCCGCCTTCGTGTTCGACCGTCTCGTCCGGCCGCAGGATGCGCCCCGCGCGCGCGAGCAGGAAGCCAGCCATCGTCGTGTAGCCCGCCTCTTCCGGCAGTTTCAGCTTGAAGCGGCGGTTGGCGTCGCGCACGGCGAGCATGCCGTCGAGCAGGAAGGTTCCGTTAGGTTCTTCGACGATCTGCGACTTGGTTTCTTCGTCGTACTCATCGTTAATCTCGCCGACGATCTCTTCCAGAAGGTCTTCGAGCGTGACGATGCCTTCGAGTCCCCCGTGCTCGTCAACGACGCAGGCGATGTGCGTCTTCTCGGACTGCATCTGCGCGAGCACGGAACCCAAGCGCGCGGTGGCCGGGACGAAGAGCGCCGGGTGGAGCATCTGCTCGATGTTGAAGGTCGTGGGCTCAAGCGTGCGCAGGCACGGCATCAGGTCTTTCATGAAGAGCACGCCCGCGATGTCGTCGAGTCGGTCGCCGTAGACGGGCAGGCGCGAGTAGCCGAAGTCGCAGAAGGCGTGCTCGCACTCTTCGAGCGTGGCCGTCAGTGGAAGTGCCTGCACCTCTGTGCGCGGAATCATCGCCTCGCGAACTTCGGCCTCTGAGAAGTCGAAGACGCGGTTGATGAGTCGTCGCTCCTCCTCTTCGAGATGGCCGCTCTTGTGCGAGATGTTGACGAGCTGGCGTATCTCCTCTTCGGTGTAGATCGAAGCGTGCTCGCTCGACCCGTGAAGGCCGAGCGCGCGCGTCGCGGCCGAGGCGGCCCAGTCGAGCAGGCGTATGGGGCCACGGAAGACGCGCGAGAACCAGAACATCGGCCCGACTGTGAAGAGCGCGACACGTTCGGAACGCTCAATGCCGAGCATCTTCGGCACCTGCTCGCCAAGGACGATGTGGAAAAAGGTGATGAGAATGAAAGCGATGACCGAGGCGACGATGTGGCGCACGCCCACTGCGAAGTATTCGCCGTAGCGTGAGGGAAGCCCTGCGGCCAGTTGCTCGAACGGCGGCGCGAGCAGGTCGGCGAGCGTTGATTCGCCGAGCCAGCCGAGTCCCAACGAAGAGAGCGTGACGCCGAGTTGCGTGGCCGAGATGTAAGCGCCGAGATTGTCTTTGAAGGCGAGCAGGCGGCGCGCGCGTCGCTCGCCCGCTTCGGCGCGCGTGGCGATGCTCATCCGCCGCACGCTGACGATGGCGAACTCGGACGTGACGAAGAAGCCGTTGGCGATGACTAGAAGGAGGACGGCGAGAATCCTGAGAAACGTTTCCATCTTCTGAAAGGCTGTCGGCCGACCGACCCTGAATCAAACCTCCCTCGCAAACCAAGTCTCTTTGATTTAAAGCTGACTCCAAGCTTATTGCCAACCGGCACGCGCACGCAAGCCCCGGCCCTTCATCATGTGGCAGAACTCGACGATGCGGTTCTCGGCCCAGTGGCGGTCTTCGCCTCGGGCGGGGGCGGAGAGGAAGCCGACGTGGCCGCCGTGGGTTGTGAGGACGAGCAGCACGTCGGGGTTGGCGGCGATGCCGGGGTCGCGGAACGGCTCGGCCGGGATGAGCGGGTCGTCGAGCGCGTGGATGATGAGCGTTGGCACTCTGATGTCGGGGACAACGAGGCGCGAGCTTGTGCGCTCGTAGTAGTCCGCGGCGTCGCGATAGCCGCCGTGCGGTGCGGTGTAGCATTCGTCAAACTGTCGTATGGTGCGCACACGTCTGAGGCCACGCGTGTCGTAGAGGTCTGGACGAAGCAGGCTCTTGCGCAGCACGCGCCGCCGAAGGTTCTTGACGAAGCTCATGCGGTAGAGAGCGTTCGCGCGTCGCTCAAGCGCGTCGGCGCATGCGCTCAGGTCTATCGAAGGCGAGACGGCGGCGACGCCCGCAAGTGCCTCGGGTGCTTCGCGGCCGTAGTCGCCCGCGAGCCGCAAGACCATGTTGCCGCTCATCGAGAATCCGACGAGGAAAACTTCACTCAAGCTCTCGCGCCCGGCCAACTCTTCGAGAAGGACGCGGCGAATGTCTTCGGTCATCCCGCTGTGATAGAGCGTGCCCGCGAGGTGCTCAGTGCCGCCGCAGTTGCGCATGTTCATCGCAACGACGTTGAAGCCGTGGCGGAAAGCCTTCTGCGCCGTGCCGAGAACGTAGAGCGAATCACTCGACCCTTCGAGCCCGTGCAGCAGAAGGAGCGTCGGCGCGGCTCGCCTCGCCTCTTGCCAGCGGCAGCGCAGCAGTACGCGCGTGCCCGCTTCGACTTCGACAAGACGCGATTCGTAAAGCCCGCGCTCGGCTTGAAAGGACTTGTGGCGCGAAGGGTGGAGCGAGGCGGCGATGGTCTGCGCGTGTGCGCCGCCGAGCAGCGAGTGCGGCACGAAAGGCTTCTCGCCGATGGCGCGCGCCACTTCACGCAGCCGCGCGCTCAATGCTTGTGGAGGGATATGAGTAGCGGTCGTCTCCGTGTTCGAGTTTGTCAGACGACCGCCTTCGCTGACCGTTTGCATCGGCGTCGCTTCCCATTACGCCAGACGCGTCGGCTCGGACGTGGGCGGGTCTCCCGCTGGCTTCGGGGTGCTGCTGGGTTCGCGCACGGGCGCAGTCGGTATAGGGGCGTCGGGCGGGAGCGGCGGCGGCTCGGGTTGCGCAGGGTCGTCCGGGTGCGTGGGTGGCAATCCGGGCGGCACATCAGGCTGCGGCGGCTCGGCGTTCGTGTTGCGGCTCATCTGAAAGCGTCCCTTCCTCTTTAGCAGAATGCGAAGACTCTAACACGGATTCGCATCGACGCCACGCGCGTGCGTCCACGACCGCGTGAATGAGCAGGAAACTTAGAGCGACCATCGCGGCACGCGGGTTGTAGTTGGCATGTGCGAAGGCGCACGCTGGAACGGCCTGCGGGCGGCACGTGGCTTGAAGCGCCTTCGGCGAAAAGGAGACGCATCATGAACACGATTGTCGTCACATACCTCTCGTACATCTGCCTGAGCGTTGCGCTCACGGTCTGGGTCGCGCAGACGCTTCACAAGAACGGCCGCATCTTTCTCGTTGATGTCTTTCACGGCAACGAGGCGCTGGCCGATTCGGTCAACCACCTGCTCGTCGTCGGCTTCTATCTCATCAACTTCGGCTACGTGACGCTCGCGCTCAAGATCGGTTACGAGGTCGAGACCGCGCGCCAAGGCATCGAGGCGTTGTCGTGGAAGGTGGGGCTCGTCCTGCTCGTCCTCGGCGCGATGCACTTCTTCAACCTCTTCGTCTTCACACGCATACGCCGTCACAGACCCTACGGCCCGACGGTCGCATACGCCGGCCCCGAGGGCTTTCGCGGCTTCAACGAGGGAGTCGAAGAGTAGCGTCGAGCGCCGCGCTTAGAAAAATTCAGACGGGGATAGACAGGTTGTGAAGGCGGAAGTATGAACGAT
>JAVXWN010000099.1:0-20348 GCA_032230645.1 Acidobacteriota bacterium | reverse complement strand
TCTTCGGGTTATGCTTCGCCAGCACTTTCGTGATCGCCGCCGTCAAAGTCGTCTTCCCGTGATCCACGTGCCCAATCGTCCCAATGTTCACGTGCGGCTTCGACCGGTCAAACTTCTCCTTCGCCATGTTTCTCTCACTCCTTAACGGAATTGATTCGTTTGTTCATTGATTCAATGAGTCATTGAATCAATCGTTCAATTATTTGGCGACGCCCTGCACCTTGGCGATGACCTCTTCGGCGATGTTCTTGGGAGCCGCGTCGTAGCGCTCGAAGTGCATCGTCGAGGTGGCACGCCCCTGCGTCATTGAGCGCAAGTCGGTGGTGTAGCCGAACATCTCGGAGAGCGGAACGTAGGCCGTGATGACCTGCGCGCCGCCGGGCCGCGGCTCCATCTTCTCGATGTGGCCGCGTCGGCGATTAAGGTCGCCGTTGACCGAGCCCATGTAATCTTCGGGCGTCACGACCTCGACGCGCATGATGGGTTCGAGCAGAACCGGCTTGGCCTTCTTCACCGCGTCCTGAAAGGCGAGCGAGCCCGCGATGTGAAACGAGCGCTCGTCGGAGTCAACTTCGTGATACGAACCGAAGACGAGGGCGACACGGATGTCCACCAACTCGTAGCCCGCGAGAAAGCCGCGCTCAAGCGCGTCGCGGACGCCCTCCTCGATGGGCTTGATGAACTCGCGCGGGATAGCGCCACCTGTAATCTTGTTCTCGAAGACGAAGCCCTCGCCGGGTGCGGGCTCGATCTCCAACTCGGCGTGTCCGTACTGGCCGCGTCCGCCGGTCTGGCGCTTGTAACGCTCGACGCCCTTCGCGGGGATGGTGATCGTCTCGCGGTAGGCGACCTGCGGCTTGCCGACGTTGGCCTCGACACCGAACTCGCGCTTCATGCGGTCAACGATAATCTCAAGGTGCAGCTCGCCCATCCCGGCGATGATGGTCTGGCCGGTCTCCTGATCGGTTGAGACGTTAAAGCTGGGGTCTTCCTGCGCGAGACGCGAGAGGGCCGTGCCGAGCTTGTCCTGATCGGCGCGCGTCTTGGGTTCGACGGCGACGCGGATGACCGGCGCGGGGAACTCCATCGCCTCAAGGATGATGGGCTTGTTCTCGTCGCACACGGTGTCGCCCGTGGTGACTTGCTTCATACCGCCGATAGCGATGATCTCTCCGGCAGTCGCCTCGTCAACATCCTCGCGGTCGTTGGCGTGCATGCGCAGCAGACGACCCACGCGCTCCTTCGTCCCCTTGACGGAGTTGTAGGCGTAGGAGCCCTTCTTGACCGTGCCCGAGTAGATGCGAACGAACGAGAGCTGGCCGAGGTGCTTATCGGCCATGATCTTGAAGACGAGACCGGAGAAGGGCGCGTCGGCCTCGGGCGGACGGGCTTCGGCCTCGCCCGTTCGCGGGTTGATGCCTTCAATCGGCGGAATGTCGAGCGGCGAGGGCAGATAGTCAACGACCGCATCAAGCAAGGTCTGCACGCCCTTGTTCTTGAAGGCCGAGCCGGTGACGACGGGGACGAGCTTAATCGCGAGGGTGCCCTTGCGGAGCGCCGCGCGAATCTGCTCCTCGGTGAAGCTCACGCCCTCGTCTTCGAGGTACTGCTCCATCAGGGTCTCGTCCGCTTCGGCGGCGGCTTCCAGAAGCTTGTGGCGCATCTCCTGCGCGCTCTCTTGCAAGTCGGCGGGGATGTCCGTGGTCTCGTACTGCGCGCCCTTCGACTCGTCGTTCCAGATGAGCGCCTTCATCGTGATGAGGTCAACGACGCCCTTGAACTGGTCTTCGAGGCCGATGGGAATCTGCAAGGCGACGGGGTTCGCGCCCAAGCGGTCGATGATTGACTGGAACGAGCGGTCGAACGAGGCTCCGGCGCGGTCGAGTTTGTTGATGAAGCAGATGCGCGGCACGCCGTACTTGTCGGCCTGACGCCAGACCGTTTCGGACTGAGGCTCGACGCCCGCGACGCCGTCGAAGACAGCAACCGCGCCATCGAGGACGCGCAAAGAACGCTCGACCTCCATCGTGAAGTCCACGTGGCCGGGCGTGTCGATGATGTTGATGCGGTGCTCGACGCCTGCGCGCTTCCAGAAGCAGGTCGTCGCGGCCGACGTGATCGTGATGCCGCGCTCCTGCTCCTGCTCCATCCAGTCCATCGTCGCGGTGCCCTCGTGCACCTCGCCGATTTTGTGCGAGACGCCCGTGTAGAACAGCACGCGCTCAGTCGTAGTGGTCTTCCCGGCATCAATGTGCGCCATGATGCCGATGTTCCGGAACTTGTTGAGGTCTTGCTTTGCCATAACCAAACCCGTAAATCGTAAATCGTAAATCGTGATTGAAGCTCAGGCTCTATTCACGATTTACGATTTACTATTCACGGCTTTTCTACCACTTGTAATGCGCAAACGCCTTGTTCGCTTCCGCCATGCGGTGCGTGTCATCCTTCTTCTTAACAGCGTTGCCGCGATTGTTGGCGGCGTCGAGCATCTCGCCCGCGAGACGGTCAATCATCGTCTTCTCGCCACGCGCGCGCGACGCACCCACGATCCAGCGGATGGCGAGCGAGCCACGACGCTCCTGCGCCACTTCGATGGGCACCTGATAGGTCGAGCCGCCGACGCGGCGTGACTTGACCTCGACCGTGGGGCGCACGTTCTCAATCGCGCGCTTGAACATCTTCAAAGGGTCTTCGCCGGTCTTATCGCCGACCTGCGCCAGCGCCCTGTAGAAGATGCCCTCGGCGGTAGACTTCTTGCCGCCCCACATCAGGCCGTTGATGAACTTCGTCACCAGCGGGCTGTTGTAAACGGGGTCGGGCAGCACATCGCGTCTGTCAACAACTCTTCTTCTCGGCATAACTGTTCCAGATGTCAGATGTTGGATGTCAGATGTTGGTTAGAGGCCATTGACTGACATCTAACATCCAGCATCCGACATCTGCCTTACTACTTCTTACCGCCCTTAGCGCCGCCCTTCGTGGCTCCGGCCGCCGCGCCGCCCTTCGGGCGCTTCGCGCCGTACTTTGAGCGGCCCTGCTTGCGGTCGTTGACGCCCACGCTATCGAGCGTGCCGCGGATGATGTGATAGCGCACGCCCGGCAGGTCTTTGACGCGCCCGCCACGGATGAGCACGATTGAGTGCTCTTGCAGGTTGTGGCCGACGCCGGGGATGTAGGTCGTCACCTCGATGCCGTTGGTCAGGCGCACGCGCGCGACCTTCCGGAGAGCCGAATTCGGCTTCTTCGGGGTCTGCGTGTAGACGCGCGTGCAGACGCCGCGCTTCTGCGGCGACTGCTGCAAGGCCGGGCTCGCCGTCTTGTACTTCACCGCCTGGCGGCCTTTGCGAACGAGTTGGTTAATGGTCGGCACTGCTTCCAGTCCTTTTAAAGGTTCCGAAACACTTTGCGGGCCCACTCGCACCCATTTCAAGGCGCAAGAGGCTGCCCTTTCCTGCCTCTTACCGGAACCTTTGTCCGGCAGTCAGCGCAAGAGCGGCACGCCCTTGATTGTCTAATTAGTCAGGGATGTTCTGATTCCAGCGGGTGTGGATTTCTGGCCTCCCCTCGGGCCGAAACTTTTCTGTGGCGTCGCCTTTAATAAAGGAGGCGGGACTGCTTCGTTACTACTTCGCGGCCCGCGGGTTTCGCTCTTCTGAGGCTCGGCCTCCTTTTTTAAGAACAAGGAGGTGGCCCGAAGTTTACGCCACAATATTTGTCAACGACCTACTAACCCCGAAGGGCGCGGGCCGGGCGACGCCTCCACACCGGCAGAACTACCTTGAGCGCCGCACTGTTGGGAAAAGGACTGTAAGTCCAAACGTGAGACTATACGGGCCACTCCCGCCCCTGTCAAGCGCGCGCGGGGCGCGGTCGTGGCGCACGTGAAAATTCGTGTTTTGCGCGGGAGAATTTCTGCTAAAGTCAGCGCCCAGCGACACCTTCTGAAAGGCGAAAAGCTTAGATGCGCTTCAACCCGGACGAGTACATCACCGTCAGCGAGAGAATCGAGAAATTTTACGCTAAATTCCCGCAGGGGCGGATCATCACCACCATCATCGAGCACAGCGCCGAGACGGGCTTCATCCTTATTCGCGCCGAAGTCTACCGCGAGCCCGACGACGCGCTTCCCGCCGCGACGGGTCACGCATACGAACTCAAGAGCGCCGGACACGTACAGGCGGGCTCTTACGTCGAGGTCTGCGAGACTTCATCGGTCGGCCGCGCGCTCGCGCTCCTCGGCTTCGAGGTCAGGCGCGGCATGGCGAGCCGCGAAGAGGTCATACGCGGGGCGAAGAAGCAGCAGGCGGCGGCTGCTCCCGCTGCTGTCTCGACGCCCGCGCCGACGCCCGCGCTGACGCCCGCGCCCGCCGACGCCGCAGCAGCGGCGACCGACCTTGACTCACAAATTCTCAGCGCGGCCGAAGAACTCGGCTACAACGCGGCGAAGGTGCGCAAGTGGGTCAATCAGAAATATGAGGTCACGGGCGGACTCGGAAGTCTCACGCCCCACGACAAGCGCGAGGTGCTGAAAATCTTCACCGAGCAGGCGCGCTCGCCGCAGCCCCGCGCCGCTCGTAAAGGGTAGACTCCTGCGAATGGCCGACCTACCGTCCTACAAGATTGTTGCCGGGTGCCGTCAACGTCACGGCGACGGCAGACTTTTCTTCCGCACCGACGGGCGAGAGCACGAAGAGCGACGCGCGGCGCAACGTCAACGCTTTCTTGAAGCCAACCCGGACATCGGCGAACAACATCGCGAGATGATACGCAAGGCCGCGGTCACACCCGGCATGACGAGGGGCGAAGCGACCGCCGCGTGGGGGCTGCTCGACGAAGACACCCGCAACGTGTTCGGCCACGTGACCGACGAGGAGGGCATCGCCTACGCATACTTCACGGGGTTCGATGTCGGTGGGCTGCACGCTCTCTACATGATGAACGACGTGGTGGCGGGCGTCCTTGAGACCGAAGAGTTTATCGCGCCGCACGAGCGCGAGTTGGACATGAAGCTCGCCGAGAGGTATCTCGGGCTCTTCTGTTTCTACGACTGGGGCGACGGTACGGTGCGCGGCAGCGACATGGATCAGTACAAGAACCCGCCGGACATCCTCGCCATGGGGTTCTACCGGCTGGAGTCCATCCCGCACTTTCTGACCGACGCGCGTGCGTTAGAAATGCTTGAGCTGCGCGTCAGGGGAGAGGGCTGCGGCGAGCAGTACGAAGCGGCGCTGCGTCGTTTGGGAACAGACGTAGATCACGCGACGCCCGCCGAGCGTTGCGAAGCGGCGGTCGCGGCACAGCCACGGCCTTACATGATCTGGCTCTTTACCATGCCATGACGAGTCCGAGGGCCGAGCTTGAGACGATACTCGGGCGGCTCCGTGCGCTCGACGCGTCGGCCATGACCGAAGACCGCACGGCGGCGGAGCTTGCGCTGGCGAGCTACCTTTCCGCGTACAACGTGCCGCGCCGTCCCGTCCGCTGGGCGACCGACGCTTACCACGCCTATCAACTCGTAGACGCCTCCGAAGCATGGTCGGAGGATGACGAATTGTCTATGGGCGACGAGCGGCTAAGGAAAATTTTTCGAGAGAAGGGCGGCCCGTTAACAGAGGCGCAGATGGAGCGCGCGCCGGACGTATCTCCCGACTGGAGCCTCATACAATTCTGGCACCATGTTCGCCGGACGGTCATCGGCAACGGCGTCAGCCTGTCGGTGCCGTGGTATCTCTATCATCCCAGAAACACCCCGGACAGGGGGCGGCGCGTGGGTGGCTCGGGCCACTGGGTCTGGCACGGGGAAAAGAATGTGCTCCAACTCCTCAGTTGGGTGAAGTACGACTTCAATTTCTGGCGCGAAGAGACGCGGCTCCAGCAGGCGGTCGCAAGGCTTCTGCTGCGCGTCACGCGCAACCTGCTCGACGCATACGATGCAGGGCTCTGGATGTTCTGGTTGACGGCCGCTGAGATTATCGCTCTCCCGCGCCCCGTCATTGTGCAGTCAGGAGGCGGTCTACACTGCGAGACGGGGCCCGCCGTGAGTTGGCCCGGAAGCGACCAGCGTTACTTCTTCCTCAACGGCGTACACGTCTCCGAAGAGATTGTCTCAACGCCCGCCGAACGCCTTGACCCGCGCCTCATGTTCTTCGAGCGGAACACGGGCGTGCGCCGCGAGATCATCCGCAAGGTTGGTATCGAGCGCGTCTGCGAAACTTTCAACGCACGCTCGATAGATCGGCAGGGAGATTACGAGTTGCTGCTGCTCGATCTGCGCGACGGTCTCATGCGCCCGTTCCTCAAGATGAGGAATCCGAGCATCGGCGTCTATCACATCGAAGGCGTAGCACCCGAATGCCGTACCGTGGCGCAGGCGCTTGCATGGCGCAACCAATCCGAAACCCCTCCGTCAATCCTGACGTGAGAAGCCTACTCATCGCCGCTCTCGTTAGTCCGCTTCGTCGGCGTCGGCGATGACAGTGACCTTCTCGCGCGTGGATGATTGAAGGCGGCGCGGCTTCTGTTGTCTTCGGGCTGTCAGTCGTTCTTGTCGTTATCCGACTTTTTGTTATCCGTGTGGCCGTTCGAGCGTTTGCGCGTGCGCGCCGAGCTTTCGATGTGGCGCGCGCTCTCCCATGCGGCGAGCGTGGCCGGGTCGTTGTGGAATTTGTTGCGGACGATAGCGTCGAGTTTGCGGACGGCGTTCATCCCGCGCTCGATTACCGTTTCAATTGAGGCCGTGGCGGAGACATGCGTATTGCGCCCCGTGTTCTGGCCGCCGATAGCATGTTCGAGGTCTGCGATGTCCGCTTGCAGGTCTTCGATGAAAGACGCGGGCAGCTCGTGGCGTATGAATTCGGCCGCGTAGGCGAGCGCCGCGAGGACGGCTTCTCTCGTAAGGCGCGGGTGTGCTTCGAGAAGCTGCTCGACGGACTCACCGCCCGCGAGCTTTTCGAGAATGAGTTCGACCGTGATGCGCGTCCCCGCGACAACGGCTTGCCCCTCATTACAGCCGGGTCGGATTGAATCAGGCTCGTTTCCATCGTGCCCCGGATTATAACTCACAAACCCCCGCCCATCCGCAACGATTAGCGAGACCGCCGCTACAGAAAAAGACCGGCGCGGGCTTGTGAGGCCCGCGCCGGTCTGTGGTTTGTGGTGGGACGGAAGTTTACTTGTCGTCGCCCACGTCCGCGCTGTCGGCTTCGTCTGCGTCATCAGCGTCGGGGACAACGGCGGGGACGAGCTTTTCGCGTGCGGGGACGACCGCCGGGGGCTCGGTGCCGCCGAGGAGGTCGGAGAGACTCTCCATCTGCTGCTCCTCACGAACGGCCTCGGCCGTGGTGTCACGCTCGACCCGGACGTTGCGGTAGTAGTCCATTCCCGTTCCGGCGGGGATGAGACGGCCCATGATGACGTTCTCCTTGAGGCCGCGCAGGTAGTCAATGCGGCCGGAGATGGCCGCTTCCGTCAGCACGCGCGTCGTCTCCTGGAAGGAGGCGGCGGAGATGAACGAGTCGGTCGAAAGCGACGCCTTGGTGATGCCAAGCAGTAGAGGCTCGGCCTTCGACGGCTCGCCCTCCGCAGCCGCGATGCGCTCGTTCTCGTCGGTGAAGCGGAAGCGGTCAACCTGTTCGTCCAAGAGGAAGTCCGTGTCGCCCACGTCTGAAATCTTCACCCAGCGCAACATCTGCCGGACAATCACCTCGATGTGCTTGTCGTTGATGTTCACGCCCTGTAGACGGTAGACCTCCTGAATTTCGTTCGTCAGATACTCTTGCAAACGGTTCATGCCGAGCACACGCAGAATGTCGTGCGGGTTCAGTGGCCCGTCCATCAGAGCCTCGCCCGCGCGCACACGGTCGCCCTCTTGCACGTTGATGTGCGTGCCGCGCGGGATGTCGTACTCGCGCTCCTCGCCGTCGTCGCCAACGACGATCAAGCGGCGCTTACCCTTTGCGATGGGGCCGAGCTTAATCGTGCCGTCGATCTCGCTCATGATGGCCGTCTCGCGGGGCTTGCGCGCCTCAAACAACTCGACGACGCGCGGCAGACCGCCCGTGATGTCCTTCGTCTTGGTCGTCTCGCGCGGAATCTTAGCGATGACATCGCCGGGTGCGACCTCGTCGCCATCGTGAACCATCAGGTTCGCGCGCACGGGCATCTGGTAGGTCTTCAAGACCTTTGTGCCGTGGCGCACTTCGAGACGCGGCTGGCGCTTCTCGTCGGGCGAGTCCTTGACGACGACGCGCGACTGGCCCGTCACCTCGTCAACCTCTTCCTCGACCGTCACGCCCTCCTTCAAGTCCTGATACTTAATCGTGCCCGCAACTTCGGTCAGGATAGCGAAGGTGAACGGATCCCACGTCGCGAGGAGGTGATCCTCTTTGACGCGCGCGCCGTTCTCGACGTGGATGTGAGCGCCGTAGACGATCTGGTGGCGAGCGACCTCGCGGCCGCGCTCGTCAATGATGATGAGCGCGCCGTTGCGGTTCATCGCCGTAATCTCGCCGCGACGGTTCTTGACCACGTTCAGCTCGACGTACTTGATCGTGCCGTCCATGCGCGCCTCGTGCTTCGAGGACTCTTCGAGTCGCGCGGTTCCGCCGATGTGGAACGTGCGCATCGTAAGCTGCGTGCCGGGCTCGCCGATTGATTGCGCGGCGATGACGCCGACCGCTTCGCCGATGTCAACGGGCGCGCCCGTGGCGAGGTTGCGGCCGTAACACTTGATGCAGACGCCGCGACGCGACTCGCACGTCAGCACCGAGCGGATGCGGACGCGCTGGACGCCACTGCGCTGAATCTCCTGCGCGAGGTCTTCGTTAATCTCGTCGTTGGAAGCAACGATGGTGCCGCCCTCGACGGGGTCAATCACGTCTTCGAGCGCGGTGCGGCCGACGATGCGGTCGCGCAAGCTCTCGATCTCCTCGCCGCCCTCGACGATGGCCGTCGAGGAGATGCCCTTGAGCGTGCCGCAGTCCTGCTCGCTGATGATAACGTCCTGCGCCACGTCAACCAGACGGCGCGTCAGGTAGCCGGAGTCGGCGGTCTTCAGCGCCGTGTCGGCCAGACCCTTGCGCGCGCCGTGCGTCGAGATGAAGTATTGAAGGACGTTTAAGCCCTCGCGGAAGTTCGAGCGGATAGGCGTCTCGATAATCTCGCCCGAGGGCTTTGCCATCAGTCCGCGCATACCGGCAAGCTGGCGAATCTGCTGTGCGGTGCCGCGCGCTCCCGAATCCGACATGATGAGAATCGGGTTCGATTCCTTGGCCGTCTTCTCCTTCTCGTCCATCGCAAGGAACATCTCCTTGGCGACCTTGTCGGTGACTTCAGACCAGATGGCGATGACCTTGTTGTAGCGCTCGCCGTTGGTGATGACGCCGTCGCGATACTGCTTCTCGACCTCGATCACGTCGCGGTCGGCCTGACCCACAAGCGTCTTCTTCGCATCGGGTGTAACGAGGTCGTCAATGCCGATGGAGATACCGGCCTTGGTCGCGTAGAGGAAGCCGAGACTCTTCAAGTCGTCGAGCATCTTCACGGTCATCTCGTGGCCGAGGCGGAGGTGACAATAGTTGACGAGCGACTGCAAGCCCTTCTTCTTCAACGTGCCGTTGATGTAGGAGAGCCCCTTCGGAATCTCGTCGTTGAAGATGACGCGCCCGACGGTCGTATTGATGACCCGGCGCACGTCTTCCTGCACGGCGGCTCTCATCACGTCCTGCGTGTCGTGCTCCTGCGTCAGGTCGATGAGGCTGCCGACGATGCGCAGCTTGATGGGCGTCTGCGTCGTGACCTCTTTGGCGTCGAGCGCGAGCAGCACTTCGTTGACCGAAGCGAAGACGCGCCCCTCGCCCTTCGCGCCCGGCTTGTCCTTCGTCAGGTAGTAGCAGCCCAAAACGATGTCCTGCGAAGGCACGGCGATGGGCTGACCCGATGCGGGCGAAAGGATGTTGTTCGAGGCGAGCATCAAAACGGCCGCTTCAATCTGCGCTTCGGGCGAGAGCGGAATGTGGACGGCCATCTGGTCGCCGTCGAAGTCGGCGTTGAAAGCCGTGCAGACGAGCGGGTGAATCTTGATGGCCTTGCCCTCGACGAGCACGGGCTCGAAGGCTTGAATGCCTAAGCGGTGCAGCGTCGGCGCGCGGTTCAGAAGCACGGGATGCTCGCGGATGACCTCTTCGAGAATGTCCCACACGACGGGCTCTTGACGGTCAACCATCTCGCGCGCCTGCTTGATGGTCGCGGCGTAGCCCTGCTTTTCAAGCTGGTTGTAGATGAAAGGCTTGAACAACTCCAAAGCCATCTTCTTTGGCAGGCCGCACTGGTGCAGTTTCAGTTCCGGCCCGACGACGATGACGGAGCGGCCCGAGTAGTCAACGCGCTTGCCTAAGAGATTCTGGCGGAAGCGTCCCTGCTTGCCCTTCAAGGTATCGGAGAGCGACTTCAAGGGGCGGTTGTTGACGCCGCGCAGCACGCGACCCCTTCGACCGTTGTCGAAGAGCGCGTCAACCGCTTCTTGCAGCATGCGCTTCTCGTTGCGCACGATGACCTCGGGCGCGCGCAGTTCCATCAGCTTCTTCAGACGGTTGTTGCGGTTGATGACACGCCGGTAGAGGTCGTTCAAATCCGACGTGGCGAAGCGTCCGCCGTCGAGCGGCACAAGCGGCCGAAGCTCGGGCGGGATGACGGGAATCACGTCGAGAATCATCCAGTCGGGATGATTGCCCGACTTGAGGAAGGACGTGACGACCTTGAGGCGTTTGGAGTATTTCAGCTTCTTCTGCTGCGAGTTCTCTTCCTTCATCCGCGCGCGCAACTCGACCGAAAGCTCTTCGATGTTGACGGCGGCCAGAAGCTCCTTGATCGCCTCTGCGCCCATGCGCGCGACGAACTGTCCGGGGTAGTCGCGCGTCAGCTCTCTGAAACGCTCGTCGGTCAAAAGCTCGCGCTCCTTGACCGGCGCATCACCGGGATCGATGACGATGTATGACTCGAAGTAGAGAACCTTCTCAAGCTCGCGCAGAGGGATGTCGAGCAAATGCCCGATGCGCGACGGCAAGCCCTTGAAGAACCAGACGTGCGAGCAGGGGCTTGCAAGCTCGATGTGGCCCAAACGCTCGCGGCGCACCTTGGCCTGCGTGACCTCGACGCCGCACTTGTCGCAGATCACGCCGCGATGCTTCATCCTCTTATACTTGCCGCACAGGCATTCCCAGTCGGTGACGGGGCCGAAGATGCGCGCGCAGAAGAGTCCGTCGCGCTCGGGCTTGAACGTGCGGTAGTTAATCGTTTCCGGCTTCGTCACCTCGCCGTGCGACCATTGGCGAATCTTCTCTGGCGAGGCCAGAGAGATGCGAATCGCCTCGAAGTCGGGCGCGAGTTGCGTCTTCTCTTGCTGGAATCTGAACACCGTTTTTTATCTCCGTAAGAAAAAAAGTCGTATAAAAAATTTGAGCGGTGAGCGGTGAGCAGTGACAAGTCTTTCGACAGTTCACTGCTCACCACTCGCTGCTTACTTTCTTACTCTGTCGGCCCGCCCGCAGTGGCGACGACGGGACGACCGAGGCCGTCGCCGTCCGTCTCTTCGATGGCGGCGTTGCGGTCAATCAACTCGACATCGAGGCAGAGCGATTGAAGCTCGCGCACGAGCACGTTGAAGGATTCCGGAACGCCGGGGTTGAAGTCAGCCTCGCCCTTCACAATCGCCTCGTAAATCTTCGAGCGGCCCGCCACGTCGTCCGACTTCGCGGTGAGCAACTCTTGAAGGATGTGCGCCGCGCCGTAGGCTTCCAAAGCCCAGACTTCCATCTCGCCGAAGCGCTGGCCGCCGAACTGCGCCTTGCCGCCCAGGGGCTGCTGCGTAATCAGCGAGTAGGGCCCGATACTCCGCGCGTGAATCTTGTCGTCAACAAGGTGCGAGAGCTTGAGCATGTAGATGTAGCCGACCGTCACCTTCTGCTCGAACGGGTCGCCCGAAAGACCGTCGTAGAGGATGGTCTTGCCGGAGTCGCTGACAATCTCGGGCAGCCCCAGATCGTGCAAGGTCTCTCCGGCCTTCTTAATCATCGCCTTGATCTCGGGCTCGGTCGCGCCGTCAAAGACCGGCGTGGCGAAGTGCACGTCAAGGACGCGCGCCGCCCAACCCAAGTGCGTCTCTAAGATTTGCCCGACGTTCATGCGCGAGGGCACGCCCAAAGGATTGAGCACGATGTCAACGGGTGTGCCGTCCGGAAGATACGGCATGTCCTCTTCGGGAAGGATGCGCGCGATGACGCCCTTGTTGCCGTGGCGTCCGGCCATCTTGTCGCCGACCGAAAGCTTGCGCTTCATCGCGATGAAGACCTTGACCATCTTGATGACGCCGGGGGCAAGTTCGTCGCCCTGACGCAGCTTCGCAATCTTCTCCTCGTAGATGTCCGTCAGGATGCGAATCTGTCGCTCGGTGCGCTCCTCGAAGTCCTTGACCTCGGCGATGATGTCGGCGGCGCGTGCACCCGCGAGCTGCGCCTTGCGCAACTGTTTGGGCTCAAGCCCCGCGAGCATCTCGCGCGTGATCGTTTCGTTTTTGGGTATGCGCACCTCGCGCTCGACCGTGAGGTCGGAGGCGAGCTTGCGTCCCTCAAACAACTCGAAGATGCGTGCGTCGCGCTGCTCGCGCAGGATGCGAATCTCGTCTTCGAGGTCGCGGCGGAGGCGATTCTCCTCCTCCTGCTCGATGTTGAGCGAGCGCTGGTCACGCTCCTGACCCTTGCGCGTGAAGACCTGCACCTCGACCACCGTACCGTCAATACCCGGCGGGCAGACGAGCGATGCATCCTTCACGTCGCCCGCCTTCTCGCCGAAGATGGCGCGGAGCAGTTTCTCTTCGGCCGTCAGTTGCGTCTCGCCCTTCGGCGTGACCTTGCCGACGAGGATGGAGCCGGGCTTGACCTGCGCGCCGATACGGATGATTCCACTCTCGTCGAGATCGCGCAGCATGTTCTCGCCGACGTTCGGGATGTCGCGCGTAATCTCTTCGGGCCCGAGCTTGGTGTCGCGTGCTTCTATCTCAAGCTCCTCGATGTGAATCGAAGTGTAGTAGTCGTCCTTCACCAGACGCTCGGAGACGAGAATGGCGTCCTCGAAGTTGTAACCGCGCCAGGGCATGAAGGCCACCAGCACGTTACGGCCGAGAGCAAGCTCGCCACGGTCGGTGCAGGGGCCGTCGGCGATGACCTGCGCCTTCGCAACGCGCTCGCCAATCTGGACGATGGGCCGCTGGTTGATGCAGGTGTTCTGGTTCGACCGCTTGAACTTCGTCAGCGTGTAGATGTCGGCCGTCACCTCGCGCGAGATGGTGCCGTCCACGTTGTGGTCGGCGCGCACGATGACGCGCTCCGAATCCACATAGTCAACGATGCCGTCGCGGCGCGCGGCCACGACCGCGCCCGAATCCCTCGCCGTCACCTGCTCCATCCCTGTGCCGATGTAGGGCGCTTCGGCGCGCAACAGCGGAACCGACTGGCGCTGCATGTTCGAGCCCATCAGCGCGCGGTTCGCGTCGTCGTTCTCAAGGAACGGGATGAGCGAGGCCGCGACCGAGACAAGCTGCTTAGGGCTTACGTCCACGTACTCGATGTCGTCGCGGTGCGCGTTGATGAACTCGCCAGCCTTGCGGGCGGAGTTGCGCTCGTTGATGATCGAGCCGTCTTCGCCAAGCTCGATGTTGGCCTGACCGATGACCCACTTGTCCTCTTCCCAAGCCGTCAGGTAGAAGGGGTAGGGCTCGGACTCGGCGCGGCGACCGTCCGCGGCGACCTTGCGATTGGCCTTCGCGATCTCGTCCTCGGTGACGTGCTCGCCCGGCTTGAGCTTGGTGTCTCCGCCGTTGACGACGCGCACGTACTCGGCGACGCGGCCGTCAATGACCTTGCGATAAGGCGACTCGATGAAGCCGAACTCGTTGATGCGCGCGAAGCACGAGAGCGAAGAGATGAGACCGATGTTCGGCCCTTCCGGCGTCTCAATGGGGCAGATGCGACCATAGTGCGTCGGGTGCACGTCGCGCACCTCGAAGCCCGCGCGCTCACGCGAGAGTCCGCCGGGTCCGAGCGCGGAGAGTCGGCGCTTGTGCGTGATCTCCGAGAGCGGGTTGGTCTGATCCATGAACTGCGAGAGCTGAGACGATCCGAAGAACTCACGAACGGCAGCCGTCACCGGCTTGGCGTTGATGAGATCGCGCGGCATCGTCGTCTGCATCTCTTGCTGGATCGACATCTTCTCTTTGATGGCGCGCTCCATGCGGACGAGGCCGATGCGGAACTGGTTCTCCAACAACTCGCCGACGGCGCGCACGCGGCGGTTGCCGAGGTGGTCGATGTCGTCCGCCAGATACTCGGCGGGGTTGCGCCTCATCTTGAGCAGATAGGAGATGACCTGCACAAAGTCGCTCGCCGAAAGCAACGGGTCTTCGATACGCTCGCGCTCGGGGCGTCCCATCTTGATGTTGAACTTCAGGCGACCGACGCGCGAGAGGTCGAACTTGCGGTCGTCGAAGAACATCCCCTCAAAGAGCTTGTAGGCGGTCTGCACGGTCGGCGGGTCGCCGGGCCGCATCTTGCGATAGATTTCCAGCAGCGCGTCAACGGGCTTCGTGATGACATCCTTCTTCAAGGTCTGCGAGAGCACGCCGCCCAAGTCGTCGCGCTCGGGGAAGAAGACCGTAAAGGTCTGGACGCCCGACTCGACAAGCTCCTGCAACTTGACGGGAGTAATCTCGTTGTTGGACTCGACGATGACCTCGCCCGTCTCGGTGTTGACCACGTCGGAGAGAGCATAGACGCCGTCGAACTGCTGCGGGTCAACCTCGACTTCGCGGATGTGCGCCTTGCGCATGTCCTTGAGCGCCGACGCGGTGAGCTTCTTGCCCGCTTTGACGACGGGCTCAGCCGCTCCGCGCCCCTTGATATCGTGCTCGGTCTTCATGCCGACGAGGTTGGTCGGGCCCTCTTCGCGCACCTGCACGTAGAGGCGGCCATCGGCCACACGCACTTCGTCGCCGACGTAGAAGGAGCGCAGGATGTCTTCGTCGCCAAAGCCCGCGTTCTTAACCGCGTCTTCCATCTGCGAATCGCTGCCGAACCCCTTCGCGTTGACTTGCGGGTTGAGCCAAATCCCCAAAGCGCGCAGGAAGATTGAGGCCAGGAACTTGCGCTTGCGGTCGATGCGGACGTAGAGCAGGTTCTTCTGGTCGTACTCGAACTCGACCCAAGAGCCGCGGTACGGGATGACCTTCGCCAGATAGACGGGCGCGCGCTCGAAGAAGACGCCGGGCGAGCGGTGGAGCTGCGAGACGATGACGCGCTCCGTTCCGTTGATGATGAAGGTGCCGTTGTCGGTCATCAACGGTATCTCGCCGAAGAAGACCTCCTCCTCCTTGATGTCGCGGATTGATTTGGTCTCGGTCTCGGGGTCTTTGTCGAAGACAGTGAGTCGAATCTTAACCTTCAAGGGCACGCTGTAGGTCATGCCGCGCTCCTGGCACTCCTGCTGGTCGTGCTTGTGCTTGAGACCGACGGGCTCGCCGCAGTTGTCGCACAGCGTCGGACGCACGGCGTTGAACGTGCCGCAGTTGTGGCAGAGCGTCTCGCCGGGCGTCAGCGGGTCAACCTTGACGAGCGAGCCGCAGGTCTTGCAGTTGGCGCGAAGGTAGCGCAGTCCTTCGAGCCGTCCGCACTTACACTGCCAGTTGCCGATGTGATACTCGACGAAGTCAAGCTCGGCCGTCTGGCGGAAGTCGGAGATGGGGAAGACCGAGCGGAAGACGGCCTGAAGTCCGGCGGGCTCGCGCTCCTCCGGGAGCAAGTCCATCTGAAGAAAGCGGTTGTAGGAGTCGCGCTGAATCTCGATCAGGTTCGGGATGCGCACCTTCGTCTTAATCTTCGAGAAGTCGTGGCGTGTGGGCGGCTGGCTCACTCGGCGGCCCGAGCCGACGGCGCTCTTCTGGAGCGGGTTCTGAACCGGATTTGCAGACATCAAGAGTTCCTTTAGAATTTGCGATTTTAGATTTCTGCTGCGCGATTGGGACAAGAGGTCGGCACGGTCAGAGCTGCGCCCAATCGCAAATCAGAAATTAAAAATCAAAAATGTTTTTAGAGACGCCAAAGCGCGGCCAGAGCGCACGAGTCTCCGGCCGCTTCTCTTTCAAAAGCGGTTTCGCTTCATCAAAGTTTTCGGGAGTACCGACAGCCCCTCACTACTCCCATACTTTAGCCGCCAAGCGACTAACTGTCAAGAAAGGGTGTTAGATTTTGGGTGCCGGTCTTTTACGAATCGGCACCCAAAACCCGGTAGCTAAAATCCGCTTACTTCACCTCGACCGTCGCGCCCGCAGCGTCGAGCTTGGCCTTGATGGCCTCGGCCTCTTCCTTCGAGACGCCCTCTTTGACGGCCTTGGGCGCGGCCTCGACGAGGTCTTTGGCCTCCTTCAGCCCGAGCGCGGTAATCTCGCGGACGACCTTGATGACGTTGATCTTGTTGCCGCCCGCGGCCTGAAGGACAACGTCGAACTCGGTCTTCTCTTCGGCGGCGGGTGCCGCTTCGGCCGCCGCGCCCGCCGCAGGGGCCGCGACTGCCGCCGCCGCCGCCGAGACGCCGAAGGTCTCCTCCAACTCTTTGACGAGTTGTGAGGCTTCGAGAAGGGTCATGCCCTTCAGAAACTCGATTACATCTTCACGTGTTGCTGCCATGATAACTTCAACTCCTCCTCAAAAGGGTTCTAGTGTTGCTGTCCGTTTCCTGTTCGCAGCAGGAGAACCCACGGGACACACCCAGATGGTCTGTTGCATCCAGACCATTGTGCGCGTCCGAGCCGTCAAAGGCGACCTGACAAATCGCCCCGCTCGTTTTCCGCGTCCGGCTGACTCCAAAGAGATTTCAAATTTGAAATCTCAAATTTCAAATCGTTAAGCGGCCTCGCCGCCCTTCTGCTCGCCGATCTGCTTGACGACGATGGCGAGGTTGCGCGGCACCGCCGAGATGACGGTGACGAGCCGCTGCGCCTGCGCGTTGACGAGGAACAGAATCTTCGAGATGAGTTCCTCCTTCGACGGCAAGGTGGCGATGGCCTCTACGTCCTTGAGCGCGACGACGCGCCCTTCGACGACGCCCGCCTTGAAGGTGAAGATGTCGGGGTTATCCTTGGCGAACTTCGAGATTGCCTTCGACAGTTGCACGGGGTCGCCCTCGCCGAGCGCGAGCGCCGTGACGCCCTTGAAGTGCTCGGTAGCGGCCTCAAAGGGCGTGCCCTCTGCGGCCTTGCGCGCCAAGGTGTTCTTGACGACCGAATAGCGCGCGCCCGCCTCACGCAATTGGCGGCGCAACTCCTGATCCTTCGCCACCGTCAGCTTCTTGAAGCCGACGAGCATCCCGACCGAGGCGGCCTGAAACTGCTCGGCGAGCGCGTCAAGGTCTTTCTGCTTCTGCTCTCTGGTCTTCATAAATCTTCTCTCGCCTCCCCTTTATCTGGCGTATGCCGTCTCGTCCAGCAGAACGCCCGGACTCATGGTCGAGGCGAGGTTCACCTTCTTCACGTACTTGCCCTTCGCGGTCGAGGGCTTGGCCTTGACCACTGCGTCGAGCAGGGTCTGAGCGTTATCGCGCAGGCTGTCGGGTGGGAACGAGACCTTGCCGATGCCGACGTGGATGACGCCGGTCTTGTCAACGCGGTACTCGACCTTGCCCGCCTTCGTCTCGCGAACGGCCGTAGCCACGTCGAAGGTGACGGTGCCCGTCTTGGGGTTCGGCATCAGGCCGCGTGGGCCCAAAATCTTACCGAGTTGACCGACGAGGCGCATCATGTCGGGCGTGGCGATGACCGCGTCGAAGTCGAGCCAGCCGCCTTTAATCTTAGTGACCATGTCCTCGCCGCCGATCATGTCGGCTCCGGCTTCCTCGGCTTCCTTGACCTTCTCGCCCTGCGCGATGACCAGCACGCGCACGGTCTTGCCGACGCCGTGCGGCAGGACGACTGTGCCGCGCACCAACTGGTCGGCCTTGCGCGGGTCTACGCCAAGCCACATCGTCAACTCGACCGTCTCGTCGAACTTCGCGAAGGCGATCTCCTTGACCTTCGTCAGCCCCTCTTCGAGCGTGTACTTCCTGTTCGGCTCTATCTTCTCAAAAGCCGCGCGATACTTCTTACCCTGCTTCGGCATACTTACCTCCGAGGTTCGAGCGAGGCGGCGTTGCGCCTCTCCCTCTCTGGAACGGATGAAGGATAAGGAATGAGGAATGAAATAAAGACGACTGCTCAACTTGAGCTATCTCTTGTTCAGCCCTGAGCCCTCCGCCCTCATCCCTCAATGTTGAGTCCCATGTTGCGCGCCGTGCCTTCGATGGTCTTGATAGCCGATTCGAGGTTCGTCGTGTTCAAGTCCTGAAGCTTGAGCTTGGCAATCTCCTCGATCTTGTCGCGCGAGATCGAGCCGACCTTCTCCTTGTTCGGCTTGCCCGAGCCCTTCGGAATCCCGGCGGCCTTCTTCAGAAGGTCGGCGGCGGGCGGCGTCTTCGTCTCGAACGTGAACGAGCGGTCGGCGAAGACCGTGATGACGACCGGCACCTTCAGGTCGGGATCCATCTGCGCGGTCTTCGCATTGAAGGCCTTGCAGAACTCCATGATGTTGACGCCGTGCTGGCCGAGCGCCGGCCCGATGGGCGGCGCAGGGTTAGCCTTGCCCGCTGGCACCTGCAATTTGATGTAGCCTGTGATTTTCTTAGCCATTTTTAAATCCGTAAATGGTCAATCGTAAATCGTAGAATCGTCATGAACAGGCTTTAACTATTCACGATTGACGATTGACGATTGACGGCTTTTCATTCGTCTTCGGTGAACGTCACCTTCTCGACATCCAAAAAGTTAAGCTCGACCGGCGTCGAGCGCCCGAAGATGGTGACGACCACCTTGAGGGTTGACTTGTCGGAGTTGACCTCCTCGACCTTGCCCGTGAACGAGGCGAAGGGGCCCGACTTGATGCGGACGGTCTCGCCCTGCGTGTAGGTGAACTTCGGCTTTGGCTTCTCGGCCGCCTCCGTCACGTTGTGAACGATCTGGTTCACCTCGTCGGGCGTCAGAGGCGTCGGCGTCTGCCCGCCGACGAAGCCCGTCACCTTCGGTGTGGACTTAATCAGATGGAAGACGTTGTCGGGGATGTGCCCGCGGTCGTCGCACTCGATCTGGACAAGCACGTAGCCGGGGTAGAACATGCGCGAAGACTCGACGCGCTTGTTGCCGCGCATCTCGACCACGGTCTCAGTCGGGACGAGCACCTCGGTAATCTCGGCCTGTAGGTCTGTGTCGCGAACGCGCGCCTTGAGGCTGTCGCGCACCTTCTTCTCATGCCCCGAGTACGTGTGTAGGATGTACCACTGCTGCATACTGTCAAGCTTTCCTTAAGCGGCCCCGACGAGGCGCGCCACCTGATCCAGCAAGAACGCGAAGAGGCGGTCAACGACGAAGAGGTACGTGGCGAAGAAGATGACCGCGAAGATCGTGATGATGGTCGTGTTCCTGACCTGTAAGGCCGTCGGCCAACTCGTCCGCCCCAGTTCCGCACGCACGTCGCGCACAAACTTCCCCGTGCGCTCGAAGAAGCCGTCGCGCGGGTGCTCGGCCTGCGCACGCTCGCGCCGGGCGGGTCGCCCCTCCGGCCCCTCGCCGTACCTCGCCATACGCGGAGCCCCGCCCTCAGGCGTTCCCGGCAAGTCGCCCGGCTCGTCATGGCTCGCAGTCATCTGTTCGTCCTCTCTCTTCGACACCTGACCTTACTTACCTTCCGGGCTCCTCATTAGAGCGAACAGGGGTACCAGGCTTTGAACCCGGACTTTCGGTTTTGGAGACCGACGTGCTAACCATTGACACTATACCCCTCCGCGAAAGGGATGAGGGCGGAGGGATGAGAGATGAAATTAAAGCATTTGCCTTAGCTCACCCCTTCATCCCTCATCCCTCCGCCCTTATTTCGTTTCCTTGTGCGCCCGGTGGCAACGGCAACGGCGGCAGAACTTATTGAATTCCAGACGCTCGGGCGTCGTCTTCTTGTTCTTCGTCGTCACGTAGTTGCGGCTCTTGCACTCGGTGCATTGCAACACAATGTTATCGCGCGGCATAAAACCACCTTCTGTTTCTTTACGAGTCCTGTACTCTTTCGGTCTCGTTCTGAACGGCTACTCGACAATATCTGAGACGGTACCAGCGCCGACCGTCCTCCCACCCTCGCGGATGGCGAACCTGAGTCCCTTCTCCAACGCAATCGGCGTGATCAACTCAATCTCCATCGCCACGTTATCCCCCGGCATCACCATCTCCA
>JAVXWN010000097.1:0-5206 GCA_032230645.1 Acidobacteriota bacterium | reverse complement strand
TGGAGATGGTGATGCCGGGGGATAACGTGGCGATGGAGATTGAGTTGATCACGCCGATTGCGTTGGAGAAGGGACTCAGGTTCGCCATCCGCGAGGGTGGGAGGACGGTCGGCGCTGGTACCGTCTCCGATATCGTCGAGTAGTGAGAGTTTATCGGCCCCCGGCCGAAGTCGAGTCCGGGGGTCGTCGTTTGAATGCTGAAAGCTGACCGCTGAAGGCTTAAAAGTTATGCTGAACGAAAAGATTAGAATCAGGCTCAAGGCTTACGACCACCGTGTGCTCGACCAGTCCACGTCGGAGATCGTCGAGACGGCGAAGCGCACGGGCGCGCGCGTGGCGGGGCCCATCCCGCTCCCCACGTCGAAGAACAAGTGGACTGTGCTCCGCTCGCCGCACGTGGACAAGAAGTCGCGCGAGCAGTTCGAGATTCGCACGCACAAGCGCCTGATGGACATCCTCGACCCGACGCCGCAGACCGTGGACGCGCTGATGAAGCTCGACCTTCCGGCGGGCGTTGATGTCGAGATCAAGGCGTTCGGCAGAGACCGCTAAAAGCGTCGATAGGTGATGCGTGATAAGCAGTCAGAACTTATCTCATCACTCATCACTTATCACTTGTCACTGAGGTTGTTGTGATGATTAACGGAATCATCGGTAAGAAAGTCGGCATGACGCAGCTCTTCGCCGCGGACGGGACGGTTACGCCCGTCACGGTCATCAAGGCGGGCCCGTGCGTCGTCGTGCAGAAGAAGAGCGCGGCAGGGCGCGACGGCTACGACGCCGTGCAGTTGGGGCTTGTTGAAGACCGCCCCGTTAAGCTCAAGAACGTGACGAAGCCGATGCAGGGCCACTTCGAGAAGACCGGCGCAGGGATGCCCCCGACCCGCGTGCTCAAGGAGATTCGACTCGAAGACGCGAACGGCGAGGTCAACGTCGGCGACAAGGTGCTTGTAGACCAGTTCGCCGAGGGCGACTCGATAGAGCTGTTCGGTAAGTCCAAGGGGCGCGGCTTTCAGGGCACGATCAAGCGTCATCACTTCAGCCGCGGCCCCGAAAGTCACGGCTCGATGAATGTGCGCAAGCCCGGCTCCATCGGCCAGTCGGCCTACCCTTCGCGCGTCATCAAGGGCACGCGCTCTTCGGGTCACATGGGCGACAGGCGCGTCACGCTGAAGGGGCTGACGGTCGCGCGCGTGGACGTGGAGAACAACCTGCTGATGATACGCGGGGCCGTGCCCGGCGCGAACGGCAGCGTCATCGTCGTCCGCAAGTCGGCGAAGTAAATGAATGATTGGTTCATTGATTTACTGAGTCGATGAATCAATCCATCTACGGAGTAAAGCAAATGCCTACCGTCAAGGTGCGCAACCTGAAGAACGAAGAGGTCGGCGACCTCGAACTATCCGATGCCGTCTTCGGCGCGGAACTAAACGAGGCGCTGATTCACGCGGCCGTCAAAGCTTATCTCGCGGGAGCCCGGCAGGGCACCGTGGGGACGAAGACCCGCGGCGACGTTTCGGGGTCGGGCAGGAAGCTCTGGAAGCAGAAGGGCACGGGGCGCGCACGCATCGCGAGCATCCGCTCGCCGCTCTGGAAGGGCGGCGGCAACGTTCACGGGCCGCAGGCGCGCGACTGGTCGCAGCCTCTTCCAAAGAAGATGCGACGCGGCGCGCTGCGCTCGGCTCTGTCGGAGCGACTGCGCGAGGGCAACCTCGTCATCGTCGATGAGCTTGTCTTCGGCCAGCCGAAGACGAAGGAGTTCCTCGGCGCACTCTCGACACTCGGGCTCACGGGCAAGACCTTGATCGTTGACACGATTGACAACGACAACCTCCTGCTCGCCTCGCGCAACGTCAAGAGCGCGAAGGTCGTGGGCGCGGCGGGCGTCAACATCTACGACGTGCTCTATCACGAACGGCTCGTGCTGACGCGCTCGGCCGCCGAAGCTTTGCAGGCGCAACTCGACCCGAAGAAGTCGGGCGTCGGCGCGGCGGAGGATGTGGCCGATGGTGAGGGCACGCAGGAAGAGGAGGCGGCGTAAAGAAAGATGAGAACGATCTGGGATGTCATCAAAGCGCCGGTCATCACCGAGAAGGCGCTCGTCGCCAAAGAGGAGTCGCAGGACGGCCGCCAACTGCTGACCTTCCGCGTTGACGTGAAGGCCACCAAGCCGGAGATCAAGTCGGCCGTCGAGCGCATCTTCAACGTACAGGTGGACGCCGTGCGCACCATCAACTACATGGGCAAGAAGGCGCGGCGCGGTCGCTTCGAGGGTCGCAAGCCCTCTTGGAAGAAAGCCTACGTCACGCTCAAGACGGGGCAGGCTCCGTTCGATTACGGCGAGAACATTTAACAGGTGTAGGGCATCGGTGAAAGCCGGTCTTCCCTGACACCCGAGTGAAGTTATGGGCATCAAGAAACTGACACCGACATCGCCGTCGCGACGCTACCAGACCTATCTGACGCGCGACGAGTTGACGCCGGGCGCTGAGCCCGAGAAATCGCTGCTTGAACCGAAGACGCGCATCAGTGGACGTAACAACAACGGCCACATCACTGTGCGTCGTCGCGGCGGCGGGCACAAGCGCTTCTACCGCATCGTTGACTTCAAGCGCGATAAGTCGGGTGTGCCCGGCCGCGTCACGCAGATCGAGTACGACCCGAATCGTTCGGCGCACATCGCGCTCATCACCTACCTCGACGGCGAGAAGCGATACATCATCGCGCCCGCCGGACTCGAAGTCGGCAAGACCGTGATGAGCGGCCCCGAGGCGGACATCCTGCCCGGTAACGCCTTGCCGATTCGCAACATCCCTTTGGGAACGCAGATTCATAACATCGAGTTGCGACCGGGCAAGGGCGGACAACTCGTGCGTTCCGCTGGCGGCTTCGCGCAGCTTGTCGCGAAGGAAGGCGACCACGCGCAGGTGCGCATGCCCTCGGGCGAGGTGCGACGTGTGCCGGTCGTCTGCTACGCGACCGTGGGCCAAGTCGGCAACGTCGAGCACGAGAACGTCTCTTACGGCAAGGCCGGGCGCTCGCGCTGGCACGGCATACGCCCGCACGTTCGCGGCGTCGCCATGAACCCGGTTGACCACCCGCACGGCGGCGGCGAGGGCAAGACCTCGGGCGGTCGTCACCCGGTCACGCCCTGGGGCCAGCCGACGCGTGGCTACAAGACGCGCAAGAACAAGCGCACCACGAACATGATCGTGCGCGACCGAAGAGTGAAGTAAGACTCTGGTTAAGTAGAGGAAAGAGATGGCACGTTCAGTTAAAAAAGGCCCGTTCATTGACCGGCACCTTGAGAAGAAGGTCGAAGAGGTTCGGCAGGGCGCGAGCCGCCCGCCCGCGATCAAGACGTGGTCGCGCCGCTCGACTATCACGCCCGACTTCGTCGGCCTGACCTTCGGCGTCCACAACGGCAAGCGCCACATCCCCGTCTACGTGACGGAGAACATGGTCGGCCACAAGCTCGGCGAGTTCGCCCCCACGCGCACCTTCAAGGGGCACGCGGGCACGAAGGCGGAGAAGTCATCGAAGCCAGCGAGATAGTAATTGGTAAATAGTAAATGGTGAATAGTGAATAGAAACTGCTCATCAATATTTACCATTCACCATTTACCGAGGTTTGAGCGATGGAAGCGATAGCGAGTGCAAAATATTTACGCGGGTCGGCGCAGAAGGCGCGGCTCGTGGTTGACATGATTCGCGGCAAGCGCGTAGGCGAGGCGCTGGCGATACTCCAGTTCACCAACAAGCGCGCGGCCAGTGGCATTGAGAAGTGTCTGCGCTCGGCCATCGCCAACGCGACCGAGACGGCCGAGCGGCAGAACGTCGCCGTTGACCCTGACGACCTCTTCGTCAAGACGTGCTTCGTTGATATCGGGCCGACCAAGAACCGACGCCGCGTGCGCCCCGCGCCGCAAGGGCGTGCCTATCGCGAGCAGCGCCACTTCTGCCACGTCACCGTGACGGTCTCGACCGGTGACACGGAAGAGGGCGCGGTCAAGGTGAAGGGCAAGCAGGGCTCGAAGACGCCCGCGACGGCGAAGGCCGCCGACGCCAAGCCCGCTGCGCGCCAGAAGAGCGGTGCGGCGAAGAAGACCGCGAGCGCGGGCGACACCGCCGCCGCCGCGGAGAAGAAGACTACGAAGCGCGCTTCCAAAAAGGCGGAAGCGGCTCCGGCTGAAGAGACTGCGCAGGAATAACCGGGAGAAGATTGTGGGTCAGAAAGTTCATCCATACGGATTCCGCCTCGGCTACAACAAGGATTGGCATTCGCACTGGTTCGCAAAGAAGCAGTACGGCGACTATCTCCTTGAAGACTTGAAGCTCAAGGCACAGATGAAGGGGCGCTTCATGGGCGCGGGCGTCTCGCACGTGGATGTTGAGCGCGCGGCCAACCGCCTCAAGCTCATCATCTACACCTCGCGACCGGGCATCATCATCGGGCGCAAAGGCGCGGAGATAGACAAGCTCAAGGCCGACATCTCGGCGCGCACGGGCAAGGAAGTGCTCGTCTCGATTCAGGAGATTCACAAGCCCGAGCTGAACGCGCAATTGCAGGCCGAGAAGATCGCCGCGCAGCTTGAGAAGCGCATCGCCTTCCGCCGCGCCATGCGCAAGACTGTCGAAGAGACGCTGCGCTTCGGCGGGCAGGGCATCAAGGTCAAGGTCGCGGGACGCCTCAACGGCGCCGAGATCGCGCGCACCGAGTGGCACTTGCAGGGGCGGCTCCCCTTGCACACCCTTCGCGCCGACATCGACTACGGCTTCGCCGAAGCGCATACGACCTTTGGCGTCATCGGCGTCAAATGCTGGATTTACCGCGGCGAGATTCTCGACCCGCGCGCGGCGATGGCGCGCGGCACGCAGCCCGACCCGATCAACGAACCGCGCCCCGAGCGCGGCGACGGGCGACGACCGCGACGCGACCGCGACGACGAACGTCCGCGTGGACGCGGCCCGGGCGGCCCCGGCGGGCGAGGCCCGCGCGGCGGCGGCGGGGGCGGCGGCGGGAGATAAAAGATGTAGTTGGCAAATCGTTAATGGATGAAAGCTTTCCGGCCTTAGCGATTGACGATTGACGATTGACGATTCAAGAGGTTTGCAATCATGTTGATGCCGAAGAAGGTTAAGCACCGGAAGCAGATGAAGGGGCGCATGACGGGTGTGGCGACCCGCGGCAGCGCGATCAGCTTTG
>JAVXWN010000070.1:0-9981 GCA_032230645.1 Acidobacteriota bacterium | reverse complement strand
AGCCGCGGTAATAAGGAAAAATGAATGGCAAAAATTATTGCGGTGGCGAATCAGAAAGGCGGAGTAGGTAAAACAACCACATCTGTCAATTTAGCTGCCAGCCTTGCTATCGCGGAAACTCGTGTTCTTTTGATTGATGCTGATCCGCAAGCTAATGCAACATCAGGGGTGGGAATACAGCGTGGCAGCTTGAGGCGAAGCTTGTACCACGTTCTAGTGCTCGACGAGCCGCCTCGAAATGTGATTCAGAACACTGAGCTAGCTTCTCTTAAAATATTACCTGCGGATAAAAACCTAATAGGCGCGGAAGTTGAGTTAGTTGATGTTGAAGGCCGTGAGTATAAGCTAAAAAATGTCATTCGAGCAATTGAAAATGACTATGACTTCATAATAATAGATTGCCCACCGTCCTTAGGACTTTTAACCCTCAATGCGCTAACGGCCGCCGATTCCCTTCTCGTTCCTATTCAATGTGAATATTATGCTCTGGAAGGGGTAACAGAACTCTTCGACACTCTTGCACGCATCAGGCGCTCGCTTAATCCATCGCTGACAATTGAAGGTCTACTGCTCACGATGTATGATGAGCGTACAAACTTGTCGTCAGCAGTAGCTGCCGACTTAAGAGACTTTTATGGGCATCAAGTTTTCGAGGCCGTAATTCCTCGGAACGTTCGTTTAGCGGAAGCTCCGAGTTACGGAAAGCCGATCATTCTCTACGACATAAAGTCGCGAGGGGCTGAAAGCTATCTTCAGTTGGCAAAGGAGATAAGGGCTCATGACAAGAAGAGCGTTAGGACGGGGACTGAGCGCGCTGCTATTGGACAAGCCGGCGACAAATAGCGAAGAGATGGTTGAGATTGATTTGGATCTGATTGAACCAAACAATTTTCAGCCAAGAACCAACTTTGATGAGGAACGGTTGGAGCAACTCGCTCAATCCATAAGGGCGAACGGAATAATTCAGCCTTTATTAGTCCGTAGAACTTCCACCGAAAAATATCAGTTAGTTGCTGGCGAACGGCGTTGGCGTGCGTCTCAGCGTGCCGGTTTACAAAGAGTACCTTGCGTTGTCAAGGATATACCCGAAGATAAAATGCTGGAGTTAGCATTAATTGAAAACATACAGAGGCAAGAACTAAACGCCATTGAAGAAGCGCATGCCTACAAAAGATTAATCGAAAGCTTAGGTCTTACTCAAGAGATGGTCGCACAAAGGGTGGGAAGAGATAGAACCTTTATTACCAACTATTTAAGGCTTCTAAGATTACCAGAAGACATACAGCAGCTCGTAGAAACAGAACAAATCTCAATGGGGCACGCACGAGCACTTCTGGGGGTTGATGAGCCTGATATTCAAAGAAGATTAGCGAAAGAGGTTATGGATAAGAGCCTCTCTGTACGCCAAACAGAACGAACCATAAAAAGAATAGTGGAAGGGGCTGAGGCAATCACCAGTGCCTCGGTCATCAAAGAAGATCCGAATTTTAAATCCGCTGAGGATAAGTTGCGGCGAAAGCTCAGCTCAAAAGTTCAAATTATAGTTAATCAAAAGAGCAGTGGCGGAAAAATAGAGATTGAGTTTTTCGATGATAATGATCTGAATAGAATATATGAAATTATAATGGGCAAAGAAGTTTAAAGATAGTTTAAAGAGAGTATTGTCTTCTTGTGTTAAATGTAAAATGGAGTCTCGTGTTAATTTTATAATGACTCAACTGCTCTTTCCTCATACTTCAAGACCGAGCAAATTCAGTGTCGAAACATGCGTTCAATAGCGATGGCGGCATTGTGAGCGCAGTATGATGGCGGAGGTTTATTCCGAGTCTATCGGTCGTTCGGTATTGTGATGACAGAGCATCCTGCACGCCAAGGTTTCCAAGTTGATTGATGAGAATCGAGGCGGTTTCTTCAAGCATCACATTCTTGACGCTTGAAAATCCCGCATGCTACACTTCCGCTCTTTAGCCATACCGCAAACTTTGCTTACTGTTGAGTTTTGCGCATGATGTGTGCTTACTGACGAAGTTCAGTCTCCCGATTCAACATTATGTTAGCCTTCTCAGAGTCTATTCAACTAGTGCCTGATGGCACACTCGTAATTCATATTGCGATCATTATCACAATGGTCTTTGTCTTAAACAGGTTTCTGTTCAGGCCCGTGGCTCGCGTCCTCGGCGAGCGTGAAGCGCGCACGCACGGTCGTATGAGTGAGGCGCGCGAGACGATACGACGCATCACAGAGAGTTTATCGCGGTATGAGAGTTCGTTGAGGCAGGCGCGTGCCGAAGGTTACGGCCTTCTTGAGCAACAGCAGGTTGAAGCTGACAACGAACGGCAGCGTAAAATTGCTTCAGTGCGGAAAGAGGTTGAGGGGCAGATCGAGAAGCAGAAGAGTGAGATACGAGCCCAGGCTGACGTAGCCCGTGCGACTCTAGAGGACGAGGCGAGGAGGGTGGCCGCTAACATCAGTTCACAGGTTCTTCGAAGGTAAGTAGTCTGTAGTGAACGGTCGTTCGTTTTATTCAGCGTGAAGAAACGAGGCTCTCTTTGAGCCGTTAGCCGCAGGATTATTCGATATGGATTTTCAGGAGCTTTTGCCGACCATAGCGAAGTTAGTCAACCTACTTTTGTTCGCCAGCCTGATGTACTACTTTTTGCGCCGCCCGATTAAAGAAGCATTCCGGGCGCGTCAGGAGAGTATCCGCAACGAGTTGCTGCGCGCCGAAGAGGAGCGGGACGCCGCGGTCGCGAAACTGGAGGAGGTCGAGGGCCGTCTCGCACGTCTGGACGCCGAGGTGGAGGCGATTCGTGCGAACGCGCAGAGGGAGGCCGCCGACGAGCGTGCGCGCGTGGAGCGTGCGACGGAAGAGGAAATGCGAAAGATTCGCGAACAGGCACGACGTGAGATTGAGAGCGCGGCGAAGACCGCCCGCGCAGAGCTACGTGCTTTCACCGCCGAGCAGAGCGTGAAGCTCGCCGAGGAATTAATCCGCAGAGACATCCGCCCGGAGGATGACGCTCACCTTGTCCGCGAGTACGTCGAAGAGTTGGGAGGTATAGGGCGTTGAGTGCGCAGGCAGTAGCGCGTCGTTACGCGGTGGCTTTGGCGGACGTAGTAACGTCGTGCGGTGAGGCGCAGGAAGTCCGCGAAGAGTTGGCGGCGTGGGATGCTCTGATGCACTCAAACGCGCAACTGCTCGAAGTCTTCCGCCACCCGACGATCTCTTACGAGCAGAAGCGTGGAGTGCTAGACGAACTCATCAGGCGCGCGCGTCCACACCCCACGACGGCCAACCTCCTCAAGGTGCTTCTGCAAAATCACCGGCTCGCCGAACTGAGTGAGGTCAACACACAGTTCGCGCTGGAACTCGACCGGCGCTCCGGCGTCGTGACGGCGCAAGTGACCACCGCGCGCCCGCTCCCGACGAATGCTCAGGAGGCTTTACGCGTAAAGCTCGGTGAGTTGACCGGCAGCAAGGTGCGGCTCCAGTTTGAAGTTGACGACGAACTGATCGGGGGCGTTGTGACGCGCATCGGTTCGACGCTGTACGACGGCTCGGTGCGCGGACGGTTGCAGCAGATAAGGCAGAAGATGGTCGGAGAGAGGTGACTTCCGATTTTAGAATTTTTGAGTGGCGATTCATAGAGCTAATATCTGATGGTATTTGAATCGTTAATCGAAAATCGTAAATCGATAAATCGACATTATGGAACCGATTAGAGCAAACGAGATCAGCGAAATCATCCGCCAGCAGATCGAGAACTTCGAGGCGGGCGTGACCGTGACCGAGGTCGGGACGGTCATCAAGATCGGCGACGGCATCGCAGAGGTTCACGGTCTGGAGAAGGTGATGGCCGGTGAGCTGCTTGAGTTCCCGCACGATGTGCGCGGGCTCGCGCTGAACCTTGAAGAGGACAAGGTCGGCGTCGTGCTCTTCGGCGAGTACCAAATGGTGAAGGAGGGTGACACGGTCAAGCGCACGGGGCGCATCATGAGCATCCCCGTGGGCGAAGCGGTCATCGGCCGCGTCGTCAACGCGCTCGGCGTGCCGATAGACGAGCGCGGGCCTATCGCGGCCGATGCGTACAATCCGCTGGAGCGCATCGCGCCTGGCGTCGTTGACCGCCAGCCGGTGAAGGAGCCTTTGCAGACGGGTCTGAAAGCCATCGACTCGATGGTACCAATCGGGCGCGGGCAGCGCGAGCTAATCATCGGCGACCGGCAGACGGGCAAGACGGCCGTCGCGCTCGATGCCATCATCAATCAGAAGGGCAAGGATGTCATCTGCATCTACGTCGCGATCGGGCAGAAGAACTCGACCGTGGCGCAGGTCATCAAGACGCTCGAAGACTTTAGCGCGATGGAGTATTCAATCGTCGTCAGTGCGACCGCGTCCGACCCGGCGGCGATGCAGTACCTCGCGCCTTATGCGGGCGCGGCCATCGGCGAATACTTCCGCGACAGCGGCCGTCATGTCCTGACCGTCTACGACGATTTGTCAAAGCACGCCGCAGCCTATCGCGAAATCTCTCTGCTGCTCAGGCGGCCTCCCGGAAGAGAGGCTTTTCCGGGCGATGTGTTCTACCTGCATTCGCGCCTGCTTGAGCGCGCGTCCAAGCTCTCAGACTCGAAGGGCGCGGGCTCGCTTACTTCCTTGCCCATCATCGAGACGCAGGCGGGTGACATCTCGGCTTACATCCCGACGAACGTCATCTCGATTACAGACGGGCAGATATTTCTCGAAGCAGACCTCTTCAACTCGGGCAATCGTCCGGCGATTAACGTCGGCAATTCGGTGTCGCGCGTCGGCGGCTCGGCGCAGATCAAGGCGATGAAGCAGGTGGCGGGCACGCTTCGTCTCGACCTCGCGCAGTATCGCGAGTTGGCGGCCTTCGCGCAGTTCGGCTCAGACCTCGACCGTTCGACGCAGGCGCAGCTTGCGCGCGGCCAACGACTTGTGGAGATTCTGAAGCAGCCGCAGTATCGACCGATGGGGGTCGAGCAGCAGGTGCTTATCCTTTGGGCGGCGACGAGCGGGCAGTTGGACGACATCCCCGTCGATCAGGTGCGCCGCTTCGAGACGGACTTTCTGCGCTTCGTCGAGGCTTCGCATCCCGGCGTCCTCAACGCCATACGCGAGAAGAAGTCGCTGACCGACGACATCAAGAGCGACCTCGTACAAGCCGTGGGCGACTTCAAGTCGGCGTGGCAGGAGCGTGCGCTCAATCCGCAACCCGAGCCGCCGGGCAAGCCCATCAGGACGGCTGGCGAAGCCGCGGGGACGCCCGCCGCAGCCGGAGCGTAAGGAAAATGAGGAGTGATGAATGATGAATAAGAAGCAGCTTGAGTCTTCTTATTCATCATTCATCACTCCTCATTCATCATTCCATATTTGAACTATGGCAAATCTCCTCGACGTCCGACGGCGCATCAAGTCGGTCAAGAACACGCAGCAGATAACGAAGGCCATGAAGATGGTCTCGGCTGCGAAGCTGAAGCGCGCGCAGGAACGAGCTGTCTCAGCCCGGCCCTTTGCCGTGAAGATGGCGGAGGTGCTGACCGAGCTTGCGTCGCACGCGGGCGAGGACTTCCGGCATCCGCTGATGGACGTGCGCGGCGATGAGCGTTATCTGCTCGTGCTCGTCACTGCCGACAAGGGGCTCGCGGGTGCATTCAACGCGAACCTCATCAAAGCGGCTCAAGCTTTCATACGCGAGCACGAAGGAAGGACAATCGAGATTCTGGCCGTCGGGCGTAAAGGTCGAGACTTCTTCCGCCGTCGCGGTATCGAGATAGTCGGCGAGTACGTGACGCTGACGGGCAAGGGAAGGATTGACCACGCCGAGGCGCTCGAAGTCGCGCGCGACGTGATGCGCCGCTTCACCGAAGACGAAGGGATAGATAAGGTCTTCGTCATCTTCAACGAGTTTCGCTCGGTCATGACGCAGCGCGTCGTCGTCGAGCAGATTCTGCCCGTGTCGCGCGCCGCGGCGGAGGGCGGGGAAGAGACGGCCTCCGAAGCGCAGAGCCTCGTCGGCTATGTCTACGAACAGCCGCCCGCCGAGATTTTCAGTCAACTGCTCCCGCGCCTCGTCGAGACGCAAATCTATCGCGCGCTGCTTGAGTCGGTCGCAAGCGAGCAGGGCGCGCGCATGACCGCGATGGACTCGGCGTCGAAGAACGCGGGCGAGCTGATTCAGTCGCTGACGCTCAACATGAATCGCATCCGTCAGGCCAGCATCACGCGCGAGATCATCGAAATCGTCTCGGGCGCGGCGGCAGCGCAATAGAAAGGATGAAGGCGAAAGGATGAAGACGGAAGGCGCGGCTGATAGAGCACGCCTTTCATCTTTCATCTTTTCGCCTTCATCCTTTCTGTGGCGCTATGGGCCCGTAATCGTGTGGGCGGTCTTCGTTCTCTTCGCTTCGTCGGCGAGCTTTTCGGCGTCGAACACTTCACGCATCATAAGGCCGCTGCTGCTCTGGCTCTTCCCCGCAATCACGGATGCGTCAATCGAGCGCGTCCACTTCCTCATTCGCAAGACGGCGCACTTCACCGAGTACGCGCTGCTCGCTCTCCTTGCGGCCCGAGCCTTCCGCACGTCGAGCCGCACACGACTCAAACGACTCTGGTGGCTCGCCGCATTCGCGCTCGTCGCCTGCGTGTCGCTCGCGGACGAGTATCATCAGAGCTTCGTGCCTTCGCGCACGGGAACAATCTACGACAGCTTCCTCGACATGACGGGCGGCGCGACCGCGCTCGCGTGCTGTGCCGTCTGGCTCGCCTTGAAGTTGAGAGTGTCGGGCAACACCGCGCGCGTCCGTTGACCTCAAACTTACTGCCACTTTCGACGGTGCGTGGTATGCTTGAACCGTTCCCCAACTGAGTGAATCCGTCTTCCCTGATTATCAAGGACGACTCATCTATGCTTAGAAATTTGAGGCAGCCGCGACGTGTCGTCATCACTGGTCTCGGATGCGTGACGCCGCTCGGCATCGGGCGCGAGGCGTTCTGGTCGGCGCTCAGGCGCGGCGAGAGCGGCATCCGGCGCATCGAAGGCTTTGACCTTTCAGATTCGCCCGTGCGCATCGCCGGACAGGTGCAGGGCTTTGATTGGGAGAGGGAACTGAAAGCGAAAGACCGTCGCCACGTTGCGCGCACCGTCCCGCTCGCGCTCGCGGCCGCGCGCGAGGCGGTCGAGGACGCAGGGCTCCAGCCTTCGGACTTCTCAACGGAAGAGCGACGCGCTTTCGGCGTCATGCTCGGCACGGGCGGCGGCGGGCTCGCCTTCACCGAGGCGCAGTACGCGCACTACTTTCGCGGCGAGACCGGGCATGCGAGCGTCTACACCATCCCTTCATCGACGCATGGCGGCCTCTCTTCGGAACTCTCGATGGCGTTCGGGCTGCGCGGGCTCTCGCACATCATCTCGACCGGCTGCACCTCTTCGACCGACGCCATCGCCTACGCCGCTCAGCACATCGCGCTCGGCCGACAGGATGCAATGCTCGCGGGCGGGTCTGATGCACCGCTTGCGCCCGGCATCCTCGCGGGCTTCTGCCTGATGAGGGTTCTAACCGAAGACTGGAACGACGAGCCCGCGCGCGCCTCTCGTCCTTTTTCGCGCGACCGCTCGGGGATGGTTCTGGGCGAGGGAGCGTGGGTCTACGTGCTCGAAGAGTACGAGCGCGCGCAGAGTCGCGGCGCGAAGATTTACGCGGAGGTCACGGGCTACGGTGCGACGTGTGATGCGTATCACCGCGTGCGACTCGAAGACACGGGCGAGGAGCCCGCGCGCGCCATGCGGCTGGCGCTTGCGGACGCGGGGCGCGCGCCCGAAGAGGTTGATTACGTCAACCTCCACGGCACCTCGACTGTCCTCAACGACCGCATCGAGACGCAGGCGCTCAAGCTCGCGCTGGGCGACGCGGCGAAGCGAATACCGATGTCGGGCACGAAGTCGCAGATCGGCCACCCGCAGGGCGCTTCGGGCGCGGCGGGGCTCGCGGCGGCGCTCTGCGCGATGACCACGGGCGTCATTCCGCCGACCATCAACTTGGACGAGCCCGCGCCCGAGTGCGACCTCGACTACACGCCCAACCACGCGCGCGAACGTGAAGTGCGAGTCGCGCTCTGCAACTGCATCGGCTTCGGCTCGAAGAACAGCGCGCTCGTCGTCGAAAAGCTGTAACGCGTGTCGAGAAAAAAACTTTCTCTCACACGTCAACCGTCGACCTTCAACATGTTCGAGATTTTCCGAGAGCGAAGCCTTGAGCTTGAACACCTCGACAAGGGCGATTACACGTCCGATGAGTACGAGGGATGCATGGCCGAGCTGCGGACGGTGAACCGCTGGCTCGGCGACTCGCGCGCACTCGCGCGCGCGGTGCTTCCACGTATCGCAGACGACGGGCAGCGCGCGTTCTCGCTGCTCGACGTGGGCGCGGGCACGGGCGAGCTTTTGCGCGAAGTCGCGCTCTGGTCGCGTGGACGCGAAGTGAAGGCGCGGCTCGTCGGGCTTGAACTAAATGAGCGCGCGGCGCGCGGCATCGTTGAAGAGTCGCGCGGCTTTGAAGAGATAGAGGCTGTGCACGGCGACGCCATGCGGCTGCCTTTCGACGACGGGGCGTTCGACTATGTGATGTGCTCGCTCTTTACGCATCACTTCCGCGACGAAGCGTGCGTCCGCGTGCTTGTTGAGATGTCGCGTGTCGCGCGCCGTAGCGTCTACGTCATAGACTTGCATCGCCATCCGGTCGCCTACTACTTCTACACCACAATCGGTCGCCTCTTCCTGCACAACCGACTCGTGCGCGAGGACGGCGCGCTCTCCATTCTGCGCGGCTTCGTTCCGCGTGAGCTACAGCGTTTGGCCGAGCGCGCGGGGCTTCGCGGCGCGCGGGTCGAGCGGCGGTTTCCATACCGTTTAGTTCTGAACGGAAGTAAGTGAAGGTGATGTCGGACTTCGACGCAATCATCGTCGGCGGCGGCCCGGCCGGAGCGAGCGCGGCGATTCATCTGGCCGCGTCGGGCGCGCGCGTTCTGCTCGCCGAGCGCGAACGGTTTCCGCGCGAGAAGCTGTGCGGCGAGTTCATCTCGCCCGAGTGTCTTGAGCACTTCGCGCGTCTCGGCGTCCTCGACCGCATGGAACGTGGCGGCGGGGCGCGCGTGTCGGAGACCGTCTTCTACGCGCCTTCGGGGCGCAGCGTCGCGGTGCCGAGCGCGTGGTTCGGAGGCGCGCGCGGAGGCGATGGTGACGCGCTCGGGCTCAGCCGCGCCGAGATGGACGCGCGACTCTTGGAACGTGCGCGCGAGGCTGGCGTCGAGGTGCTCGAAGAGGCAACGCTTGCGGGTGTCATCATCGAAGGCGCGCGCGTGCGAGGCGTGCGACTGCACACGGCCGAGGGCCACACGCGAGAGTTCCGCGCGCGCGTCACGATGGACGCAACAGGCCGCCAGCGCGCGGTCGCGCGACGCGCCGGGCGCGAATTGAATCGGAGAGAGAGCGGGCGCGCTTCGCTCGTCGCATTCAAGGCTCATCTTGAATGCGCGAGCGGTGCGCCCGGTGTTTGCGAAATCTACTTCTACCCCGGAGGCTACGGGGGCTTGAGCCCGGTCGAGCGCGGCTTGAGTAACCTCTGCTTCATCGCTCGCGCGAGAGACGTGCGCGAGCGCGGGAGCGACGCCGTGCGCGTCATGCGCGAGGTCTTGATGCGCAACCAACGCGCGGCGCAGACGCTCGCACGCGCCGAAGCCCGGACGCGCTGGCTCGGCGTCACGGTCGAGAGCTTCGGGCGGCACGAGCCCGCGCCCTTCGATGGTCTGCTCGCGGTTGGCGACGCCGCGGCCTTCATCGATCCGTTCACGGGCAGCGGCATGCTCATGGCGCTCGAAGGTGGTGAGCTTGCGGCACGCGCGGTCGCGGGCTGGCTCGCGCGGGGCGACGACGCTTTCGCGCCGCTCGCTCGCGAATACC
>JAVXWN010000013.1:0-4150 GCA_032230645.1 Acidobacteriota bacterium | reverse complement strand
CGACGAATCAGGTCGATCCGTGCCCGTGCATTCCGCAGCCAACACCACCCGGCTCGTTGACGCCGAGAGCGTGACCGTCGGCGGTTGGTTCGGGAATATCGTCGGTAATCGCTCGTTCCGATGTCCGATGAAGAACTGGAAGCCGAAGCCGTGCGGGTCGTCGGAGAAGTTGAAGCCGAGCGGCAGGCCGTTGGCAGTCGCAGGGCGCGTCGTGCCGGGCACGATGATGACGCCGCGGTTGGGCACGAAGACGCCGCTCAACTGATTGATCTGTGCGTTGAAGTCCGCACCGGGATTGAAGTGCGACTCGCTCTGCTGGTTGAGATTGTTGCGATACCAAGCGCCGAAGCCGAACCAACGACGCGGGTAAATCTTGATGCCCAACAGCGCGTCCACGGGGTTGTTCGGGAACGCGTTCGGCGTGCGGCTGCCCGTGTAGTAAACGGACTTCAACTCGGCGATGGGTTGGAAGTGCTTGTTGACGGGGAAGTCAAAGCCAACGCCCGCGAGGAATTCGTTCGGACGGTCGAGCAGCGTCGCGTTGGTCGTCCCGAATGCATCGGAGCGCGGGTTGCTGTTCAGGATGTATCCGCCGTTCGCCGAGACGTTGACCGAGCGGCTCAGGCGGCCCGAGATGAATCCAACGAGGCCGAAGTCGCCGATGCTGCCGCCCGGCCCCGCGCCGCGCTGCATCTGGTTGAAGCCAGCGAAGTCGTCGGCCTTGTCAGGGTACCAGCGATAGAACGGGATGATGCCGACGCCGAGCGGGTTGTTCGGCCCCGTGAAGCGAATCTTCGCGCCCGCCACGTAGTTTGTAAATGACGACTCGCCGTAGAGCCGGTTGACGAAAGGCGCGTCGGGCAAGTACGAAGGCGCGGTCGTAAAAGAGACGGGCACGGTGATGGGCAAGGTCAGCGCCGTCGGCGGGAGCGTCGTCGTCGCAAGCACGACTCCGGGCAGGATGCCGCCGATGGGCGAGCCGATGCCGGGGAAGAGGCTGACGCCGCTGAAACGACCGCCCGAGCCCGTCGCGGGCCCGAGCGTGGCGTTGAAGCCGGGGAAGCCGAAGAGACTGCCGGGGACTCCGGCCGTGAGGCCGAAGTTACCTGCCGGGCCGCCGACGAACGGGAACTGCACGAACGTCTGGTTGCCCACCGGGCGGAAGACCGACTGCCCCGCGATGTTGCCGACGTTCGGCCCCGAAGGCGCGAGAATGATGGCCGCGCCACTGCGCAGGTTGGCCGTGCCCGCGCCGAAGTAGAGCTGCGAGTTCGGCAGGTAGAAGCTCGAAAGGTTCGTCGGGTTGTTGACCTTGATGCCGCGATAGCCGTTCGTCTTGAAGAACAGCTCGATGTGGTCGTTGATGCCGACGTTAACGCTCAAGGGAATGTCGGTGATGTCAACGTTGCCGGGGTCACGGTCATAATTACTGTAAGCGATGCTGAAGGTAAACTCGCCTTTGCGCAGCGTGTCGCCGTCGTAGATGGTGAACAGACCAGTCGGGCCGCCCTCGGGGCCGCCCGTGCCGACGGACGGTGACTGGTTGCGCGGGTCGTTGCCCGGCCTGAGCGTCTGCGCCGAAACGGCGACGACCAGCGCCAGCGTGATAAGCGCGGCGGCAAGCACACTTTTGACGAATCTCATTCGCATCCCTCCTAAATAACTGAAAAAGTCCCCGGGCCGGCCCTGAAGAAACAGCGGCCGCGGTCGGTACATAAATCCCGAGGCGGGCGTAGAAATGCTAAATCGTAAGCAGGGCGAATAATGGGCGCGGGTTAAGCTAATACCTCAGGCCGCTGATGTCAACAATTTTCTGCGCGTGACACCGACCCGGACGTAACTTCGCGACCATCGCCCCGGACTATTCCTTGTTACCGCCGAACATTCCGCCGATGCCGCCGAGCACGTTGCCCGCCTGATCCGCGAGCCCACCGGCCGCGCCGGCCGCGCCGCCGAGCACGCCGTCGAGATGACCGGCGATGGAGCCCGGCAGGCGGTTCTTGAGGAAGCCGAGGACGGTCTCGACAGCACTGCGCGCCTGCGCCTCGCTGATGCCCGTCTTCTCGACCACCTGTTTGATTAACTCGTCCATGTCTACTCTCTCCTCTTCTGGTTGATGCGGCAAGCGCCCCACGCGTGTGGGGTGCCGCGGCGACCGGCTCAGATGAAGACGACGGTCTGGAAGTTGGGAATGTCGAAGCGGCGACGGCAGAGCGCGCATGTGAGCGTGTCGTCAACGCGCACCATATAGTCGCGCGCCTTCGAGAACTGCGCCTTCTGCTGCTCGTTCATACCGCGCGGCGGCTGACTCTTCTTGGTGCGCCGCAGCCAGCGCACATCGTAGTCGGCGCGCTCGCGGCAGTTCGGGCACGAGTAGTTTGCGCGCTTGGTCTCGGGTTTCTCGTCGAAGAAGTCTCTCTCGTTCATGCCAGACATCATAGCAGAACGGCGTCGAAGTTAATCACCCGCGACCGCGACCGCGCGCCTGCGACTCACTTCTTCCCCGCCCTCGACTCTTGCCGCCGATGATGGAGAACAATGAGCAGGCCGAGCAGCCCGTTGACGAGCATCAGGGAGTTGGTGACAACAAAGACCCAGTTGCGCACGAGCCAACTGTAGACGGTGAAGCCGAGCGACGCCGAAATCTGTCCGACGAAGAGCCACTTCGAGACGCCCTCGCTCGACCCCTCCTGCCACTGCTTGTAAACCTGCTTGGCGATGGTCAGGACGAGTATCAGCGAGCTGACCCAGCCGACGGCTTCTACAAACAACTCTCATCTCCCCTTGTCGATAACTTCGCCGCCGGTCGGCGCGCGACTGTCTTCGTCGTTCGTCGCCGCTTAAGCTTCACTCGCCGACAGGAGCCGCTTGACCGACTCGCGCAGCGAATCGGGGTTGAGCGGCTTCGGCTCGTATGCGTTCGCGCCGTGCGCAAGCGAGACGCTGGCGCTGCCCGTGCCGAAACCCGTCGTCACGAGGATGGGCGTCTCGGCCACCTCGGGCGTTTCGCGCACACGGCGGATGAGATAGACGCCGTCGGCGGTCGGCATAGACACATCGGTAATGATGAGGTCTGGACGTTCGGCGGCGGCCAACTGGAACCCGCGCTCGCCGTCGTTAGCGATGTGGACGAGGTAGCCCTCGCGCTCAAGCGTCAGCCGCATCAACTCGCGCTGGACATCATCATCCTCGACGACCAGAATTTTTTTCATAAAGGCGTGATTGACAGTCTGAAGTCGGGAAGTCAAGCCAGCACGACTCTCATGCTTTGTCTTCGACTTCAGACTCCCCCTCGCATATCTCGCGCAGGTAGCGGAAGCTGTAGATGCCCGTGTCGTGCCTGTCGCTCCAGCGGAACGTGAGAGCGTAGCGGCCGACGAGTCCCACGTCCTCTATCGTCAGGTCTTCCGAGACGGCCTCGGCCTTCAGCACACGCTTGCCCGTGAACTCGTTGACGCACTGCGCGCACGGGCAAAGCCTGCGCAGCGCGGGTGCGCTGTACAGGCACTCGCGCCCGTCGCCCCAAGTGACGCGCAGGGCTGCGTCCGACTCCTGCATGATCTCGCGCGGCTCGACTGCCGGCCCGCGCCTCGGCGCTTCGCTCATACTTTATTTGAAGACTGAAGCCCGGATTCAAGACAGCGCGACCTTCGTGCTGCTTGCCTATGACTCCAGACTTCAGACTCTTATCCGTTCTCTCGCACGGCCTGTTCGACGGCGTCGGCGGTGATGTCGAAGTGCGAGGCGTTCCAGACGACGCGGCCGTTGCGGAGGACGAGCGCCTGCGGCGTCTCGTGGCGAATGCCTGTGCGCTGCTCGACCTCGCGCGACACGTCGCGGCTCTGCTGCACGACGACGATTGAGATGGGCGTCTTGACGCTCTCCATCTGCTGGTGCGCGCGCGCGCTGATCGGGCAGGCAGTGCTGTGCTTGAAGAGGAGCACCGGCTCCTCGTGCGAGCGCGCGAAGAGTTCTTCGAGCGCGGCGGCGTCTGAAACAGGATTGAAGTTCGTGTCCATCCGAGTCCACCCTCTGCACGTCCGAGATTGTTTTAGGAAACCTTTGAAATGATATTAGCCCAGCGAGTTTTGAGAAGGCAAAAGCGAAAAGATAAAAGGCGGAAGTGAAGAGATAAAAGACGGCGTGGCGT
>JAVXWN010000237.1:0-5483 GCA_032230645.1 Acidobacteriota bacterium | reverse complement strand
GCTTCTTCTCTCTCCAGTAGGCCAGAGCCAGAAACTCGTCAATGGCCTTCGAGCAGGCGTAAGACCAGCGCCCCTTCGTCGTCGCACCCATGACGAGGTTGCCGTCCTCTCGAAACGGCACCTCAAGCGACAGCCCGTAGACCTCTGACGTTGAAGCCACGAGCACCTTCTTCTTCTTCTTGTTCGCCTGTGCCAGCACGACCTCGGTGCCGCGCACGTTCGTCTCGATGGTTCTGACCGGAGACTCGACGATGAGCTTGACGCCGACGGCCGCCGCGAGATGAAAGACCACGTCGCACTGGTCAATCAGTTCGGCTACGACCGGCTGGTTATGCACCGAGTCAATCGTGTAGTGGAAATGCGGGTGCCCTTTCAGGTGCGCAATGTTGTCGAACGAGCCCGTCGAGAGATCGTCTATACAGAAGACCTCGTCGCCGCGCGAGACGTAGGCATCCGTGAGGTGCGAGCCGATGAAGCCGGCCCCCCCTGTGATGAGAACTCGCAAGCTTTCTATTCCCCCTTCAAGCGCGCCCGTCGGCGCATGTTCAAATGTGACGGCGCGCGTGCTCCGACGCTGTTGAGGCGGCGGCGTGTGCCGTGCCCTGCTCCAACTCCTCGTAGAGATGTAGCACGTCCGAGACCAATCGCTCGACCGAGTAGTTGCGCTCGACGTGCTCACGCCCGCGCTCGCCCAAGGCCCTCCGCAACGCTTCGTCCGCGACGAGGTGTGTGAGCGCGTCGGCGAACGCTTCGGCATCGCCTGCTCGCACCTGCACGCCGCGCTCGCAGATTTGCCACGCGTGCGGCCGACGCAACTCGGACTGCTCGACGCCGCCGAGCAAATCCACGACGCCGCCGACGGCCGTTGCAACGACGGGGCGCGCGTTCGCCATCGCCTCGATGAGCGTCAGCGGCGTCCCCTCGTTGCGCGAGGTGAGCGCCACCACGTCGAGCGCGGGGTAAAAATTTTCCGGGTCGTCCCTGAGTCCCGCGAAGTTTACATCATCCTGTAGCCCGAGCGCCCGCGCGTGCCCCTCAAGCTCGGCGCGCAGGTGCCCGTCGCCGATGACAACGAACGTGACGCGCCCCGCACCGTGTGTGCCTGATTCGCTCGCCGCCTCGAACGCGCGCCTCTTCTTGAAGAGCGCGGCCGCTTCGAGAAAGAGCATGTGGTTCTTGACCTCGGTCAAGCGGCCGACGATGCCGACGAGCACGTCCCGGTCACGTGCGCTCCACTCGCGCCGAAGCATCACACGCCGCCCCGCCCAGTCGTCGAAGGCGTGCGTGTCGAGCCCGAGCGGGATGACCTCGAACTGAGAGCTTCGGCCTACACGAAAGCGCCCGTTGATCTCTTCGAGCTGCTGCGGGCTGATGACGACGATGCGGTCGGTGACGAGGCGCGCCAGCGCCTGCTCGACCGCGAGAAAGAAGCGCGTCTTCCAGCGCCCGTAGTAGCTGTGGAAGATGTGACCGTGGTACGTGTGGACGAAGTGGCAGCGGCGTGGCCGACCCCAAACGGCCGAAGGCGTCAGCCAGCGATAGAGCATCCCGGCCGCGCGTCCCACGGTGCCCGCCTTCGCCGTGTGCGTATGGACTACGTCGGGGCGCTCGCGCCGCAGAAGACGATAGAGCTTCCAGACGGTCAGCGCGTCCTTCGGCGAAACCTCGCGGCTCATCTCGGGGATGATGTGCGGCCTGACCCCGAGCGACGCGGCGAAGTAGCCCATGTCGTCCTCGCCCTCCGGCACGACACCCGCGATCAGAAGCGATTCGATGCCCTTCTCGCGCAAACCCGCCTCAAGCCACGCCACGTGCCTCGCCGGCCCCCCGACGTTCAGGCGCGCGATGATGCGAAGAACTTTCATCAGTGAGCAGTGAACGGTGAGCCGTGAGCAGTAGGAAGCTTTTACTGCTTACCGCTCACGGCTCACCGCTTACCTTTCAGTCTTCCAGCCTGAAGATCGTCGCGGGGTCGTCTTCGTGGCGAATCTCGTCAACCTCTTCGCGGCGACCGTGGCCCATGTAGAGGCGGTTGGGAAAGTTGATAACGACGCCCACGGCGGGGCCCGTGTTGCGGTAGGCATGGACGACGCCGCGCGGCACGATGACCGAGCGGGGCGCGTCCTCGCCCGCGTAGAGCGTCATCACGTGGCCGAAGGTCTCGGAGCCGGGGCGGTTGTCCCAGAGGCGCAGCTTGAAGTTCGAGGGGCCGATGAAGCAGAAGTAGTCGGCCTGCTCCTTGTGCTCGTGCGGCCCGCGCTCGCCGCCGGGCATCGTCGTCGAGACGTAGGCCATCGCGGGGCGGAACTCATCCTCCACCTCGTCTTCGCGGAACAACTCGGCGAGCCAGCCGCGCTCGTCAAGGAACTTGCGCAGGTCTCGGACGACGACGCCCTCGATCTTCCCCGCACGGAAGTCGGAGGCCGAGAGAGTCGTCACCACCGCCGCGACAGCGCGCGGCTCGGTCTCAACGTGCGATTCCGGCTTCGGCTGCATCTACGCCCTCCGCTCTGACGGCGACGCGCCCCATTGCGGCCTCGCCCGTCACGTCGTCCATGTTGTTGGCACCGGTCTCGGCCACCATGTTCGAGGCGCGCAGGAGGCTCTCGAAGGTTCCGGCGTCCGTCCACCAGCCGTCAAGCTCGTCCCAAGTCATCTCGCCGCGTTCGATGTAAGCGTTGTTGACATCCGTAATCTCAAGCTCGCCACGGTTTGAGGGCTTCAAGGTCTTGATGACGCGGAAGACATCGGCGTCATACATATAGATGCCGATCACGGCGTAGTCCGACTTCGGAGCCTTCGGCTTCTCCTCGATGCGCAAGACCTTGCGGCCTTCAAGCTCGGGCACGCCGAAGCGTTGCGGGTCAGGGACTTTCTTGAGAAGGATTTTAGCGCCGCCGCCCTGATGACGATAGGCGCGCACCGCCTTGCAGATATTCTTCTCAATGATGTTGTCGCCGAGGACTACGCAGATGGCGTCGCCGTCGGCGAACGCTTCGCACAGGTCGAGCGCGGCGGCGATACCGCCCTCGCCCTCCTGATAAGTGTAGTTGATGTGCTTGAGGCCGAACTCCCTGCCGTTCTTGAGGAGCTTGAGGAAGTCGCCCGCCGAGTTGCCCCCCGTGACGATCATGATGTCGGTGACGCCCGCGTTAACCAGAGTCTGCACGGGATAGTAGATCATCGGCTTGTCGTAGACGGGCAGCAGGTGCTTGTTGGTGACGGCCGTGAGCGGTCGCAGACGCGACCCTAAGCCTCCGGCCAGAACGATACCTTTCACTTGGCGTTTCCTCCGCTGTTATCTTTTTCAGTCAATGAACCGCTGGAACCAGAGTTCGAGCATCAGCAGCGTCCAGAGCTGGTGCGTGTAGTCGCGCTCGCCGCGCGTGTGCAACTCGACCATGCGTGCGACGGCCTCGGGGCGGAACAGTCCGCGCCGCGCCGCCTTGTCCGAGAGAAGGTTCTCGCGCAGGAAGCCCTGCATCTGCCCGCGAAACCAGTGGCCGATGGGGACGCCGAAGCCCATCTTGCTCCGCGTCAGATTCTCCGAAGGCAAGAGCTTGCGCAGCGTCTTCTTCAACACGTACTTCGTCGTCAGCCCGCGCAGCTTGAGTCTCTCCGGCAAGCTCGCGGCGAACTCGATGACGTGGTGGTCGAGGAACGGCGAGCGCGCTTCAAGACTGACGGCCATGCTCGCGATGTCAACCTTGACGAGCAGGTCGTTGGGCAGATACGTCATCGTGTCCGCGAGCAGCGAAGCGTCAACGACGCCCGCGCCGTTAGCGCGCGCAAACCACGGGCGCAGCAGAGCGCGCGGGTCACGTCCTCCAACTTCTTCGCGGAACTCGTCCGAGTAAAGCTCTTCCTTCGCTTCCTCGCCGATGACCGTCACCCAGCGCAGGTAGCGTTCGACGGGCGGCAGACTCGCGGCGCGCAGGAAGCGGCGCACACGTCGCGCGCGGCTCGGGCGCAACTCCGAGATGGGCAGCAACTCGACCGACCGACGGATGACCTGCTCGCGCAGCGCCTCGGGCAGTCGCCGGTAGCTCTCTGAGAGACGCATCGCCGCGTAACGCTCGTAGCCCGCGAAGCACTCGTCGCCGCCGTCGCCGTTGAGCGCCACGGTGACGTGTCGTCGCGTCTCGCGCGCGACGTAGTAGGTCGGGATGGCGCTTGAGTCGGCGTATGGCTCGCCGTAATGCTCGACGAGCGTTGGAAGAACTTCCATCGCGTCGGGGCGGACGATGAACTCGTGATGCTCTGCTCCGACGTGCTCGGCGACGCGGCGCGCGTGATGCAGTTCAGAGAAGTCCTGCTCCTCGAAACCGATGGAGAAGGTCTTGACGGGGGTCGAACTGGCTTCGGCCATCAACGCGACCACGGTGCTCGAATCAATGCCGCCCGAGAGGAACGCGCCGAGCGGAACCTCAGACATCAAGCGGACGCGCACCGCATCACGCAGCAGTTCGAGTGCGCGCTCGCCCGCCTCTTCCTCGGTAATGTCAAGCTTCTTCGAGAAGTCGGGCTCCCAGTAACGCTCGGTCTTTAGCTCGCCGTCGCGGCTAAGCGTGAGCGAATGTCCCGGCTCAAGCTTGCGTATGTCGCGATAGGCCGTGAGCGGCGCGGGCACGCACATGAAGGAGAGATAGTCGTCAATGGCTCCGCGGTCTATCTCGCGGCTGACCGAAGGGTGCAGCAGCAGCGCCGAGAACTCCGAGCCGAAGACGAACGAGTCGCGCGTCCGTGCGTAGAGCAACGGCTTCTTGCCGACGCGGTCGCGCGCTAGGAAGAGTTCTTGTTTGCGTTCATCCCAGATGGCGAAGGCGAACATGCCGCGCAGGTGTTTGGGCGCGTCCGTGCCGAACTCTTCGTAGGCGTGGATGATGGCTTCGGTGTCGCAGTCGGTGCGAAAGCGGTGGCCGCGCTTTTCAAGTTCGCCCTTCAACTCGCGGTAGTTGTAGATTTCGCCGTTGAAGACAATCCAGGCGCTGTGGTCTTCGTTGGCGATGGGCTGTTGCCCGCCCGCCAAGTCAATGATGGCGAGCCGTCGCATGGCGAGCCCGACGGGGCCCGCCAGATACGTGCCGTCCTCGTCCGGGCCGCGATGGTGTATCGCCTCGTTCATGCGCCCGAGCAGCGTCGCGTCGGCCGCGCGCCCGTCGAGGTTGACCATGCCGACGATGCCGCACATCAGAAATTAATCCTCCCGGAGATGTCCTGCGCTATCTGCTCAAGCTCGCCCTCGCGCTCAAGCTTCCAGCGCGCGTAACGTCGTCGCGCCTCGGTGGCGCGCGCGACCTCGGCTATCGTCCGCTGCCTCTCAAGTGCGACCTGCTGCTGCCGCTCCTCGCGTCGCTCCTTCACCAGCACCGCGCCGACGGCGACGAAGATGAAGTAGAAGACGAGTATCTGCGAACGCTGGCGATAGGCGGTGCCGACGTTGCCTTGAAAGATAGAGTAGGCCAGCGTCAGCATCGTCGTGA
>JAVXWN010000050.1:0-23191 GCA_032230645.1 Acidobacteriota bacterium | reverse complement strand
GGCCCGGGCAATTTTCAGGAGCGCGCCGACGATTCCGTCTTTATTCAGTTTCCGTCCGGCTGACACTTGCGGTCGCGAGGCTTTGTTGTATAATCTGCCGCCGTGCAAACGAGGCGAGGACGTGACGACCCCCGACGCCGTTGACTGATCCTCGCTGTTTGAGAGAGCAGAATCATAACCGGCTTTTCAAGCAATCGAATTTACCCGCCTGCGGTAAAATCTTGAAACAGCACTTAGTCGTCAACCTACACCGCCGCCGCCTCGTGTGCCGTCAGTGTGCCGCAGGCCGCGGGAACGAAAGAGTCCGCCGCCGTCCACGCGCCCACGTCGCCCGTTCTCAACCGACACAGGAAGACCGCCGCCGTCGTTCCCAGCCAAGTGACCACCGCCGCCGTCAACATTCAAGCGTGTGGATGGCCCGCCCCGGCACCGACGCGGTCGAAGCCGAACCGTCCAGTAAGAGTAAGACTTCGTAAGGAGACACTAGAATGGAACGCATCGTTCTCAAGCATCTCAGCGGCTCGAAGGCCAATCAGGTGGAAGAGTTCCCGCTCAATCACGTCAAGGAACTCATCCTCGGGCGTGACACTTCGGCCACGGTGAAGTACGACCCGGACCGCGACGATTTGGTCGGCCGCCAGCACGCCAAGATCGCGCAGGACTCGAACGACCCCTCGCAGTTCATCGTCACCGACCTGAACAGCCGCAACGGGACGTTTGTGAACAGGCAGCGCATCTCGGGCTCGGCGCGCATCAACCCCGGCGACATCGTGCAGCTCGGCCCCGGCGGCCCCGAGTTCGTCTTCGAGATCGAGCCGCGACCAGCGGGCGCGACCAAGGCCACACGCATCGCGCAGACCGGCCCGATGGCTCCGACCATGTCTGGCCCGCCCGCGACTCGCATCGCGCCCACGGGCGGCGGCGGTGGCGGCGGCGGCCCACAGCAGCCGACCTTCCCCGTGACCGCGTCCGCGCACAGCACTCCCTCGGGCGGCGTCGGCAAGGCCACGGTCGAGCGCATCGTCTCGGCCAACGTCCAGCAGGCGAAGAAGAGTCAGGGTCGCACCTTCGCCGTCATCGCCGCGTTGGGAATCCTTCTGGTCGTCGCCATCGCGGGCATCGGCGGCTTCCTCTTCTGGCGCGCGCGCTCGGCAGACAAGGCTGAGGCGGCCAGTGCCATCAATAAGCTCAACGACGCGCGTGCCACCGAGGCGGCCTCAGCCGCCGCCACCGCGACGATGAGGCCGCCCGATGTCGTCAAGAACTACGGCGGCGCGGTCGTCAAGATAGACGTGGCTTGGAAGCTCGTCTCGCAGCAGGGCAACGGCCTTGTCTATCACAGGTACATCAACTATAAGGGCCAGCGGCGCGCCTGCTACGTTCAGATACCGGGCGGCAAGGTCGAGCCCTATCTGACCTACGACTCGAACCCGCTCTACAGCGGCATCGGCGCGCGCCTGACCGGCTCCGGCTTCGCCGTCTCTTCGGACGGCTTCATCCTGACGAACAACCACGTTGCCGCCGCATGGGAGTCGAACTACGAGTTTCCTCAGGACGCCAATGACGGCGTTCTCGTCGGCGTGGGCCCCGATGGCAAAGAGGCCGTCGTCGCCGAAGGCGTCCCGGCTCCGCACGACTGGGTTCCGTCGCACAGCCATCAGGACGACCGGCTCCACGTGAGCTACGACGGGCGCAACGACCACCTCGACGTGCTCTTCCCCAACTCCGAGCGTCGTCTGGCGGCGAAGCTCTCGGCCATCTCGCAACGCCACGACGTGGCGCTCATCAAGGTTGACAGCCCCGGCACCGTGCCCAAGGTTGAGATCAACGACAACTACGACACCATCCAGGCGGGCGAGCAGGCCATCGTTCTCGGCTACCCCGTCGTCTCGAAGGCGGTCTACGGCATCGTCAAGTCGCAGGACGCCATGAAGCCTTTCGACACCTCGGCGGTCGAGATTCCCGACCCGACCGTCACGGTCGGCAACGTCGGGCGCATCTATCGCAATTCGGAGAGCGCGAGCGGTGTCGAGAAGATCATCATCAGCACCGTCGGCGACGTGTACCAGCTTCAAATCAACACGACCGGCTCGGGTAATTCGGGCGGCCCCGTCTTTGACGACCACGGGCGCGTCATCGGCATCTTCTACGCGGGGCTGAGCGAAGGCTCGACCGCCGTGACCTTCGCCGTCCCCATCCGCTACGGGCGCGAACTGATGGGAGTCAAGTAAGCACGGAAAGGAAGTAAACAGTAGCCAGTAGTCAGCGGTCAGTAGGTAGCTTATGGAGCAGGTTGACGCTTTAACCTAACCGGCCTATAAACGTTTTCTTCTACTGAGTACAGACTACTGGCTACTGTCTACTCGTTCCCAACATGTCCAGAGCATTCGACACGAATCAGACGGTCGGCGAGTACCGCATCCTAGACTTCCTCGGCGCGGGCGGGATGGGCGAGGTCTATCGCGCGATGCACTCGAAGATCGGGCGCATCGCGGCGGTGAAGGTCTTGACGCAGGCCACGCAATCGAGCGGCTTCGTCGAGCGCTTCTTCAACGAGGCGCGCATACAGGCCAGCCTACAGCACCCGAACGTCGCCACGCTCTACGACTTCTGTGAAGTGTCGGGCCAGCCCTGCATCATCATGGAGTACGTTGACGGTCAGACCATCTCCGAGCGCATCACGGCCTACGGCGCGGCGCTGCCGCTCTCCGAAACCGTCTACGTCTTCGAGAAGGTCTGCGAGGCCATCGAGTACATACACAGCCACGGCGTCATCCATCGCGACATCAAGTCGAACAACATCAAGATCAGCTCGCAGGGTCAGATCAAGCTTCTCGACTTCGGCATCGCGAAGGGGCAGACCTCGCAGCAACTCACGCAGGTCGGCTCGGTCATCGGCACGCTTCAATATCTCGCGCCCGAGCTTATTCGCGGCGGCACGGCCGATGCGAGCGGCGATGTGTGGGCGCTCGGCGTCCTGCTCTACGAGATGGTCACGGGGTGCATGCCCTTCGACGCCGATACGGTGGGCGACCTCTGCGACCGCATCGGCCGCGTTGACTATGCGGCGGCGGCGCAGTTGAATCCGGGCGTGCCGCGCGAGGTGTCGGCCATCATCACGCGCTGCTTGAGAAAGAACCCGTTGGAGCGATACCGCTCGGCGGGCGAGCTTCTCGCGGACGCGCGCAAGCTCGTGTCCGCCGTCTCGAAGCCCGGCGTGAGCGAGTCGGTGAGCGAGGTCGCCACAGAGTACGTCGAGGCGAAGACGAACGGCTCGTCGAAGAGCCTGCCGCTCATCATCGGCGCGGTGGCAGCGGTCGTCGTGCTCACCTTCGTCGTCATCATCGCGTTCTTTCTCTTCACCCCTTCGCCGAACAGCGTAGCGGACGGTGGGGGCGCGGCCGTCACGACGAATGCGACGGACACGGCGCGCGGCCTGACCGCTGCGCCGACGCCTGCTGCCAGTCACGACGCTTCGGAGCGCGTCGTTGAAGTCACGGTCTCGGACGGCAAGGCCGACGTATATCGTGACGCGGAGAAGATCGGCACCACGCCCTACTCGGTGCGCGGCAAGCTCGGCGAGCACGTCGTCCTGACACTTCGGCGCGAAGGCTATGCGGACGAGCCCGTCGATTTCGTCGTCGGTGAGAAGAAGGCTTTCATGTACACGCTGGCGAAGAAGTGAGCCGCCGCTGTCGTTTAAGCGCGCACGCCAAGCGCGCCGCAGAAAATTTTCACACAAGGGGATAATGCATGTTCGGTAAAAAGAGGGCGGCGTCAGCAGCGGCGGAGCCGAAGCAGCAAGAACAAGCGGGGCAGCCGGAGAAGCAAGAGCAGCCGGAACAGCGCCGGGCCTTCGAGGTCGTCGCCAGCGTTCAGACCGATAAGGGCTGCGTGCGCGAGATCAACGAAGACTCGGGCCGCTTCGTCCACCCGTCCGACACGGCGCAGTTGGCCGCGCGCGGCTCGCTCATCATCGTCGCCGACGGCATGGGCGGCCACTCGGCGGGCGAGGTCGCGAGCCAGATGGCCGCCGACGTTGTGAGCCATCTCTACTACGAAGCCGAGGGCACGCCCGCGGAGGCGTTGCGTCACGCCGTCGAGGAGGCCAACCGCCGGATTCACGCTGCGGCGGCCGAAGACGAGTCGAAGCACGGCATGGGCACAACCTGCACGGCGCTCGTGCTTGCGGGCGCTCAGGGGCTCGCCGCGCACGTCGGCGACAGCCGCCTTTACATGCTGCGCGCGAATCGGCTCTACCAGCTATCGGAAGACCACTCTGCGGTGATGGAGATGGTCAAGCTCGGCCTCATCTCGAAAGAGGAGGCGCGCACGCACGAGGACAAGAACGTCATCCTGCGCGCGCTCGGCACTTCTCCGGAGGTCGAGGTCTCGATGATCGAGCCGTTCGGCTTGCGCGAGGGCGACCACTATCTGCTCTGCTCCGACGGGCTCTATGACCTCGTCCGCGACGAGGAGATCGCCGCCGTCCTCACCGAGTCGGAAGACATTCACGCCGCAGGTGAGCGCATGATTGCGCTGGCGAAGGAGCGCGGCGGTCACGACAACATCACTGTGGGCATCATCGCAATCATGCCCGAGAGCACAGGGGCCAACGAGGCCGAGAAGATGCGCGCAACGCGCGAGGTGAAAGCATTATGATCGGACAGGTATTCGGGAACTACAAAATCGAACAGAAGCTCGGCGAGGGCGGCATGGGCGAAGTCTTTCGCGGCGTGGACATGATGCTCGAACGCGAGGTCGCCATCAAATTCTTGCGGCCGGAGCTTGCGAGCCAGTCGCAGGTCGTCGAGCGTTTCCGCTCCGAGGCGGTCACGCTCGCCAAGCTCAACCATCCGAACATCGCCACGCTCTTCAACTTCATGCGGCAGGGCGACAGCTTCATCATGGTCTTGGAGTTCGTGCGCGGCGTCACACTCGACCACGTCATACAGCAGCGCGGCGCGATCCCAGTCGAGCAGGCCGTGCCCATCTTCTGTCAGGTCTTGGACGGCATACAGGAGGCGCACAACTACGGCATCATCCACCGCGACATCAAGCCCGCGAACATGATGCTGACCGAGAAGGGCACGCTCAAAGTTCTCGACTTCGGCATCGCGCGCATACTCGGCACGGCGCGCATGACGCGTCAGGGCAACATCATTGGTACCATCGAGTACATGTCGCCCGAGCAGGTGCGCGGCTTCGAGACCGACGCACGCTCCGACATCTACTCGCTTGGCATGTTGCTCTACGAGATGTTGACCGGTCGCTGCCCCTTCGACATCCAGAACGAGTTCGAGCTGATGAGGGCGCAGATCGAGCAGTATCCCATGCCGCCGCGCCAACTCAACCCGGCCATCCCCGAAGCGGTCGAGCAGGCCATCTGGAAATCAATCGCGAAAGACCCCGCGCAACGCTTCCAGAACGCAGCCGAGTTTCGCGGCTTCCTCTTGAACGCGGGCTACGCCGCCACGGGCAGACTCGAACCGCTCGCCGTCGGCGACCCTGCGGCCTACGGCACGCGCCCCGTCACACAGCCGCCGTCGAGCTATCCGCCCTCGCCATTCATGACCACGCCGATGCAGCAGGGCTACCAGACGCAGCCGCAACCCAATGCTTCGCCCTCGCAGCCCGGCATGCCAACACCCTCGCAGCCCGGAACCCCGACGCCTTCGCAGCCCGGCATGCCGCCGCCGCAAGCGTCGAACCCCGGGCTCGGCGCGAACGCCGTAGACCCTATGTCCGCGACGCTCATCGGGCCGCCGCCGGAGACAAACGCTGTCGCTGCCAAAGAGACTCGCATCGGCCCGCCCACAGTGCCGCCCTCGGCCGCCGCTACGGGTGCGAAGGAGACGCGCATCGGCACAGGGCCCGTCGTCGCGGGCGCTGCCGCTCGTCAGCCGCAAGGCTTCGCGCCGCCGCAGCAACAACAAGGCTTCGCGCCGCCGCAGCAGCAGGGCTTCATGCCGCCGCAGCCGCCACCGCGCGCGCAACAACAGTCCTTCATGAGCAAGCTGACGTGGGTTCACTTCGCGGGCGCAGGCGCGGCGGCGCTCGTCGTCATGGGAGTCATCGTGGGCATCGCCTTCTTCGCATTCTCTGGCTCGAAGAAAGCGAAGGAGCCCTTGAAGCCCGCATCGCTGGCCGAAGAACCCTCGAAGCCCACGCCGCAACCGACCGAGCAACAGCCGCAGCCCGTCCAACCGACGACGCCCGCCGACGGCGGCGATCAGACGACGGTCGGCACGCAAACACCCGTCGGCAGCACCGGCATCCCCGTCGAGCATCCGCCCTCAGTCAGCACTCCGGTCGCGGCTTCCGACTCGCCCACACAGGGGACGAGCCGCACCGCGCAGTCGAAGCCCGCGCAAGCGAAGCCCGCGCAGGCGAAGCCCGCCGATGCAGGCGACGCCGCGCGCAAACGGCGCGAGGCTGCGCTTCGCGCGCTCGACCAGTAGAGAACGAAGAGAACAAAGCGGCGCGTCGCTTGAACGTCAAACGAGCCGACGCGCCGCTCTTCAACGAAGAGACAGACCAAACGAACAGACAGGGACGGGATGTAAACGAGATGTTAAGGATGAATTTCAGAGCAGGACGGAAGTGGCGCACACCGCCCGGCTCAACGCTTCTGGCCGCTGCCGCCACGGCGCTCCTGTTCTTCCACGCGCCCGTGTTCGCGCAGTCCAGCAAGCCCATCACGCGCGAAGGGCTCGTCAAGGCCGTCCGCATCAACGGCCTCTCGACCGCCGAGCTAATCCAGCAGGTTCAGGTGCGCGGCGTCTCGTTCGAGATGACCCCGGACGCCGAGGCCGAGTTGCGCGCGGCGGGTGCGCGCCCCGAAGTTATCGAAGCGGCACGCTCGCACTATCGCGCGCCCACGGTCGCGCCCATCACCAACGCCTCGGCGCGTGGCCGCTCGAACGTGCCGCCGGGCCCGCCGCTCTCGAAGAGCGAGGTCGTCACGATGCTTCAGGCCGGGACTCCTTCGGCGCGCGTCGAGCAGTTCGTTGACGCGCGCGGAGTCAGCTTCCAATCGTCCGCCGCGACGGCCAGAGAGATCAAGGCCGCGGGCGGAACCAACTCGCTCGTCGGCGCTATCGCCGCCGGATACACCGCATCTGGAAGGACGCGCACGACACCGCCCGCGACCAACAGTCGCGGCATCGCCGTCGCCCCGAAGGCACTCGACTACGACGACTTGACCGATCAAGCCACGGCTGCCTACGACGCGCATGACGCTGCGCGGGCCACGCAGCTACTCTCGCAGGCCATCCAGTTGAACGCCGCGACGCCGCGCGCCTACCAGCTTCTCGGCTTCACGCAGCTCTATCTACAGGGCAACATCGCAGAGGCCGAGAAGAACATGCGCAAGGCTATCGAGCTTGGCGGCTCGGCCTCGTTCCGCGTCTTTCACGACCACGCCAACGGCTCTTTCAATCAGACCTGCTCGGGCACGCTCTTCGTCACTAAAACGAACGTCACCTACAAGGCCGACGACGGCAGGGACACCTTCGAGGCGGAGGACGCAGGCATCAGGGAGATTAAGGTGAACAACCTCGCGGGCGGCACCTTCGGCATGCTGCTCGGCGGCAAAGACCTCGGCGCGTTCCACATCAAGGTGAAGCGCGACAAGGACTCGAAGAACTACAACTTCGCTCCGCTGACGAAGAAGAAGAACGAGTCGGAACTTATCATCACACTCGTCAAGTCTTACGGTGGAGTGCAAGGCTAAAGCTGGGAGCGCGGGCATCCTTGCCCGCCTTGAGCGCGAGAGCGCGAGGACTGTTGAAGCTACGCTTTATCTCAACCTTGAGATAAAGCATAACTCTTGAAGCGTGCAAGCACGCTTTGGCGGGCAAGAATGCCCGCGCTCCCGGCGAAAGAGGTGGTGGTTATGTCAACTCAAAAGATTTTGAGAAGCAGCAGACTTTTGTTCGTCGTGCTCGTGGCCGCGTGCGCGGCGCTCCTCTTCGCGGCCGCCGCCGCGACGCAGACGGCGAAGAAGCCTATCACCAAGCAGGGGCTGATTAACGCCGTCAAGATCAACGGCCTGACGACACAGGAGCTTGTCCTACAGGTCGAGCGACGCGGCGTTGACTTCGAGATGACGGCTTCGGACGAGTCCGATCTGCGCGCGGTCGGTGCGCGCCCCGAGGTCATCGAGGCCGCGCGCGCAAGCTACCATCCGTCGGTCGCGGCTTCAGCCGTCACGCACGTCAACACGACCCCGCCGCGCTCGTCGAGCACGCCTCCCTCTTACTCGAACGTCCCCGACGGCCCGCCGCTCTCGAAGAGCGAGATCGTCACGATGCTTCAGGGCGGCATCGCTGCGGCGCGCGTTGAGCAGTTCGTCGAGAAGCGCGGCGTCAACTTTCAGGTGACGCCCGAGATCGCGCGCGAGATTACGGCCGCGGGCGGTAACCGCTCGCTCGTCGGCGCTATCACCGAGAAGTCAACGTCCGAGACCGCGTCGAACCCGAGCAGCGGCGAGACGCCCTTCGGCAGCAGCCCGGCGGCGGCGAACAACGCGCCCGACTACGACGACCTGATTGACCGCGCCAACTCGGCCGCCGCTTCGAGCGATTACCCCGGAGCCATACGCTACGCGCAGGCAGCCGTGCAGCTCGACCCGCAGCAGCCCACGGCCTACTCCATCCTCGGCACCATCGCGCTCTACTACAGCCAGAACGTCTCGACCGCCGAGCAGGCCATGCGCGCGGCAATCGAGCGCGGCGGAGCCGCCGCCTTCCACGTCTATCACGACCACGACGGCGCGTTTAATCAATATTGCGAGGGCTCGTTCTTCATCACCAAGACGGGCGTGAGCTTCAAGGCCAACGACGGCCGCGACACCTTCGACGCCGAAGACTCGAACATCAGAGAGGCGAAGATCAACGCCTTCATGGGCGCTCAGTACGGAGCCTTCCACATCAAGCCGGTGCAGAAGATCAACGGCCGCGACAACTTCAACTTCGCGCCCAACTCGCGCAACAAGGTCGAAGCCCAACTCATCGTCCGTTTGATTCAGGGCTACTGAACCTCTTCGGATTGAAGCGATGAAAAAAATCAGGACGCTAACGGCGGTTGGCATTCTCATGCTGGCCGCCTTCTTCTTTGCGCCCGCACGCGCGGCCGCAGCAGCAGTTGTCTTCGCGCAAAAAAATTCCGAGGCCGACCGTCAGGCACAGAAGGGCGCGGAGTATCTCTCGAAGAAAGATTGGCGGCACGCCGTCGAGAGCTATCAGAAGGCTGTGCGCGCCGATGCGCGCCACGTCGAAGCCAACTACGGACTCGGGCTGGCCTACATGAATTTGAAGCAGGCGACCGATGCGCTCGCCGCTTTCGCGAACGTCATCGCAGCCGCGCCGAACCCGCGCGTTCGGGACGCGCTCGTCTACACGGGCGGCATACACTTCGCGCTCGGCCAATACAAAGAGGCGTCGGACGCGCTTGAGAAGGCTACCGCGCTCGGCGACATCGGCCCGACGGGTCACTACTTTCTCGGCAAGGCGTATCTTCAGCAGGGGCGCGATGCGGAGGCGCTGACACAACTTCAGGGCGCGACCTCCGAGCCGCAGTTCGCGCAGGACGCCCTCTTCTCCGTCGGCTTCCTGCTCTTGAAGCTGAACAAGGGTAAGGAGGCGGTCGCGCCTCTGGAGCAGGCCGTGCGCCTGAATGCTCAGCACGCGCCGTCGCAGATGCTTCTCGGCAACGCTTATCTTTCCGCCGACCGCCCGGAGGATGCGCTCACGACGCTGCGCGCGGCCTCTGCGCTCGACCCCAACCAATTCTTCACACAGTTCGGGCTCGGCTACGCGCACCTCTTGCTCTATCACAACGAGGAGGCGGTCGCTGCCTTCACGGCCGCGCTCCGGCTCCAGCCGCAGTCGCCCGAGGCGCTCGCGGGGCTCGCGAACGTCTACACGCGCATGAGTCGCTACCGCGAGGCGGAAGACACCTTCGCGCGCGCTCTCGCCGTGAAGGCCGACGGCCCCGAGGTTCTGCTCGGCCAGTGCGTCCTCTACTACTCACAGGGGCAGTATCCGAAGCTCGTCGAGACGGCGCAGCAGGCCGCGCGCGTCGCACCGCAGAACGCTTCGGCGCAGACGATGCTCGGCGCGGCGCTCGCCACCACGGGCGACATGCAGGGCGGCCTTCGCGCGGTACGCGAGGCTTTAAAGCTTGAGCCCGAAAACTACTGGCCGCATCACGTGCTCGGCTTTATCCTCGTGCGCGAGGACAAGCCGCAGGAGGCGCTTGCCGAAGCGCGAACGGGCGCGCGCCTCAAGCCCACATACCCCGAGACGCAGAACCTTCTCGCATACGTTCTCAACCAGTTGGGTCAACATCAAGAGGCTTTGCAGGCCGCGCAAGTAGCGCTTCAGTACAAGCACGAACCGGCTGACGAGGGGTGGGCTTACTACAACCTCGCGACCTCGCAGGAGAAGCTCGGCCGCGCCGAAGAGTCGCGCGCCTCATACGCGGCGGCCATCAAGGCTTACAACCAGACGGGGCGCACGCTCGACCCCGACGACCTCTACTTGATGGGCAACGCTTACCTTCGACTTGATCAGGACATGCCCGCCATCAAGGCGTTCAGTCAGGCCATCAAAGTACGCCCCGACTTTCCGCAGGCGCGCTACAACCTCGGCGTCGCATACTTCGCCACCGGCAACCACAAGGGCGCAACCGACGAATACAACGCGCTTCGCCGCCTCGACCCCGCGCGCGCCGCCAAGCTCCAAGCTATCATCGTCGGCAAGCCGGGAAAAAGATAAGGCAAAGGATAAGAGACTCGTAGGCCGGTTGGCGACTCGCGCCCGGCGAGTTACACTTTTCTTTACCGAGCGATGACTACAAGACAGAAAGCACACATCACCTTCACGCTCAACGGCGAGCCCACCGAGGTCGCCTTCGCGCCGCACAAGACCCTGCTCGAAGTGCTGCGCGAAGACCTTAACTTAACCGGCACGAAGCACGGCTGCGAGCTTGGCGAGTGCGGTACGTGCGCCGTGCTTGTTGACGGCCGCTCGGTGCTTTCGTGTCTTATGCTCGGCCTCGAAGCGGAAGCGCGCAGCGTCGAAACAATCGAAGGCATGGCGACCGAGGCGGGCTTGCATCCCTTGCAGGAGACCTTCGCCGACACGGGCGCGGCGCAATGCGGCTACTGCACGCCCGGCTTTCTTCTCGTCGCCAAAGAACTGCTCGCGCAGAACGCTACGCCTTCGCGCGACGAAATCAAGGAAGCCCTGAGCGGAAACCTCTGCCGCTGCACCGGCTACATAAAAATCTACGAAGCGGTCGAGCTTGCCGCCGCGCGCATGCGCGGCGAAGAGGCGGAACTCCCGCGCGAGAGTGTCTATGGCTACGAATAACGGTCACGCGGATAACGGCAAGGGCAACGCCAAACTCGACGGCGTGAAGATGAAAGGCCGCGCATCTCAGGTCGAGCGCGACTTGAAGGTTATCGGCAAGCCCTTCCGCAAGGTGGACGCGCGCTCGAAGTGCGTGGGCGCGACGAAGTTCGCCGACGACATCACGCTGCCGCGTATGCTCTACTGCAAGCTGCTGCGCTCGCACGTTCCGCACGCGTTGATTAAGAGCATTGACATATCGAAGGCAGCGGCACTGCCCGGCGTCTATTCCATCATCACCGGCTGTGACCTTCCCATCCCTTACGGCATCCTGCCCGTCAGTCAGGATGAGCACGCGCTCTGCACCGACAAGGTTCGCTTTATCGGCGACCCCGTGGCGGCGGTCGCAGCCGTTGACGAGGATACGGCGTTCGATGCGATGAACCTCATCGAAGTCGAGTACGAACCGCTCGCAGCCGTTGCGGGGATTGCGGAGGCCATCGAGACGAGTGAGCCGCGCATCCACGATTACGGCGACTACAACAACGTACACAAGAGCGTCCATCTCGAATTCGGCGACATGGAAGAGGGCTTCCGCGAAGCCGACCTCATCCGCGAGGACACGTTCTTCTACGAGGGCAACACGCACCTGCCGATGGAGCAGCACGCCGCGGTCGCGCACTTCGACGCCGACGACAAGCTCACGCTCTGGTCTTCGACGCAGACGCCGCATTACGTCCATCGCGCGCTCGCGAAAACTTTAGAGATGACGGCCGCGCACATACGCGTCATCGCGACGCCCAACGGCGGCGGCTTCGGCGGCAAGAGCGACCCTTTCAACCACGAGATCGTCGTCTGCGAGCTTTCGCGCCGGACGCGCCGACCCGTGAAGGTGACGCTCACGCGCGAAGAGGTCTTCTACTGCCATCGCGGTCGCCACCCGGTTTTGATGAAGAGCAGAATCGGAGTCAAGAAGGACGGCTCGATCACCGCGCTCGACTTTCAGTCGTTCCTCGACGGCGGCGCATACGGCTCCTACGGCGTTGCCTCGACCTTCTACACGGGCGCGCTCCAGACCGTCACATATGAAGTCCCGCGCTACCGCTTTCGCGGCCTGCGCGCCTTCACCAACAAGCCGCCCTGCGGCCCCAAGCGCGGGCACGGCACGCCGCAGCCGCGCTTCGCGCTCGAAGTCCAACTCGACCGCGTCGCCGAAGAGTTGAATCTCGACCCGGCCGAGATGCGTCTCAAACATCTCGTCAAGCCCGACACGGTCACGGCCAACTATCTGCGAGTCGGCTCGATGGGACTGGGCCAGTGCATCGAGAAAGTTGTTGCGGGCTCTGACTGGAAGAACAAGTTTCGCAAGCTCCCCGAAGGGCGCGGCTTCGGGCTCGCGTGCAGTTCGTACATCTGCGGCGCGGGGCTTCCCATCTACTGGAACAGCATGCCGCACTCGGGCGTGCAGCTTCGGCTCGACCGGCAGGGCGGCGTCTGCGTCCAGTGCGGCTCGACCGACATCGGGCAAGGGTCGGACTCGGTGCTCGCATACGTCGTCGCCGAAATTCTCGGCATAGACCCTTTCGACATACGCGTCATCACCGCCGACACAGACCTGACGCCCGTTGACCTCGGGAGCTATTCGAGCCGCGTCACGCTGATGACCGGCAACGCCGCCATACAGGCCGCCGAGCGAGCGCGCGAACTCCTGACGGCGGCCGTCGCCGAAAAGCTCGCGGTGCCCGTCGAGAATCTTTCGCTCGCAGACCGCCGCGTCTTCGACGTTGAGAACCCCGAAGTGGGCGTCACCTTTGCCGAAGCGGTCGTGCTCGCCGAGCAGAAGTTCGGCACCATCGGCACGGTTGGCTCTTACGTCCCACCGCGCTCGCCCGGAAAGTTCAAGGGCGCGGGCGTTGGCCCCTCGCCCGCATACAGCTATTCGGCCGCGGTCGCTGAAGTCGAGGTTGACTCAGAGACCGGATATGTCAACGTGCCTCGCATCTGGGTCGCGCACGACATCGGCAAGAGTATTAACCCGATGCTCGTCATGGGTCAGGTCGAAGGCTCTGTCTACATGGGCTTGGGCGAAGCTCTCATGGAAGAGATGGTCTACCGCGAGAATCGCAACGTCGTCCACAAGTTCCCTTCACTACTTGAATACAAGAGCCCGACGACTCTTGAGATGTGCGATGTCATCACCTATCTCGTCGAGGACGCAGACCCCAACGGCCCCTTCGGCGCGAAGGAGGTCGGCCAAGGGCCGCTGCTCCCCGTCATGCCCGCCATCGCCAACGCCGTCTACGATGCCGTCGGCGTCCGCATAGACGAGGTTCCCATCACCCCCGAGAAAGTCCTCGCCGCCCTGCGCGCCAAACGTCAAGGCAAGGACGCACGCTTCGGCCCCACGCGCACGCCCTCGCCCGCGTGGCCCGACGCGCTCAAGGTGCTCACGCCCGCCGAAGGTGGCGACGGCCGCGAGATGCCGCGCGTGGCAGTGCATTCGTGAAAGCAGAAGGATTGAGTTAAGACCGATATGATGAGACTTCCGAAATTCGCTTACTTCGTTCCCCGCACGATGGGCGAGGCAGTGAGGATGATGGGCGAGGCGGGGCCGTCGGGGCAGTTCGTCGCCGGGGGCACAGACCTGTATCCGAACATGAAGCGGCGGCAGCAGACGCCGCGCACGGTCATCTCGGTCGGGCGCATCCCCGAGTTGCGAAGCATCGAGGGCGACGGGCGCGAGGGCTTGCGAATCGGCGCGGGCGTGTCTCTCACCGAGATCATCGAACACGCGGTCGTCAATCGAGATTACCCGGCGGTTGCGCGCGCGGCACGGCTCATCTCGACGCCGACGCTTCGTAACATGGGGACGATTGGCGGGAACCTTCTGCTCGACACGCGTTGCAATTACTACGACCAGAATTACGAGTGGCGCAAAGGCGTCAACTTCTGTTTGAAGAAGGACGGCGACGTGTGCTGGGTCGCACCCGGCAGCGCGAAGTGCTGGGCCGTGCAGTCTTCAGACCTCGTGCCGCTGATGGTCGCGATAGGCGCGCGGCTCCGCCTCGTCTCGACCGTGGGCGACCGTCTGGTTGAAGCGCGCGGTTTCTACAACGACGACGGGATTGACTACCTTCACAAGCGCCCTGACGAGTTGCTGGCGGAGATACACCTGCCGCCCGCAGCGGGCTGGCGCGCGGTCTACAAGAAACTCAGGCGGCGCGGCGCGTTCGACTTCCCCGTGCTCGGCGTCGCGGCGCGGCTCGACATGGAAGAGGACGGAAAGGTTGTGGAGGCGCGCGTAGTTCTGGGCGGCATCTCGCCCTCGCCGCTCGAAGTCGAGGCCGCCGCGCGCGCGCTCGTGGGCGGTGCGCTCAATGAAGAGAGCATGCGCGCCGCGGCCGAAGCCTGCTACCTGCGCGCGCGCCCGCTCGACAACACAGACCACCTGATGAACTACCGCAAGCAGATGGCGCGCCCCTTCGTCCTGCGCGCCCTCCGAGAGTTAAGTGAGTGATGAAGGATGAGTGATGAATATCGCCGTGTTGAGATATTCATCACTCATCCTTCATCCTTATCCCTCCCCCTGTCCATCCCTGTTAATTCCTACCTTCGTCAATGGCAGTCAACGGGAACATCGCGGCGGTACTACTCGCGGCCGGGCGTTCGCGGCGCATGGGGGCGTTCAAGCCGCTGCTGCCGTGGGGCAGCGTGAGCGTCGTCGAGGCTTGCGTCGAGAGCCTGCGCGGGGCAGGTGTATTGGAAGTCGTGGTCGTCGTCGGCAAGCGCGGCGCGGAGGTGCGCGCGGCGCTTGCGCACGTGCCCGCGCTGCGCTTCGCAGTCAACGAAGAGGCCGGGAGCGAGATGGGCGTGTCGCTTGCGCGCGGAGTCGAGGCGCTACGGGAAGAGACAAGCGCCGTGCTCGTCGCGCTCGTAGACCATCCGGCGGTGCCGCCCTCGGAGGTCAGGCGGCTTATCGAAGCACGGCGCAGCACGGGCGCACGACTCGTCGTGCCCGAGTGGCAGGGACGCGGCGGTCATCCGGTGCTGGTTGACCTCGCGTTCCGCGCTGAGCTTCTGAGCCTGTCTCCCGAGAAGGGCTTGCGCGCGCTCTTCGACGCGCAACGCGCAGAGGTGCTGCGCGTCCCCGCGGATTCGCCCTACGTCGCGCGCGACATGGATACTTGGGAAGACTATCTCGCGCTGCACACCGAGGTCTTTGGCCCGCCGCCTTCGTCCTTTCGAGGGTGATGTTTTGAATCCAACCATTCGATTTGACCGCACATCAAATGTCCGTCATGATTGCTCGCGCGCATGTACGGCGCGGGGCAAAAGGAGATGAAAATGTCATCCAACAAACGGCGTCCGGTCTTCGCACTTGCGTTCTCGCTTCTGCTCACGGCGGCATCGTGGGTTGCGCCAACAACGCGTGCGCAGTCTGCGCTCGACTTCAAGCTGCGCACGACCGACGGCGGCGAGATCACCTCAGATATGGTGCGCGGCGATGTGGTGGTGCTCGCCTTCGGCTCATCTCTGCTCGGGCCGCTCTCGAAGCAGCAGGTGCAGGGCGTGCAGGAACTCGCAGACCAGTTCGGCGCGCGCGACGTGCGCGTCTACTGGGTGACGACCGACTCGGATAAGCCGCAGTCGAAGACCTACGCGACCGACGAACAGCTACGCGCCTTTGCGCACAAGACGGGGCTCAAGACCGGCGTGCTGCGCGACCCCGAAGGCGCACTCTTCAAGCAGACCGGCGCGAATCAAATTCCAACGGTCGTCATCCTCGACCGGCGCGGTGCGGTCTCGGGCTCGCCCGTCGGCGGTCATGACCCCAAGCACAGTCTCGTCGAAACGCTCTCCGACCGCCTCAACAAACTGCTCGGCGCGCAGTAAGCTTCGACGTTAAGACGACGAAAATTAAAAGAGGCCGTCCCCGTTTGCGTGGCGGCCTCTTCGCATCTCTGATTTATCAGAGCACGATTTTCAACTCGCGGCTTGAGACGACTCGAACCCGCGCACAAGCTCGTAGACCAAACGCACGGGGAGGCCGACGACGTTCCAGTAGTCGCCTTCGATGCCTTCGATGAAGAGGGCTGCGCGCCCCTGTACGGCGTAGGCTCCGGCCTTGTCGAGCACGTCGCCCGTCTCGACGTGCCACGCGATCTCGTCTTCAGTCGTCGCGGCGAAGCGCACTCGCGTCCGCTCAATCCCGACCACGGCGCGCGCCGTCTCAACTCTCAACAGCGCCACGCCCGTCAGCACCTCGTGCCAGCGCCCGCTCAACGTCCGCAGCATGCGCCGCGCGTCATCCTCATCACGCGGCTTCTCAAGAATCTCACCGTCAACGACGACCGTGGTGTCCGCACCGAGGACGAGCCCGAACAGGCGTGTGCGCGCGACCGCTTCGGCCTTCTCGCGCGCAAGCCGCCGGACGAAATCTTCGGCCGTCTCACCCGCGAGTCTCGTCTCGTCCACATTCGCCGGATGAGTCTCGAAGGGCCAGCCAACCGCCGATAAAATCTCAGACCGTCGCGGGCTCGCCGAAGCCAGCACGAGCGGGGTCATCCACTCCGGCCGCCGCGCGGTCGCCGCTTGTGACACACGTTCGTTTTCCATTACACTCCCCGTGAAATTATAGATTTTTGATTTGCGTCTTTGATTTAAAGCTGTCAACGCCAAAATCGCAAATCAAAAATTCGACATCAAAAATGGAAGACTTGTTTCAAGCGCTGCCCAAGCTTCTACGCGCGGCGGGCGAGAGCGAGGAGGTCTTGGAGGCCGTCAGCTTCGCCGCGTGGCGGCGCGTGGCGGGCGAGGCGTTGCGCGGCTGCGCGGTTCCCTTTCGTCTCTTCAACAAGAGGCTCATCGTCTCGGTGCCCGACACGACATGGCGCAAGCAGCTCGAACAGATGAGCCCGCAACTTATCTTCCGTCTCAACTCGCTCTTAGGGCAGGCGCTCGTCACCTACGTCGAGTTCCGCGTAGACCCGCAGACCGTTCGAGAGGAGCGCGCGCGCCTCGGCCGCTCGTCGCACTACGAACGGCTCGCGCAGGAGGATGACGCGCTCAAGCGCGCGGGCGAACTGGACGACGCGGCCACGGCCATCCACGACGAAACCTTGCGCCGCCGCTTTCTTCTCGCCGCCGGAAGCTGCATGAATAGGACAAAGCAGTGAATGGTAAATAGTGAATAGATAAAAACCGCGTCGTTACAACGTCACCAACTACCATTTACCATTCACCAGATTATGCCCATCACCGAATCCGACATCCGGAAGATAGCGTCGCTCGCACACCTCGAAATCACGGACGAGGAGTTGCGCACGCTTGCGCCGCAGGTCGCTTCAATCGTCGCCTACGTCGAGCAGTTGAACGAATTGGACACGAGCGAGGTCGAGCCCGCCATCGGCGGCTTAACGCCCGAGGGCGCGCGCACCGAGGCCGCACGCGAAGACCACACGCGACCCTCGCTCGGCCAGACGCTCGCGCTCGAACAAGCGCCCGAGCCCTCGCACGGCCACTTCCGCGTGCCGAAGGTCATCGCCGGGTCGGAAGAGAAAGAGAATTTCTAACAGGCCGCTTTCTCGGCGTGCGTGAACCTTTAAGAATCAATGACCGTTCCCGATAAGACAATCGAACTCATCTCGTCACAACTCTCAGGCGGCGACTCGAACGTGCGCGGCGTCGTAGATCGCTCGCTCGCAGCGGCCGAGCGGCTTAACGACACGCTCAATGCCTTCCTGCAAATAGATCGCGCGGGCGCGATGCGCCGTGCCGAAGAGTTGGACAAGGAGACAAATAGTAGCGGCGCGTCAGCGAATCAGGATGCGCGCGTGACGCTGCGCGGGATTCCCATCGCAATCAAGGACAACATCTGCGTGCGAGGGATGCAGGCCACGTGTGGCTCGCGCATACTCGCGGGCTATTATCCGCCTTACAACGCGACCGTCATCGAGCGGCTGCAAGCGGCAGGTGCGGTCATCATCGGCAAGACCAACTGCGACGAGTTCGCGATGGGCTCGTCGAATGAGAACTCGGCCTACGGCGCGGTGCGTAACCCGTGGGACACGGAGCGCGTGCCGGGCGGCTCGTCGGGCGGTTCGGCCGCGGCGGTCGCGGCGCGCATCGTACCCGTGGCGCTCGGCTCCGAGACGGGCGGGTCTGTCCGTCAGCCCGCCGCGCTCTGCGGCGTCGTCGGCGTGAAGCCGACCTACGGCCGCGTCTCGCGCTATGGCCTCGTCGCCTTCGGCTCGTCGCTCGATCAGGTGAGCATCTTCGGCCTGACCGTCAGGGACGCGGCCATCGTTCTTCACGCAATCGCCGGACGCGATGAGCACGACGCGACGACCGCCGACGTTCCAGTCCCCGACTACGCATCGGGACTTACGAATGATTTGAAGGGCGCGCGCATCGGCGTCCCGCGCGCTCTGCTCGGCGAGGGCGTGGACGCGGACGTGCGCGCGCGCGTTGAGGAAGCTATCGAGGCTTATCGAAACTTGGGCGCGGAGGTCGTTGACGTAGACCTGCCGCACGCGAAGTACAGCATCGCCGTCTATTACATCATCGCGACGGCCGAAGCTTCGTCGAACCTCGCGCGCTACGACGGCGTGCGCTACGGCTATCGCACGGAAGACCCGAAAGACCTGCGCGAGATGTACCGGCGCACGCGCGAGGAGGGCTTCGGCGCGGAGGTCAAGCGGCGCATCATGCTCGGCACTTACGTCCTCTCCTCGGGTTACTACGACGCCTACTATCTCAAGGCGCAGAAGGTGCGCACGCTCATCCAGCGCGACTTCCTCTCGGCCTTCGAGCGATGCGACGCCGTGCTCACGCCGACGACGCCGACGCCCGCCTTCCGCCTCGGCGAGAAGACCGACGACCCGCTCTCGATGTATCTCTCGGACATCTACACCTGCATGGCGAACCTCGCGGGCATCCCCGGCATAAGCGTCCCGTGCGGACTCTCTTCGACGGGTCTGCCCGTCGGCTTCCAACTGATGGGCCCGCACTGGGGCGAGCAAGCCATCTTCCACCTCGCGCACGCCTACGAGCAGGCGCACCCGTTTGCCGCGCGGCCCCGCGTAACAGCAGAAGACGGAAGGATGAAATAGGAAGGATGAAGGAAGTGTTGTCTTACCTTCATCCTTCCTATTCATCCTTCATCCTTTCCTCTCCGGCCGTATCCTTTCGCGCGTTCCGGGTAATCAATAGTCAGCAAGGCGAGTCTTGAAGGAGGGGGCGACCGCCGCCCCGTCGGATGACGGACGAAAAGCTCCTGCACAAAGCCGGGCGCGGAGACGAGGCGGCCTTTCTCGTGCTCTACGAGCGGCACCGCGACACGGTCTTCCGCTTCGCCTATCGCATGCTCGGCTCCGCCGCGCTTGCCGAGGAGGTGACGCACGACTGCTTCCTCTCGCTCGTGCGTCGCCCCGACGCCTTCGACCCGGCGCGGGCAAGCTTGTCCACATACCTCTACGCGGCGGTGCGCAACCTCACGGCCAAGCACCTCAGAAGGCACGGCGGCGAGTTCTCCGTAGACGATCTGACGGACGAGCCCGCGGCCGAGGAGCGCGAAGGGCCGCTCAGCCTCTTGCTCGAAGCCGAGTTGAGCGACGAGGTGCGCAAGGCCGTCATGGCGCTTCCCCCTTTGCAGCGCGAGGTCATCGTGCTCGTCGAGTTCGAGGAGTTGACGCTGGCGGAGACGGCGGCGGTCGTCGGCGCGGACGTGGGCACAATCAAGTCGCGGCTCCATCGCGCGCGACGACGCTTACGTCGCACGCTCTCCTTCTACTTTAAAAGCCAGAGCGGAGGAGTTGCCTCCGCAGGGAAGGTCTGACGATGAGTGACGAGAAGAGACAGACGCGGCTCCTGCCGTTCCGCCTGCGGCGCACGACCAACACGCCCGGCGGTGCGGCGCGCGCGACGGATGACGGTGCGGAAGACTTTGCGGCCGACGCCGAGTTGACGACGCTGCTACGCGCATGGGATGCGCCGCCGCCAGATGCGCGCGCGCACGCGCGCCTGCTCGCGGACTTTCGCGCGAGTGTCGAACGCGTACCGCTCTGGCGTCGCGCGTTCGCGGCGGAGTTGCGCGTGCCTCTGCCGCTCGCGGCGTGCGCGGCGCTCGCGCTCCTCGTCTCATTCTTCGCGCTCGGCACACGCGCGTGGACGCGCACCGCTGCGGCTCCGCCTGAATCATCAAAGACGGAAGCGGCGCAGCCCGTCGTGAAGGTCGTCGAGGTTCCGGTCGTCGAGGAGCGCGTCGTGACGCGCACCGTCTACGTCGAGAAAAAGGAACGCACGGGCGGGCGCAGCGTGTTGTCAAAGCCCGACGCAGCGGTCTTGAGCACAGCGTCCGACACAAGCGCGCAGACAGAGGCGGAGCAGCCTCGTCAGGCCAAGCAGGGGACGCAGGCCGGTTACTTCACGGGCGTTAACATGGAAGACTTCCAGCCCGCCGACGAGGTGAAGATAAGAATCGTGAAGAGAGGAAGCACCGATGAGAAGTAGGCTGTTACGGCGCGACAGTCGGCGCGGAAGCGGCGCGGCGGGAATGAGTCTAACGCTTCTTCTCGCGCTCCTGCTCCTCTGCGCGGCTGCGCACGCGCGGGCAGCGTCGTCGTCGTCCGACGCGCAGGACAGCAAGTCGCAACTCATCGTGCCGATGCAGAGCGGCGCGTTCGTCGTCATCAGGACGGAGGCCGGGCCGCCCTCCGCGCAAGACGCGACGAGCAACCTGATAGAGTCCGAGGACAAGCCGAACCTGCTCCACCGTATCTTCGTGGACAACAAGAATGAGTTGTTCTTCGGCTACGAACTGCTGGTGGAGCCCGCCGCCGAGAGCGGGTACTTCTGGGTCACGGTGCGGGCGCTGAGTGAAGAGTACCTGCGCGAGTTGCGCGAGCGCCCGTCATTCCGCGGGCGGCGGCTGCACCCGAGCTACAACGCCACGGCCTTCCCCGCCGCGCCGCAGCACATCCGCGACGGCGACACCTTCGCGCTCGACGTGTTCCGCAACCCGCGCACGGGAACGAAGATCGTTGACGTGATACAGGTCTCGCTCTCAGACCCGAGCTTACAGCAGGCCGCGACCGACCAGCCGCCGCGCGACTTCGCGCTCGACGATGTGCAATTGAAGGTCTCGAACTACAAGCTGCGAGTCAACGGCGAGACAATCTATCGCAGCACGGGCGGGTGCGCGGGCGCGCTCGTCTGGTTCTCGCTGGGCGACCGCGGGCGCTTTATCTTCTCGCTCGTGCCGCGCCCCGGCTATCAGTTCCAGAAGGTCGGCGAGGTGCGTCACAACGTCGTCTCGTTCGAGTGGGGCGGCGACACATACGAGTGGGAGTCGGCGCAGCCGGTCGTAGGGACAGGCGGCAACTGGAACCTCTGGGTGCTGCACGACGCGGACTACAGCCTCGACCTCTTTGACCAGACACCCGCGCCGCGCTCGGGCGACGATGGCGACAAGGGCTTTGCGCAGCAGACCGACGCGGCTGTCCGCCAGATGAAGACGCGGCGCACGCAGGCCGAGTTCGGCTCGCAGCCCACGACGGCGGCCGAGCCGCAACCTGCGCCCGCCAGAGCGCGCCGCGTTCACGTCGTCATCGGCGCGGCCGACGGCGTCGAGCACCTCCTTCCCAAACAGCAGAAGTAGCGAGAGCCAGAGCCCGCGAAGGCCAACGACACGACCGGCCAACACGACTCCCCTCGGTGGCTTCCGGTCGGCCGAGCCGACGTGTGCGAACGCAACCGACCCTAAACCGTAGACGCGCGACACAGCTTGCATCAACAAGGAGACACGACCCTCTATGAAAAGCTACACCCTCTTCAAGTCATCCGCATTGATCTTCACACTGCTCGTCTTCGCGGGCGGCGCGCGCGCACAGGAGCAGGACGCGCCGAAGTTCGAGATAGGCATCCAATACTCTTCGCTGTCGGTTAACCTGCCCTCATTTCGCGGCACCGAGAACGTCGCGGGCTTTGGCGCGCGCGCGACCTACAACCTGACGGACTACTTCGCACTTGAGGCCGAGGGCAACGTCTATCCGACGGGCACGCAGCGCGACTATGTCACGGGCGGCGCATCTCAGCAGGCGCAGTTCGGCGCAAAGGTCGGCAAGCGTTGGAAGAGCTTCGGGCTGTTCGGCAAGGTGCGACCCGGCTTCGTCAGCTTCGACAGCACGCTCACGCCCGTCCGGTTGGAGTCAGGCGGCGTGTCCTTCATCCGCTTCGACCGTGAGCGCAAGACGCACTTCGCGTTGGACGTGGGCGGCGTGCTTGAGTTCTATCCTTCGCGCCGCATGCTCGTGCGCTTCGACGCGGGCGACACCATCATCCGCTTCGGCGAGCACGCCGAGTTGCAATCATCCGGCGCGGCGCAGTCGGGGGCCGTAGGCCCCGCGCCCGCCGAGACGACGCACAGCTTCCAGTTCACGGCGGGCGTGGGCTTCCGCTTTGGCGGCGGTGAAGACACGGGCGCAAGCATGATGCAGCCTTCGTCGCGCGCGCACGTGCGGCGCTTCGAGGCGGGCATACAGTTCTCGTCGCTCCTGCTGAGTCTCTCGCCCGAACGCTTCGGCTCCACCTTCTTCGGGCCCTTCGACGAGGGGTCGCAGGCTGAGGCGGGCTTTGGTGGAAGGATCGGCTACAACGCAACGGACAATCTCGCGTTCGAGGCCGAGGGCAACTTCTATCCGCGCAAGCGGTTCGAGTTTGACAACACTACGGGCGGCTACCCGGCGCAGATGCAGTTCGGCGCGAAGTACGGACGCCGCTTCGAGCGCTTCGGCGTCTTCGCCAAAGCGCGTCCCGGCTTCGTCACCTTCAGCAGC
>JAVXWN010000217.1:0-8169 GCA_032230645.1 Acidobacteriota bacterium | reverse complement strand
TCTTGACGACCGTGCGCCGCAGCTCGCTTCTCGTCGCGAGAAGGCTTGCCAACAGCTCGTCCTCCTCAAGGCGTTGTAAGACCCTGTCAAGTAACTCTAGGCTCGCCTCGTCGACGACCTCTTCGGGAAGTTCCTCACGACGCTTCCCGCCAGCTCGCTTCCACTCCGCGATGTTGAGCCTCTGCACGATGGTCAGGATGTATGTGTTGAGCCCTGCCTCGCCTTTGTAGCTGCTCGTCGCCAACTGCATCAGGGCTTCCTGTTTCAAGTCGTCGCCCCGCTCCGGGCATCCGTACTTGAAAGATATCGCCCTCGCCCAGTGTGATGTCTTAGCAACCACCGGATGATCCTTTGACAAAGTGCCATCGGCCCATCGCGCCTTGAAATCTTGGAAAGCAGTTAAATCCCTTTCGAGCAATGATTCGTTCGCCATGTTTCCTGTCCTGCCTCTCCACCAATGTGGTGATCAAAACTTGGAGGCAGCCGAAATTTTAGCACGACTCTATTAATAATAGATGCCGCCGCGGGATGAGTAGTGATTAAACATTATGAGTAGTGATTGAACGCTTTCGCCGTTTTAGTTGACGAAGCGACGGAGGCGGATGCTGATGGCGAAGCCGATGGCAACGGAGGTGGCGAGGATGGCGGAGAGTCCCGCGCTCATTAGCGGCAGGGGCACGCCGATGACTGGCAGAATCCCGAGCGCCATGCCGACGTTGATGAATATCTGGAAGGCGAGGCCGCCGACGATAGCCATGATGACGAGCATCCCCGTGCGGTCGGGCGCGCGGCGCGCGCCGTGGATGAGCTTGGTCAAAAGCACCGCGTAGGCCAAAAGCAGCAGGACGCATCCGACAAAGCCCGTGTTCTCGGCCGTGACGGCGAAGATGAAGTCGGTGTGCGGCTCGGGCAGGAACTTCAATTTGCTCTGCGAGGCGTCGCCCTTCGTCGCCGAGCCGGTCATCCCGCCCTTGCCGACCGTCAGGATAGACTGCCACGTGTGATAGCCGAAGCCGCGCCGGTCTGCGTTCTCGGGGTCGAGGATGACGTTGATGCGCTCCTGCTGGTAGGGCTTGATTGCGCCGGTCTTCGTGCCGACATACCACGCCGCCGGAATCGACGCGGTGCCGAGGACGAGTGCCGCGATGACGAGCCACATCCGCACGGACGATAAGAAAAGCACGACGGCCAGCAGCGGGAAGTATGTGAGCGACTGTCCCGCGTCAGGCTCCAACATAATGAGCCCGACGGGGAGCGCGAGGATGGCGCAGCCCATGACGGTCTCTTTAATCGTAAGCGTCGAGCCGCGCGGCCGTCCGAAGTAGCGCGCCAGCATGAGCACCGTCGGAATCTTCATGAACTCCGAAGGCTGGAACTGCCCCAGACCGGGAACGCCGATCCAGCAGCGCTGGCCGTTTATCCTGAGGCCGACGCCGGGGATGAGCACGACGAGCAGAAGGATGAGCCCGAAGATGTAGAAGGCCGGTGCGATGTGAACGAGCTTGCGATAGTCCGTAAAGGCCACGGCGAGCATCACGACCGTAGAGATGCCGAGCCCGATAAGCTGCTTCTTCCAATAGCTCTGGTCGGGCTGCGCGTTGTAGATCATCCACGTCCCGAAGATGGCAATCGTCAACGCCAGCAGCGTCAGTAGCCAGTCGAAGTCGCGGAGTTTACGCTTTTCTAGAATCGCAACCATAAAAGCCGTGAATGGTGAATAGCAAATCGTAGATGGTGTGGCCTCGTCGCAAGCTGTCGAGCCGAGCGACGCGCAACCACTATTCACCGTTTACGATCTACCATTCACTGCTTCCGCGCCACCACGTTCGCTGCCGCCTGCGGCGGGGCCAGTTCGGGGTGAGCCTTGGCGAGGTAGGCCTGATAGACGTTGTGGACGGCCGGGGCGGCGAACTTTCCGCCGAAGCCGACGTTCTCGATGAGCGCGATCATGGCAATCTCGGGCTTCTGCGCGGGGGCGTAGGAGACGAACCACGAGTGATCCTTGTTCTTGCCCGTGTCCTTCCCCAATCCGACGACCTGCGCCGTGCCCGTCTTGCCTGCCACGTTGAAGCCCTCGATGCGTGCCGCGCCGCCCGTGCCGCCCGCCTCGTTGACGACGGCCCACATGCCGTCAACGACGAGTGCGTGTTGGTCGGCAGGGATGTCGAGCAGCTTCGGCTCGGGATGGTCGAAAGTCTGCCGTGGCTTCGCGGCAAAGGGGCCGACCGCGCTGACGGGCCTGGCCTCTTTGAGCAGGTGCGGGACGTAGAGACGACCGCCGTTGGCGATGGCCGCCTGCGCGCGCAGCATCGCGAGCGGCGTCACGAAGTCGTAGACCTGCCCGAACGAAGCGTAGACGGTATCAATGTCCTTCCACTCGGCGTCGTGCGGGTTGAAGCGCGCCTTGAACTCGCGCGAAGGAGTCCAGCTGACAAGCTCGTGCGGGAGGTCTACGCCCGTGCGCTTGTTGATGTCGAACTCGTCAACCATCTTCATGATGCCGTCGAGCCCCATCTTGAGGCCGAGACGGTAGAAATAGCCGTCGCAAGAGACGCGGATTGCCGTCCGCAGTTCGGGGCTGCCGTGGCTGCCCATGCAGCGCGTGAACTTGTTGCCAATCTGGATGCCGCCGCCGCAGGCGAGGTGCGAGTTCTTCATCGTGATCGCGCCCTGTTGCAGCCCGGCCACCGCCATCGGAATCTTCCAAGTCGAACCCGGCGGGTAGCGCCCGCGTATGGCGCGGTTGAAGAGAGGCGTCGTCGGGTCGCGCAGCAGCGCGTTGGCTTCCTTGCGTCCTTCGGGCGTGCCGATGCGTTGCGAGAAGAGGTTCGGGTCGAAGGTCGGATAGCTCGCCATCGCCAGAATCTCGCCGCTCTGCGGCTCCATGACGACGATGACGCCGCGCTTGTTGGGCGAGTTGCGCAACTGCTCTTCGGCCTTGAGTTGGATGTCGAGGTCTATGGTGGTGACGAGGTCTTGTCCGGGCTGCGGCGGGACGACCGCGAGGTCGCGCTGGATGCGACCACGGCTATCAACTTCAACCTCGCGGTAGCCGTCGCGCCCGCGCAGGTAGCGGTCGTAGGTCGACTCCAAACCCTCCTGCCCGATGATGTCTCCGGGGCGATACGGATTATCCTTGACGAAGGGATTGACCTCCGGGTCTTTGAAGCGGGGCTGCTTGAGCTGCTCGGGGCCGATCTCGCCGACGTAACCGAGGACGTGCGCAAGCGTGCCGTTATCGGGATAGCGGCGCTGCGGCTGTTCACGCACGAGCAGCATCGGCAACTCAAGCGTGTGCGCTTCGACCCAGGCGATGTCGGCAGGGGCCGCTCCCTCCTTGACCGTCACTTCCTCGAAGGCGGCCTGATGTGCGGCCTCGTCGAAACGCTCGCGCAGGAGTCCGGGGTCGAGGTCAAGCCCCTCGGAGAGCGGCGCAACCAACTCGCCCCAGTCCTTGCCCTTCATGTCCTCGCCCGAGAGGAGGATGTTGTAGGTCGAGCGCGAATCGACAAGGAGCTTGCCCGAGCGGTCGAAGATTGCGCCGCGCGGGGCGGGGATGCGCAGCCGACGTATGCGCTGGTTCTCGGCGCGCTCGGCGTAGTAGTCGCCGCTGACGACCTGTAGGAAGTAGAGCCGCGCGCCAAGCACCACGAGGACGGCGAGCACCAGCCCGTGGATGACCGCCATCCGTATCTTCAGGTTTTGGGTATCGTCCTCGAATTTCATAAGGCAGATGTTGGATGTCAGGTGTTAGACGTTAGATGTCAGGGCGCGGGATGAGAGTTTGATACTAACATCCGGCATCCGGCATCTCTCCTGCTATTTTCTCCGGCCGAGGCCGCGGCGCGCGATGCGGCGGCGGAAGGCGAAGGCGCGTCGCTGCCTGAGTCGCGACGACTCGCTGAAGAAAAGGTCGAGGACGAAGGCGACGGCAGTGCCCGCAACCGTCGTCCAGATGACTCCGTAGGCCATCGTCTCGGCTATCGGGTTCGGCGGGTTCGGCGGCTGGCCGAGGAGTTGATGCAGCAGCAGGTAGACCAGCGTGTTGAACCCGGCCGCCCCGGCGATGACGGGTATCCGCAGCAGCGGGTTGTCAATCATCACGCGCGTAACGAGCGCCGCCAGCAGGTAGGCCGTCAGCGTCAGCGAGAACCCGCGCGCGCCTAAGAGTCCACCCGAGAGCACGTCCGACCCGAGCCCCGCCACCGTGCCGATCACCACCGCCAGCACGGCGTCTCGCTGAAGCGAGAAGTAGACGACCACGACGAGCGGCAGGTCGGCGTAGGCGAACGGCGGCCACACCGTGCTCAAACTCGATTGCAGGACGACGGCCAGCGCCACGCAGACCGCGAGTTTCCACTTCATAGCTGGTGAATGGTGAATGGTAAGTCGTGAATGGTGTTTGATAGCCGCCGGAAGTTGGGCGATAACTGCTCAGACTTGGCATCGCTCAACGACTATTTACCATTCACCATCTACCATTCACTTCGCTTTCCCCTTGTCAACATTCGGCAGCGTCCGCTCGGGGGCGGTGCGCTGCGGTGCGCGGTAGTTCAAGACCGCCACCTCTTGAATCGAGTCGAGCCGCGCGCCGGGCTTGACCCGGATGTTGTGCGGCGTGGTGGCCGAGCCGGGGACGACCTCGACCACGGTGCCGACGCTCAAGCCCGGCGGGTAGATGCGATCCTGACCCGTCGTGACGACGTAGTCGCCGACGTTGACGGTCTCAAGCCCAGACACGTAGCGCATCTCTAAAAGCCCGTTCTTGCCGTAGCCACGCACCGACCCGATGGCGTTCGACTGGCCGAGTTGTCCGACGATGGCCCCGGCGGCTGAACGCTCGTCCGTGATGAGCATCACCTGCGCCGAGACGGGGCCGACGCCGACGACGCGGCCGACAATGCCTTCGGGCGTGACGACCGGCATGTCGAGGTCTACGCCGCTCGTGCTGCCGCGATTGATGATGAGCGAGTTGAACCAGATCGAAGGGTCACGCGCGATGACGCGCGCCGGTATCGTCTGGTAGGAAACGTCCTTCGTGAAGTCGAGCAGGCGCTTGAGCCGCTCGTTCTCGTCGCGCGCCTGCCGCGCCTCTCTCAATTCGTTCTCGGCATCAGCCAGACGATGGCGCAAGCCCTCGTTCTCGGCCTGCGCGTTTCGCATGTCGGCAAGGCCGCGAAAGAATCCGACTCCAACGCCGCCCACGCCCGTCGTCGCGCTCTGCACGGGCGAGAGCGCGGACTGCGCCCACGCCTTGATGACGGGTTGCCCCGAGGCCGCGTCCTTCGCGTTCCAACTCATCAGCCCGAAGTTGACGGCAAGCAGGACGAGCAGCCAGAGCGGCGCGCGCTGTCTGATCTCCTTCTGCGTGCTCCTGACCATTGTTGCTAAGTGATGAATGCAGAGTGATGAGTGATGAATTGAAGCCAGCTTGCTCCTTATTCATCACTCATCACTCTGCATTCATCACTTCCTTTTACATTCCGCCCGTCAGGTTGTTGTCCCAGCGGACGCGCTTGAGGAGGTCGAAGTCCGAGAGCATCTTGCCTGCGCCGAGCACGACCGAGGAGAGCGGGTCGTCGGCGATTGAGACGGGAAGTCCCGTCTCGATGGAGAGCCGCTTGTCGAGGTTCTTGAGAAGCGCGCCGCCGCCCGTCAGCACGATGCCGCGCTCGACGATGTCGGCGGAAAGCTCGGGGGGCGTGCGCTCTAAGGCAACGCGAACCGCGTTGACAATGGTCGCAACCGAGTCGGCCAGCGCCTCGCGCACCTCTTCGTCGGAGATGGTGATGGTCTTCGGGATGCCCTCGATGAGGTTGCGGCCGCGCACGTCCATCGAGAGCGGCTCGTCTAAGGGGAAGGCGCTCCCAAGTTGAATCTTGATGGCCTCGGCGGTGCGCTCGCCGATGAGAAGGTTGTACTTGCGCTTGATGTATTGCGTGATGGCCTCGTCCATCTCGTTACCGGCGACGCGCACCGCCCGCGAGTAGACGATGCCTGACAAGCTGATGACGGCGATGTCGGTCGTGCCGCCGCCGATGTCAACAATCATGTTGCCGTGCGGCTCGGTGATGGGAAGCCCCGCGCCGATGGCCGCGCACATCGCCTCTTCGACGAGATAGACTTCGGAAGCCTTCGCGCGATAGGCCGAGTCCTCGACCGCGCGGCGCTCGACCTGCGTAATCTCGCTTGGTATCCCGATGACGACGCGCGGCGAGACCCACGTCTTGCCGTTGTGCGCCTTGCGTATGAAGTGCTGAAGCATCTTCTCCGTCACTTCAAAGTTGGCGATGACGCCGTCCTTCATCGGCCGGATGGCGACGATGTTGCCGGGCGTGCGGCCGAGCATCTCCTTAGCCTCCTTGCCGACCGCTTCGGGCTGGTTGGTGACCTTGTTGATGGCGACGATTGAAGGCTCACTGACGACGATGCCGCGCCCCTTGGCGTAGACGAGCGTGTTGGCCGTGCCGAGGTCGATGGCGAGATCGCTGGAGAAAAGGCTGAAGAGTGACTTGAATGCCATTCGGTAGTGTTTACGCACCTCTTGCTCTGAATGATTGCGCCCGGGCGTTCCGAACGAAGGGCTCGCGGGCGGGACAATTCACGCCGACCGAGACCTTCGCGGATGCACTTCGGGCGTCCCTGCTCTCTTTGTCTTCGCCACGCAGTGTGGAACGAAACTACAAAGATACAACGAACGGGGCAAGATTGCTAACCGCGAAAACCTTTTCGGTTGGCTTGGGAAAAAGCCTGAGACGCGGAGCTAAGTGTCCTTCGAGCGGGGGGTTGCTTTCGGGCAAGTTCTCAAAACAAAGCTTTACAGCATGCGCGGTGAAATGTCTACAACTTTTTTAGAGATACGGCGCGACCTTTGTTAGAGACGCTGCGCGGCGCTCGCTTCAAGCATCCTGCGCGGCCTCGGCGGCGTAGCGGACGCAGTTCTTGTGGGCTGCCTTGGCCTCGTACATGGCTGTGTCGGCGCGCGCGATGAGCTGCTGCGGCGACTGCGCGTGGTCGGGAAAGGCGGCGACGCCGAAGGAGGCGGTGAGTTTAAGCCGAAGGCTCCGGCCGCCCGTGAAGGTGTGGCCTTCGATGCGCTCGCGGACGCGCTCGGCCACGCGCAGGCCCATCTCCATGTCCGTCTCGGGCAGGACGACGACAAACTCGTCGCCGCCGTAGCGCGAGACCACGTCGGTGTCGCGCACCGACGAGAGGATGACACCGGCCATCTCCATCAGGACGTGCGAGCCGACGAGGTGGCCGTGACGGTCGTTGACCGACTTGAAGTCGTCGAGGTCGAGGAAGAAGGCCGCGACCTGCGAGCCGTAGCGGCGCGCGCGCTTCATCTCGTTGACGAGGTACTGGCGCAGGTAGCGCGCGTTGTGCAGCTTCGTCAGGTCGTCAGTCTGCGACAGGCGCTCGGCCTCGGCCACGCGCGCCGAGTTCGAGAGCGCCGCCGCGACGGGTAGCGCCAGCGCCGAGAGGAGCGAAGCGTCCGAGCGCGAGAAGGCGCGGCTCGAACTTCCTTCGCGCACGGCTTCGAGGACGCCGACGACGCGCTCGCCCGAGATGAGCGGGGCGGCAACGGCGCGTCGCTCGCCCTCTCTGCGGCGGACTGTCTCGGCGGAGGCGACCGCTTCGCGTGCGGCCTTCGACTCGGTGCCCGCGAGCGCGAGCGCGTCGCCCATGAGCGCGCGCCGCCAGTCGTCTTCGGGCATGGCGCGCTCGCTTCTGGTCAGCCCGCGCACGGCCAGCGGCTCGAAGGGCGCTTCGCCGAACGAGCCCGATTCGCCGACGAGGTAGATCGTCCAGCGGTCGGCCTTGACGAGTGCGGCCGCTCCGGCGAGCGTGGCCTGCGCCGCCGCCTTCTGGTCTGCGGCGAAGTGGAGCGAGGCAACGACCTCGAAGGCTGCGCGCAGACGCTCGACGCTCAGCCGCTCGGGCAGTAGGAGGCTCGCGGGCGCGACTTCGGGCGTCGCTTCGCCCTCGTCCAAGTGCTCGGCTTCAGTGCCGCGCTCTTCGACCTCGCGCAGCAGCGCGGAGATTTGCGCCGGCCCGGCGGCGACGGCATGAAAGCCGAGCCGCTTGAGCGTCGCTTCGTGGAGCGCGTGCGCCGAGCGTCCCGTTTCGGCCGGGGCGCTACGACGGCAGGCCACGAGCGGGACGCCC
>JAVXWN010000176.1:0-19433 GCA_032230645.1 Acidobacteriota bacterium | reverse complement strand
GCTTGATGTCGCGCGCGAGCCCGAGCAGTTGCAGCGTGCGGATGCCCCACCAGTTCATGTCCACCTCGTACCACGTCAGCCCGTGGCGCGCGGCCGTCGGGTGCGCGTGGTGGTTGTTGTGCCAGCCTTCGCCGAACGTCAGGAGCGCCACCCACCAGAGGTTGGTCGAGTCGTCCGTGGTCTGGAAACGGCGTGAGCCCCACATGTGCGTCGCCGAGTTGACGAGCCACGTCGCGTGGAAGCCGATGGTCACGCGCAGGAAGATACCCCACAGCATCAGCGTCCAGCCGCCCAGGGCGAACAGCGTCAGTCCCACGACGACCTGCGGAATCCAGTAGAAGCGGTTGAGCCAGACGTGAAACTTGTCCTTCATCAGATCGGGGGCGTATCGGTTCATCACTTCCTCGCCGTGCTTCTGTGCCGTCCCCGTCAGAATCCATCCCATGTGCGCCCACCAAGTCCCATCGCGCGGCGTGTGCGGGTCGCCGGGGCCGTCCGTGTGCGCGTGGTGTATGCGGTGCGTCACGACCCAGTCAATGTTCCCGCCCTCGATAGTGAGCGTGCCGCAGAGCGTCAGGAAGTATTCGACAAGCTTCGGCGTCTTGTAGCCCCTGTGGGTCAGCAGACGATGATAGCCCATGCCGATGCCGAGGCTGCCCGAAACCCACCACAGCGCGACGGCCACCGCCAGCGCAGTCCAACTAAAGGTGAACAGCGCGGCGATTGCGCCCGCGTGGAAGATGACCATGAAGATGGAGGTCGTCCAATTGATGTTCGACCTTCTGTGATGAATCTCTGATTTGCTACCCATTAACCCCCCCTGAAAAAGAATGTCGCCCACATTATTTGTTGCGCGGGATGGCAATAGCGTAGCAGCTAAGAGGCGGCCCGATTGTAATAGTTATGTAAGCATTCGAGGGGCGGGCAGTGAGGCCGCCAAGATAATCGCCCACAGGCGCTCGATGCTGATTGTCACGGAAAAGTGCGTTTCGACACGACGACGTGCGGCCGTGCCGAGCGCGGCGGCAAGCAGCGGGTCGCGCAGCAGTCGGAGCATGGCGCGCGCCATGCCCTCGACATCTCGCTCTACGACGAGCAGTCCGGTCTCGCCGTCCTCCACCACGTCGGGTATGCCGCCGTGGCGTGTCGAGACGACGGGCAGCCCCGTCGCACCGGCTTCGAGTATAGAGACCGGCGTTCCCTCGCAGTCGCCCGAAGCGGCCTCGACCGAGTGCTGCGCGAAGAGCCGAGCACGTCGCATCTCTTCGGCGACCTCGCGGTGCGCGAGGCTCCCCATGAACGTCACGGCGTGCGCGAGGGAGAGACGTGCGGAGAGCTTCCGGCAAAGCCCGAGCAGCGGCCCGTCGCCAATCATGCGCAGTCGCGCCTCGGGGTACTCTTGGAGCACGCGTGCGAAGGCGGCCAGAGTCAACTGCGGCGCTTTCTTTTCGACGAAGCGCCCGACGGCGATGATGAGCGGGGCGGACGCGGCCGGGTCTGCGCCGCCGAACGAATCGCAATCAACACCGCACGGGTTGTAATGTACGAGGCTCGCGGGCGCGCCCAACTCGATCAGCCTGCATCGCATCGCATGCGAGACGGCGATGATGCCTGCCGCCTGACCAAACATCTCCTTGTAGCGCGGTGCGTATCGCTCAAGCATCCGCCGCTGGCTCGCGTCGAACCCGTGGAAGTGTACGAAGAGCGGCAGGCGCAGACGCTTGCAAGCATCCATAACGGCGACGCCCGTGGGGCCGTACTCGGCGAGCACAACTTCGACACGCCGATGCCGGAAGATGTTGATGTAAGCCGTGGTGATGCGCCGCCGGTACGATCCCTTTGCGAGCAGGCCGAGCGCGCGGTAGTATGCGCGACCCGGCAGCGTCCGCTCCCTACGCGCAGACGAGCGCGCCCACGGCGGCCATTCGTCAACGAGCGTCGTCTTTGCCGGAAGGCGGTTGACGTGCTGGCGGATGAAAGTCTCCGAGTAGGTCAGCGGGCCGTTCGTGACGACGCAGATGCGCATGGCGTCACTCAAGCCAGTGAGAGAGGTCGCGCCCGAGCATCTCCTGAAGCTCGTTGATGTCTTCGCGATAGACTTCGGTCAGACGCCGCCGCAGTTCTTTGGGGAGCGGCGGCTTCGTCAGGTTCAAACGACGGAAGCGGTCTCCGACGCGGCGCGAGAGGCGCGCGGGCAGCAGAGGCTTGAAGACGTTTTTCGTTAAGCGCGGCTCGGTGAGAAAGTCTTGCAGCGCGTGGCTTCGCGGAATCTTGGACTCGTTGTGTCGCACCGACATATCAGGGACGAAGCCGTCGTCAACATTCAGAAAGCGGAAGATGTCCTGCATGAAACCGACGGGGTCGGCGACGTAGTCTTCGTAGAGATAGACTCTGAGCTGCTCGCGCGTGAAGAGGTCGAAGTATGGCTTGAGTTGAGCGGCGTAGAAGCCGCGCCGCCGGTAGTGCCAGTGATGACTCCACCCGTCCGCGATGCGCTGCCCTTCGGCGGCGAAGGCTTCGGCGAAGCTCAGGCGCTCAATGCCGTCGCGCTTCTTCATCAGATATTGCGAGTAGGCTCTGTCGGCGGGTTGGCGGAGGATGGCAATGAGTTTCGCTTCCGGGATGTGATGCCGGATGCGGGCGGCGGTGTGCGGGTAATAGAGGTAGAGCGGGCTGGATTCGCCGCGCGCAGGGTAGTCGGCCCCTGCCGCGAAATGAGCGCGGTACTCCTCGATGTCCATAATCATCGTGGCGGCGTCCTCGGCGTCGCGGGGGCCACAAAAGTTCGGCCGCTGATGCTCGAACGGGAAGAAACGTAGCTCCTTGGGCGTGCTCATGAAAATTTGCGGGTGCTGTTTGAGATAGCGATGAAGCGCGGTCGTGCCTCCTTTGGCCGCGCCGATTACGATGAAGTTTGGCATCGTCATATAATCACTTCGACCCCTTGAAGTTTATCGTTGTCCTGAAACCACAGCGCATACTATCACACGTGAAAACTTCTAAAAGCCCGGCCGGGCGAATCAAACTCGGCATCATCGCCAGCGAGTTCTTCGACCCGTCGCTCGGCGGGAGGGGCGGCTTCGGTTGGGCCGCGCGGCAGGTCGCGCAACTCTTCAACCGGGAGCCCGGCCGTGGCGTCGAGGCGGTCTTTCTCAGTCGCACGGTGCAGCCCGGCGCGGGCGCGACGGCTGAAGTTCGTGTGCATGAGACGCGGTTGCTCATGCGCACGGATGGGCGGCTCGCCGACGCGAAGCGGCTGAGGGCGGAGCGGTTCGACCTGCTGTTGATGATTGACTACCGGACGAGCTATCGCTTCTTCGCGGCGGCGTTGCCGCGCACGCCCATCATCATCTGGGCGCGCGACCCGCGCACGCCCGCCGACGTGCGCAAGATAGACACGCTGCGCATCCCCGGCGGCGAGGGCGCGAGGCCGCAGGGCATAGACGTTACCGATTGCACTTCGCTCGGCCGCATCGTGAGCGCCTCGCGACTGCTCGGCCGACCCGTGCTGTTCGCCACGCCCGCGCCCGAGCTTGCCGCCAACGTTCCCATCACCTACGGCGTCGCGGCGCAAGAAGTCTTCTTTCTCCCGAACCCGATTGATCTCGACTCGGCTGTTGTAAGAAAGTGCGCGCGGCCGCGTGTCATCTTTCTCGGTCGGCTCGATCCCATCAAGCGACCGTGGCTCTTCATGGAGTTGGCCGGGCAGTTCCCCGAGGTCGAGTTCGTCTTCATGGGGCAGGCGCATTTCGAGGGCGGGGGCGCGTGGCGGCCCGAGAATGTCCCGGCCAACGTCCGCATGCTCGGTCACGTGGACGGCGCGGAGAAGCTTGAGACGGTGGCCTCGGCATGGGCGCTCGTCAACACTTCGATTCACGAAGGGCTGGCCGTCAGCTTTCTCGAAGCTCTGGCCTGCGAGACGCCGATTATAAGTTGCCAGAACGTGGAAGAGGTAGCTTCGCGCTTCGGAGCCTACGTCGGCAGTTTTGACGGCGACGGGCTCGACGCGCTGCCGCGCTTCGCCGAAGCGTTGACGCGGCTCCTGCTCGACGAGCCGACGCGGACAAGGCTTGGACGAGAGGGGCGCGCGTGGGTCGCCGAGACGCACAACCCCGCGCGCTTCCTGAGCGCATTCGGCGAGCTATGCGCGAGGGCGGGATTGGGACGCGACTGAAATGTTATCTTCGGTCGCCTCGCGCGCGCAGGTCGCGGACGAGAGCGGCGGTGTTCAGAATCAACCAGCGCCCGCGCGTCCTGATGCGTTCGCACGCGAATCGTAAAGACCATCTCAGCATCTCGGCGCGCGAGACGCGGTGCTGCGCGAGTCGCGGCGACTTTGATGCGTCCGCGCTTGGCCTCAACCCACGGCGCAGACGCGCGACGCGCAGGCTCAGTCGCACGTTGAAGAGAATCATGCGAAGGACGCGAGCCGTTCTGTTGTCAACGTCGCGCGCGAGCGCGTCGGCGAACGTCTCGGCGCGATCCTCAAGAGTTTCGAGCAGGTCGTGGCTCGTCCCGCCGCTGTGGATGGCGTAGTCGTAGACGGGCTCGGCGACGTATTCAAACTCGAAGCGTGCGGCAATCTCAACCCACTTCAAGTAGTCGGCCGAGACGCGCCCCGCCATGAAGCCGCCCGTTTCGTCGAAGCAGCGCCGCCTCGCCAGAACCGACGAGCAGGGAACGAAGCAGCCGCGCGTGAACTCCTCAAGCACGCGACCTCGGCTCGGGCGCACGTTGTCAAAGAAGGTGCGCGCGAGACGGCGCGGCGGTGTCCGGTCGTAGTCAATCAGCGCGGCGTTGCCGAAGACGAGCCCGACCTCCGGCCTGTCGAAGCGCGGTAGCTGACGGCTCAAGCGGTCTCTATACCAAACGTCGTCCGAATCAATGAAGGCGATGAAACGCCCGCGCGCATGCTCAAGCGCGAGGTTGCGCGCTGCATCAGCGCCCGCGTGCGATTGCTTGAGGACGCGGACGCTCGAAGCGAAGCCCTCCAACACGCGCATCGTGCCGTCGGTCGAGCCGTCGTCTACAACGAGCAACTCGACGCGCGGGTGAGTCTGCGCAAGCACGCTCTCAACTGCACGCGCGATCCAACCTTCGCGGTTGTAGACGGGCATGATGACGGAGACGAGCGCGTCGCTCAACGCGCCGTCGTGTGGCGGTTCCATAGCTTCGGGTAGGAGAGGCGTAACTTTTCAAAGGCCGTCACGTACCTGACGAAACACAGAACGGCGCAGACCTGCAAGCGGTCGCGCATGCGGCCAAGCGAAGGCTCGCGCAACGTGCGCGCGACGCCCCTGACGGGCGGCAGGAACTCAAGCGGCAGTGTCCGGTCGAACTCAAGATAGGCGCGGCCCTTGATGCGTCTCAGGTCGTGGAGCCCGCCCACGACGCGAACCATCTTTGAGTAGAGCGCGGCGAGCGAGGCGCGCGCGGGGTGCGAGACGCGCACGTCGTCGGCGTACTCCAGATGATAGCCGTGCCCCGTGACCCTTCGCCCCCACTCAAGGTCGCCGCCCGACTTGACCTCCGCGAGAAAGGGCCCCGCCCTCTCGAAGACTTCCCTGAAGGTGAAGAGGTTCGCGGTCGCTCCGAAGCCGTACCTTCTCACGAACTCGCGCTGCGCCAGCGCGACGAATATCTCGTAACGCTCGACGGCGTTGGGACGATGTCTTGACTGCGCGAAGACCTCGATGCGTCCCGCGACCACAGCCGCGCACCCGCCGCCGCGCGTCAGGCGCGCCACGCCCTTCTCTAACCAGTCGGGCGCGGGGAGACAGTCGGCGTCCGTGAAGGCGATGACTTCGCCCTGCGCTTGCTCGACCCCCGCGTTGCGCGCGACGTAGGAGCCGTGCCTCGCTTCGCGCACGACGCGCGCGTGCGTGAAACGCTCGACGATGCGCGCGATTGGCTCGGCCGAGTCGTTATCTACGACGACGACTTCATACAAGTGACCGGGGTAAGTCTGCGCTTCGAGCGCGCGGAGACAGAACGGCAGACGCGCGTCATCATTCCACACCGGCACGACGACCGACACGAAAGGAGCGGGGCCGCACTTCGGATGCGAAGGCGCGTCGTCGTCGCGGCGTGCGCTGTGTTGTGCGCGCACCTCTGTGCTTTTGGTTAAGCTGACCATGAGCTTTACGACGCACGGTCGCGCAGTATCAGCTCGCTCATCGCATCGAGCCGCGCTTCCCAGTCGCCCTGTCGTGCGACCTCGCGGCGGCGTTCGATGAGCGTCTCGTCCTCGACGTGAGTGAGCGCGCGCTCGATGCCGCGCAGGAAACTCTCCGGGTGTCCCTCGGCGGTGATGAGCACGCGGTGCTTGTCGTTAAAGTCGCAGACGGGCGGGAGGTCGGTCGAGACGACCGGCTTACCCATCGCGAGGTACTCGTTGATCTTCGAGGGCACGACCGTCTCGGTGTATGCGCTGCGGCGATAGGGCACGATGCAAACGTCGAAGGTGCGTATGTAGCGCGCCAGCTCGTGGTGCGGTCGCTGGCCGAGCAGGTAGACGTTGGGTAATCCCTGCAAGTCTTTCAAAGGCACTTCGGGAGCGCCGACGAAGACCCAAGACCAGGCGGGACGTGCGCTCGCCATCTCGACCAGCATCTCGACGCCGACGTGCCGGTGCAGCCCGCCGACGTAACCGATGACCCTGTGACCGTTCCCCTTCGCATGCTTCGTCCACGAGAAGCCGTTGTGGTGTCCGTTGCGTGTCGCGGCGGCGTGCGGCGCGTGCTCGGCCGCCTGCGGCGGGAAGGCTTTGAGGTTGACGCCGTAGGGAAAGACATGCACGTTTGAGTTCCAGCGGCGACAGCGTTCGGCCAACTCGTCGCAGATGGTGAAGACGACATCGCTGCGTCTGAGTAGTTCCGCCTCGCTGCGTTCGAGCCCATGCGCCGAGGGCGTAAGTTGTGAGAAGTCCGCGGCGCAGTAGTAGACGACGCGGCCGTGCTCCGAGCCGAGCAGGTCGAGGAGGCCGAGCGCGGTGTCGGTCGGAAGGAACGACCAGATGACGGGGTCGCGCATCCCGAGGCGTCGCGCCGCGCGGGCGATGAGCGGCAGCAGCAGATGACGGTTGAAGCGTGCCCCCGGCGCAGGGCCGAAGGGCGGCAACACAAGCGGCGCGTAGACCCAGAGGTTCGGCCGAACCGGGCGGACGCCGTGCGCAAGCAGTGCGCCCGCCCAGTGTTTGAGACGCCGCATCACCCGCCCTGCATCGCGCAGACCCGGCGTGCGCACGCCCGTGTTTTCGAGATAGAGCACGCGGTTGCCCGCCGCGCTCAGTCTCAGGGCGAGTTCCTGCGGCGCTTGCCACTGTGTGTCCCAGTCAATGCTGGAGACGAGGATAATATCGCGGCCTCGAATCATATAGAATCCAAACACTGCGCCGAACAGAAGACGATAAGATTAAGAATGACGAATGACGAGATTATCTAGGACGGGTTAATTATGCAATCCGGCACACGTCGAAGACAGCGACGCACGTTCTCTTTGCCCTTCGTCAAAGTGTGAAGGCTCGCGCCTCGACGGGTCGCTTGATGCTTTACCGTTTCGCTTCGACGCTGCGCACTTGAGAGGAGCCGTGACGCTTTGACGAATGACTTGAAAGAGAGCGTGCGCGGCGCGTGGCTGGCCGGTTATCTCGCATGCTTCGCGGGCTTCCTGCTGTGCGTCGTCGCGTTCTATCCCGGTTACATCTCGCCGGACTCGATACGCCAGTTGAACGAGGGGCGTGCGTGGAGTTTCACGGACTGGCACCCGCCGCTGATGGCCGCCGTGTGGGGCATCGTAGACCGCGCGGTGCCCGGCCCCTTCGGGATGCTGCTGCTGCATAACGCTGTCTTCTGGGGCGCGCTGGCGCTCTTCCGGCGCGCGACGTATCGAAGGGGAATGTGGTTCGGGCTGTGCCTCGTCGCGTCGGGTTTCCTGCCGCCGGTACTGGCGCTGTTGAGCACGGTCTGGAAGGACGTGGGACTCGGAGCCTCGCTTCTGCTCGCCTCGGCGCTTCTCTACACGGCGCGGCGTGAGGGTTCGAGGGTCTCGCTGCTCCTCTCCATCCCGTTCCTCTTTTACGGCTACGGCGTGCGTCAGAACGCAGCGCCCGCGATTCTCCCGCTGGCGTTGTGGACGGGCTTCGTCGCGTGTCGCGTGTGGCCGCTGTTAAGTCGAAAGGCGGCTAACAGGTTTCGCATGTTCGCGCTCGCGCTCGGCCTCGCATACTTCCTGTTGTTGACCGTAGCGGTGTTGACGACGACGCGCCTGCTCACGGGCGGGCGCAACTCGTACATCATTCAGGTCGTGCTGCTCCACGACCTGACGGCCGTTTCAATAGAGCGTGGCGAAGCGCTGCTGCCGGACTACGTGCGGAGGGTTGAAGGCTTCTCGCTCGTTGAAGTCGCCTCGGCGTGCTACCGGCCGGAGGATGCCACCGCGATTTATACATGTGGGAAGACGGGGATGCGTCTGACGGAGAACCCGGAAGAGATAGCGGCGCTGCGCGCGAAGTGGGCGGAGGTCGTGACGGCGAACAAGGCGGCCTATCTGCGCCACCGTTGGGAGGTCTTCAAGTGGGCGACGGGAATTGGAAAGGAGCACGTTTGCTTTCCCTATCTCGCCACCAGCCATTCCTTCGGCGGATATGAAGTCAACAACTGGCGCTTCCATGAACTGCTCCGCGCCGTCTTCTGGAAACTGAGAGACACGCTTCTCTTTCGCGGCTTCTTCTGGCTGATAGTCTCGTTCGCGCTTGTTTGCGCGGCGACCGCCGGGCGGCTGCGCGGAGACCTCGAAGCCGTCTTCGTATTGTCGTCGAGCGGCCTGCTCTACGGGCTGGCTTACTTCTTCGTTGCAACCTCGTGCGACTTCCGTTTCTTCTGGTGGACGATGCTCGCGTCGCTCGTCTCGTGCTCTCTCTGGCTGCTGTCGGCGGCCGGGTGGTGGAAGGCGCGGCGCGTGGCGGACGAGAAAGGTTAACGCGCGCGACAATCTTTCGTGTCTTAGATGTGTGATGATGCGGGGTATAAAGTTTTAGGCAAATCAGGGAGGGGATTGACTGTGATTAAGACCGAAGGATACGCCGCGCCGAGCGCGGGTGCGCCGCTTGTGCCGTTCTCGTTCGAGCGACGTGAAGTCGGCGCGCGCGACGTGCTTATCGAAATACTCTATTGCGGCGTCTGCCACTCGGACATCCATCAGGCGCGCGATGAATGGGGCGGCTCCATCTTTCCGATGGTTCCCGGTCACGAGATAGTCGGCCGCGTCGCAAGCGTCGGAGCGGAGGTTACGCGTTTCAAAGAGGGAGACCTTGCCGGTGTCGGCTGCTTCGTTGACTCGTGCCGTGTGTGCCGCAACTGTCGCGAGGGCGAAGAGCATTATTGCGAGAACCATCTTGTCTCAACCTACAACGGGACGGAGCGCGACGAGAAGACGCCGACCTATGGCGGCTACTCTTTGCAGATCGTGGTCGATGAAGACTACACGTTGAAAGTCCCCGAGAGCCTGCCGCTGCCGAACGTCGCGCCGCTGCTCTGCGCGGGGATTACAACCTATTCGCCGCTTCGTCGCTTCAAGGTTGGCGAGGGGCAGAGAGTCGGCGTGGTGGGCTTAGGTGGTTTGGGGCACATGGGCGTGAAGCTCGCCGCCTCGATGGGCGCGCGGGTGACGGTCTTTAGCACCTCGCCCGACAAGGAACGCGACGCGCAGAGCTTAGGCGCGCACGACTTCATCGTCACGCGTGACCCGCAGAAGCTCGAAGCTCTGGCGAGCAAGTACGACTTTATCCTCGACACGGTGTCGGCGCAGCACGACCTGAACATGTATCTCAACCTTCTGCGCCGTGAAGGCGTGATGGTGCTCGTCGGCGCGCCCGAGAAGCCGCTTGAGCTTCAGTCCTTCTCGGTCATCTCGAACGGGAGAACGCTCGCGGGCTCGATGATCGGCGGCATACGCGAGACGCAGGAGATGCTCGACTACTGCGCCGAGCACCGCATCAGCTCGGACGTTGAGGTCATCCCCATCCAGCGCATCGCGGAGGCATACGAACGAACGGTGAAGGGTGACGTGCGCTATCGCTTCGTCATTGATGTGAAGTCTTTGGAAGGGGCCGAGCCCGCCGTTCTTTAACCCAGACGTTCAATGCGTCTCTTTTCGACGGCGCACACGGCCAGCGCGCCGCAGGCACGCACGAGGCTCGCGAGGGATGCGAAGCGCGCGTCCTTCGTGAGCCCACGCTTATAGCGCGAGTAAATCTGCTGCACGATGACGGCAATCTTGAGCAGGCCGTAGGCGTAATAGAAGACCGCATCTTGCACGTCGCGGCCACTCCGCTCCGTGTAGAGCGCGAGGACTTCGCCGCGCGTGAGGTTGCCGGGAAGCATCGTCAAACCGAAGCCTTGCCGCCGCCACTCTTCGGGGTCGTCGGCGTCAACCCAGTAGCCGAGCGTCGTTCCCAAGTCCATCAGAGGATCGCCGACGGTCGCCATCTCCCAATCGAGCACGGCCACGATTCGAGAAAGGTCACCGGGCGCAAGCACGACGTTGTCATACTTGTAATCGTTGTGAATCAGCGCGCCGCGTCCCGACTCGCGCGGCGCGTGCTCGATGAGCCACGCGGCAAGCCTCTCGATTGACGGCACTTCATCGGTCTTCGCGTCGAAGTATCTTTTCGTCCATCCTTCGACCTGCCTGAGCACGTAGCCTTCGGGCCGCCCCAACTCGCCTAACCCCGCCGCTTCATAGTCAACCCCGTGAATCTCGACGAGGTTTTCAACGAACGACTCGGAGAGTCGCCGCATCACGCCGGGCGAAAGCTCAAGCCCTTCGGGCGGACGCGCGCGCAGGACGATGCCGCGCACGCGCTCCATCAGATAGAAGGGCGCACCGATAACCGACTCGTCCTCGCAGAAGAGAATGGGGCGCGGAACTTTTCCGTAGACGGGATGGAGGCGCGAGAGTATGCGGTACTCGCGCCCCATGTCGTGCGCGGTCTTGACGCTTGCGCCGACGGGCGGACGGCGCAGCACGAACTCCTGCTCGCCCGTGCGCAGAAGGTAGGTCAGGTTCGAGAAGCCCGCGGGGAACTGCTCGACCTCCGGCTCGCTTTCGAGTTCGGGGATGCGCTCATGCAGGTAAACGAAGAGACGCGCGGCGTCCAGTTCTTCACCCGCGCGGACACTGCGCGGCCCATCGATGAAATCATGGGCGAAGTCTTGCGCTGTCTTCCCCGTTGTCATAACTCAGACCGACACCTTAACGCCGTAACGCTTGAGCACGCCGCGCGCGACGACGGCCTTGTGTACCTCGTCGGGGCCGTCGTAGATGCGCGCGCCGCGCTCGTGCCTGTACCAGTAGGAGAGTGCGGTGTCTTCCGTCAGTCCCAACGCGCCGTGAATCTGTATCGCGCGGTCTAAGACCTTCTGCAAGATGCCCGCGACGAAGAACTTGATGAGCGAGATGTCTTCGCGCGCGGCGGTTGCGCCCTCCGAGTCAATCTTCTCTGCGGTGCGCAGGACGAGAAGGCGCGCGGCATCAATCTCGGCGCGGCTCTCGGCTATCCACTCTTGCACGCTCTGGCGGCTGGCGAGCGGCACGCCGGGCGATAGCTCTCTGCGCGCCGCACGCTCGCACATCATGTCGAAGGCGCGCTCGCAGATGCCGACCCATCGCATGCAATGGTGTATGCGACCCGGCCCTAAACGCTCCTGCGCGATGAGAAAGCCCTCGCCCTCGCGCCCGAGCAGGCTTGATTGCGGCACACGACAGTTCTCGTAGACGACTTCGGCGTGGCTCGCGTAGTCGCTCCCTTCGTCGCCCATCACGCTGATGTTGCGCACGATGCGGAAGCCATTCGTAGCGGTCGGAACGATAATCTGACTCGCGCGCTTGTAAGGACTCTCCGCCTCCGGTGTGGTCACCGCCATCACGACGGCGAAGGCCGCGCCTTCGGCCGAAGAGGTGAACCACTTGTGGCCGTTGATAACGTAGTTGTCGCCCTCTTTGGTGGCGCGCGTGCTCATCCAAGCGGGGTTCGAGCCCGCGTGCTCGGGCTCGGTCATCGAGAAGCAGCTACGCGCTTCGCCACGCACGAGCGGCCAAAGATACAACTCTTTCTGCTCGGGCGTGGCGTGCGAGATGAGCACTTCCATGTTCCCGATGTCAGGTGCTTGACAGTTGAAGAGGTAGTGGCCGAGCGGCGTGCGCCCCAACTCCTCGCTCACGCGCGCGAACTCGGAAAGAGTAAGGCCGAGTCCACCGTACTCGGTGGGCAGGTGCGGAGCCCACAGGCCGAGCGCCTTGACCCGCTCACGCTTCTCGCCGAGCGCGGGCAGAAGCTCGCGAAAGGGACGACGCAGGAAGTCCGCTTCCATCGGTAAGACTTCGTCGCGCAGAAAGTCTTTAATCTTCGAGAGCAGCGTGCGTACTCTGTCGTCGTGCGGGTCGTTCATGGGAATAGGCGTCGTCAAAGGCTCGATTCACGAAGAGCGTTTCCGAAGGCGAAGTGAAACACAACACACGCCGCACGCGCAAACGTTATGGTCGCGCACGCGCATGCGTCGTTGGCTATTTGCTGCTCCAGAACAACGGCGTGGAAGGTTTGAGCGCGCGCTCGACGGCGAGCGCGACGAAGCCCATCGTGTAGCGCGCGTTCACTTCGAGCAGAGGGTGGAGCCCGCCCGCGTGCTCGATGGCGTCAACGCCTGCGGGGCCCCGGTAGCCTTCCGCGTGGAGTCGTTCGCACACCACGGAGGCCATCGCTTCGAGTTGTGTCATACGCTCTATTATAGGCGGGCGGCCGAGCATGTAACCCGTGCCAGTGCCCGCGCCGTTCGTTTGAAGGTCGCTGACGCCGAGGACGCGGTGCGAGCCGTCGTCATTGATTTCGACGACGACGCCGTACTCGCGCACGACTTCGAGCCACGGCTGAAAGATGAGCGTCTCGCCGCGCGCAAGTCGCTTCAACGCCCACACGGCCTGCGCTCCTTCGACCGCAGGGCCGCGACCTAGCACGCGTTCGCGCGCGGCGAATCCGTATGGACTCTTGATGACCCACTTGTCCTGCGGGCCGGGGCACGCGCGCGCCGCATGCTCGCGCAAGGTCTCGATGGTATCGGCGGTCGCCGCGCCTTCGAGCGCCACGCCCAACTCGACTTCGAGCGCGTGGCTCCACAGCTTCGAGTTCACGCGACGCACAATCTCGAAGCCGATGGGACGAACGATTGCGCCGACTTTCATCCCTGCTTTGGCTGCGCTCGGCGTCCAGCCCCACGGCGTAAAGAGCCTTCCGGCCTGCGACCCCTTATCCTCGGGCGAGACGAGTTCCACACCGCGTCGGTGCGCTTCCGTCCCGAGCGCGTCGGCCCAAGGCTTCGCGAGCAGCAGCGCATCGCCCGCTCGCGCAAGCCAGAGCATTTGCGCGGAGAGTCGGCGGTTAAGCTGCTCGAAGGCTTGCGTGCGACGGTACGCGCCGGAGGCATCGTGCGCCGCCAACTCGGCCTCGAAGTCCGCGTTCATGTACCACAGCCTCGAAGTCACGCTGTAGATTGTCTTCGCGAGGGCGGAATTATTTTCGTCGTTTGAAGTAGAGGCAAGTGATACTGCCGTCCTGCGTGGCGGCTGCAAGCTCCCAGCCATCGTCGCCAAGCTTGTCAAAGTCAACCCTGCCACAACTCGTTCTGTACTCCCACTGTGTCCGACCCTGCGCCTGATAGCCAAACCCGACACACACGAGCGAGACGAGTAGCAACGCGGCCAGCCAGATTCTTTTTCTCATCCGCGAAGCATAAGAGAAACAGGCGAGCGGCGTAAAGACTCGACCCGCCTTATCATTGACACTCCGCCCCTCTGGTAATATCTTCCCGCGCGATTTCAGACGGCCTCGCACGGTGTCAAAGTATTCAAGAGGTGAAGTTGGCTTCGTCGGAGTTCAGATGCGAATTATGAGGTGTGAGTCGGATGATGGATGAAGCGAAGCGGGCGGGCGAGTCGGTCATGGTGCGACGTGCGGAGGCGGGCGACGCGGCGCTGCTCGCGGAGTTGGGAGCGCGCACGTTCTATGAAACTTTTGTGGAGAGTTGCAGTCCCGAAGACATGCACGCGTTTCTCTCGGCGACCTACAGCGTCGAGCTTCAGGCGGCCGAACTCGAAGACGCGCGCTCCACGTTCTTCATCGCCGAGGTCGGAGGTCAACCGGCGGGCTACGCGAAACTTCACGCGGGCGAAGCCCCTGCAAGCGTGTGTGGCGCGGAGCCGGTCGAGCTGGCGAGGCTTTACGTCGTCGTCGAGTGGCACGGGCGCGGTGTGGGCGAGGCGCTGATGCGCGAGTTGTTGGACGAAGCGCGGCGCAAGCGTTGGCAGACCATCTGGCTCGGCGTGTGGGAACACAACGAGCGCGCCAAAGCCTTCTATCGTAAGTGGGGGTTCGAGGTCGTCGGCTCGCACGTCTTCCGTGTCGGCGACGATGCGCAGACCGACCTGCTGATGGCTCGCGCTTTATGACCGGCCGCCGCCTCACAAAATCCCTCTCTCATTTCTCTCAGCGGCGCTGGCGTCCGCGCCTCGGTTGCCGTTAAAGTTCAAGCAGTCTTGCCGGTAAAACATACAGAGACGAATGTGAGCACGCGCCGCGTGGTGACGGCCGAGCAGTCGCGTCTGCTTTTGATGGGTGCGCAAGGTCTGCTCGCGGAGCCGGGGCGAAAGGCTTCGGTCGCATCATTGCGCGGGCTCGTCCTGCGAATGGGCTTTGTGCAGCTCGACTCGATCAGCTTCGTCGAGCGCGCGCATCACCTGACGCTCTCAAGCCGACTCGACGGCTATCGCCGCGAGCATCTCGCGCGACTGTTAGAGCACGACCGCATACTCTTCGAGCACTGGACGCACGACGCCTCGGCCATCCCCTCCGAATGGTTCGCGCACTGGAAGCCGCGTTTCGAGCGCGCGGGCGAGCGCATACGCCGAAGCGTCTGGTGGCGCGAGCGCATGGGCGCGCGTCCCGAACGCATCATCGACGCGGTGCGCGAGCGCATCGTGCGCGAAGGGCCGCTGCGCTCGCAGGACTTCGAGCACGATGCGAGCAACGGCGCTAAGGGCTCGTCCGCGTGGTGGGGTTGGAAGCCGCAGAAGGCCGCGCTCGAATACCTCTGGCGGACGGGCGAGTTGATGGTCACGCGGCGCGAAAAGTTTCAGAAGGTCTACGACCTCACCGGGCGCGTCTTCCCCGAACACGACAACACGCCAAGACCTGCGGAAGAGGAGCACGTCGAGTGGGCATGCTCGACGGCGCTTGAGCGTCTGGTGGTCGCGACGCCGAAGGAGATCGCGGAGTTCTGGGACTCAATCGAGCAGGCACAGGCGAAGCGTTGGTGCGAAGAGGCTGAACGCACGGGCCGCGTCGTCCCCGTCATCGTTGAGCCGTTAGGCGCAGAGAGGCCGCGCGCCGCTTACGCGCTGGCCGATTGGGAGCGAAGGCTTGCACGCCTGCCCGCGCCGCCACGCCGCACGCGCCTGCTCAGTCCCTTCGACCCCGTGCTGAGAGACCGCGCGCGACTGCGCCGCCTGTTCGACTTCGACTATCGTTTCGAGGCGTTCGTGCCCGCGCCCGCGCGCGTTCATGGTTACTACGTCCTGCCCGTGCTCGAAGGCGACCGCCTCATTGGTCGGATAGACCCGAAGCTTCACCGCGACGAAAGCCTTCTGAAGATTCGTCGCATCTTCTGGGAGCCGGGCGTGCGCGTGACCCGAGCGCGGCGCAAGGGTTTGGAAGAAGCGGCCGAACGGCTTGCGCTCTTCGTCGGCGCGGACGGAGTCGAATGGCCCGCGATATAGTCAAGGCAAGGGAAGCGTATAAATAAAGATGACCGGGAAGACTCTTTCACTAACACATCTCGTGCGCGAGCCGCGCGCGAAGTCCGAAGGGCGGCCACCACTCCTGCTCCTGCTGCATGGCGTCGGCAGCAACGAGGCAGACCTGTTCGGATTGACGCCCTACCTCGACGAGCGGTTCCTCGTCGTGAGCGCACGCGCGCCCGTGGTGCTCGGGCCCGGCTCATACGGTTGGTTCCGCATAGACTTCACGCCCGAAGGCATGGTCGCCGACATGGCGCAGGCGAAGCGAAGCCTTGAGCTTCTGCCCGGTTTCATCGGCGAGCTAATCGAAGCCTACGGCACCGAAGAGCGGCGCACATACCTCGCCGGTTTCAGTCAGGGCGCGATGATGAGTCTGGCGCTCATGCTCACGCAGCCCGAAAGGGTCGCGGGCGTCGCGGCGATGAGCGGGCGGCTGCCCGTGCAGGTGCTCGAAGCCGAGCCCAACCGCGATGCGCTCAAGGGGCTTCCGGTCATCATCACGCACGGCATCCACGACCCCGTGCTGCCCGTAGAAAACGCGCGCGCCGCGCGAAAATATCTTGAGGCGTTGCCGGTCGAGCTAACCTATCGCGAGTATCCGATGGGTCACGAGGTGAGCTTCGAGAGCTTGCGCGACGTTTCCGCGTGGCTCGCCGACGTGCTCGGCGCACCGCGCCGCGAAGTGCGCTCGGGTGTGATTGATGAAGAGTGAAGAGACCTCATACCCGAGAGACAGGATAAGAGTCCTGCTGCTCGAAAACGTCGGCGAGACGGCCGTGGCCGGGTTCGCGCGGGGTGGATACGCGGCGGGCGTCGAAAGGCTCTCGCGTGCGCTCGGCGAGGATGAATTGGCCGAGGCTGTCAGGGGCGTACACATCCTCGGCATCCGCTCGAAGACGAAGATTACGGAGCGCGTGCTGGCAAGCGCCGACAGGCTGCTCGCAATCGGCTGCTTCTGCATCGGCGTCAATCAGGTGGATTTGAGCGCGGCGACCGGCGCAGGCGTGGCCGTCTTCAACGCGCCCTACTCGAACACGCGCTCGGTCGCCGAGATGGTCATCGGGCTCTCCGTGATGCTCATCCGTCGCGTCGCGGACAAGAACGCGGCGGCGCATCGCGGCGTCTGGCTCAAAGAGGCGAAGGGCAGCTACGAGTTGCGCGGCAAGACACTCGGCATTGTCGGCTACGGCAACATCGGCTCGCAGGTCTCGGTGATGGCCGAGGCTTTGGGGATGAAGGTCGTCTATCACGACATCGTGCCCAAGCTCCCACACGGCAACGCACGTCAGGCGCGCGACCTCGCGGAGCTTTTAGCTGAGTCTGACATCGTCACGCTGCACGTTCCCGGAGGAGCCTCGACGCGCAACCTCATGGACGAGCGCACGCTTGCGCAGATGCGGCGCGGCGCGCTGCTCATCAACTACAGCCGTGGCGACGTGGTAGACCTCCAAGCTTTGAGAAGCGGCATCGAGAGCGGCGCGCTTGGCGGCGCGGCCGTTGACGTTTTCCCCGAGGAGCCCGAGCGCAGCGGCGACGCTTTCAAGTGCGTCTTGCAGAATTTGCCGAACGTGATTCTGACGCCGCACGTCGGCGGCTCGACCGAAGAGGCGCAAGCAGGCATCGGGCTCGACGTGTCGTCGAAGCTGATTCAGTATCTTGAGTTCGGTACTTCAACGGGCTCACATACCGTCCCACCCGTGAGCCTGCCGCCGCAGGAGGGCACGCACCGCATTCTGCACATACATCGCAACGTCCCCGGCGTCCTCGGCGAGATAAACTCCGAGCTATCGGGACGCGGCGTCAACATCCTCGGCCAGTACCTGAAGACCAACGACCGCGTAGGCTACGTCATCCTCGACGTGGACACGGCGCTCTCCGGCGAGGCCGTCAGGATTCTGAAGAGCGCGAAGGCGACGCTCAAGACAAGAGTGGTCTACTAGCTGGCCTGTTAAAAGGAGGGAGCGCGTGTGCGTAAGAGAGTCACGTTAGTCGTGGTCTTCATCGTCGCAGCATTCGGCGGCGCGGCGTGTATGTCTCGGGGCGAGACGACCGCGCACGGCAACGAAAGTCCCGGCGGCGCGCAAGGGCCGAACCCGACGCCCGTTGCCACGACGACGAGGCCCGAGATAGGAGTGAGCATCAACGCCGAACTGTCGGCGCGTCTCAAGGCAATCTGCGAGCGCGCGGGCGGCGACTGCGGCGTGGTGGTGATTCACGTCGAGGCGGGTCGCGCCTCCGAGTCCGACGGCGCGAAGCCGCTTCCACTCTACAGCGTCTTCAAGCTGCCGCTCGCCGTCGCCGTGTTGAAGGACGTGGAGGAGGGGCGGCTGAGTCTCGAACAGAAGGTGCGCGTCACACCGGCCGACGTTTCGCCGGGAGCGAAAACGAACAACGACCTTTGGAGCAAAGCGGTCGAGCGCAGCGTCCGTGAACTGCTTGAGCTATCGCTTGTGCGCAGCGACAACACTTCGAGCGACCAGCTTCTCAAGCTCGTCGGCGGCCCCGCTGTCGTTACACAACGTATGCACGCGCTCGGCCTCGAAGGCATCGTCGTGCGCTCTTCCGTTCGCCAGTTCGCGTTGGAGGGCGGCGAGCCCAACACGGGCACGGCCACAGACCTCGCGCGCCTGCTCGGACTGCTTCAAAAGGGCGAGGCGTTACAACCCGCGCAACTCGCTCTGCTCCTCGACCTGATGACGCACGCGACGACGGGCGAGCGGCGTCTGCGCGCGGGCGTGCCAGCCGGTACGCCTGTCGCGGACAAGACGGGCACGGGCCCAACCGGAACCTCGACGAACGACGTGGGCCTCATCACGCTACCCGGCGGCGAGCACCTCGCGCTGGCCGTGCTCTTAAGCGGCTCGAAGCTCGGCGACGCCGAGCAGGAGAAGCTCATCGCCGAACTCGCACGCGCGGCCTACGATGCATACGCCGCAAGGTTAAAGCAGTAGCGTCTCGACGCGATGCGCGTGAACCATCGCCTCGCAGGGCGACCATGCGAAGACGGTGAAGCGTCCGTCCTGCGAGGCGACGAGCGCGACCGTGTCCTGCTGATCCTGCACGAACTGCGCGGCCGAGAGATGTCTCGTCCCGCCGAGTTGTGCGGGGGCCATCACCACCGCCGCGTCGCCGACAATCGGCTCGGTCACTATCACGCGCTCGACCTGCGCGCCGCCCTCACGTCGTCCTATCTTCGCGCCGAAGGCGAGCAGCTCGAAGTGGTCGCTGATGAGCGCCGCGCCGTCAACGGCCGTCAACCCGGCAATCATCTCGACCGCGTCGAGCAAAGACTCTTGCCACTCGGTACTCACACGCTCGGCCGCGTCCTGTTTCATCAGCTCGGCCATCTCTGAGAAGGGCGGCGCGGCCGCGTATGTGACCGGGCGCACGATTGATTCGCGCCACGCCTCAGACCCTTGCGGCACGACGAGCAGCGAGCCGCCGCGCCCGTGCGCGCGCATCGAGGCGGCCAACTGCACGAGCACGTTGACCGAGTCGGCCGCGCCCACGTCGGGTGCGCCAAAGCCGAGCAGCGTCGTCAAGAGCGCGGGGCAGTCGGGCAGGCTCGTGCCCTGCTCGTCAACGAC